>JAWLAI010000003.1:0-300000 GCA_041395565.1 Pseudomonadota bacterium | reverse complement strand
TTGTCGGTTTTCTGCCCGCCGTCCGGATCGACCGAGTGGTACTGCAGCTGGATGCGGCCACCCATCTTTACGTACTCCCCGTTGTCGCCCTTGTAGACGGTGATGCCGGATGCGTGCGATGTCATGCCGGTGGCGGATAAGGCCAGTGCCAGCGGCAGCAGCGCGGTTTGTCTTTTGCTCATGACGGTCACTCCTGTTGCGGTTGGGAAACGGTAGCACGCACCGTGTGGCGCAACCCGGAAGTGGATTACGCAGCCATTGCACGGCAGGCGAAAAGAGGAACGTGCGAACCGACGCGCACGCCCCAACGTGCGCGCCATCCTAGGCGGCGATTGTGACAGCGCCGTTACAGGCGTATGACTTGTGTATTACACGTGAAGTACGC
This sequence comes from Pseudomonadota bacterium, assembly GCA_041395565.1. Classification (NCBI taxonomy): domain Bacteria; kingdom Pseudomonadati; phylum Pseudomonadota; species Pseudomonadota bacterium. The sequence continues at coordinate 299,615 of JAWLAI010000003.1, read as the reverse complement.
ATGGCCGTAGCCCGGCCATGATGTTACCGCTCGAGAACGGGAATCAGGCGTGGCCGTGCGGCCGGCGCGTGACGATCACCCCGCGCACGATCAGGCCCAGCGTCAACAGCACGCTGGTGGAGAGCAGCAGGCCGATGGCAAAGCCGGCCTGCGCCGACTGCGCCGGCATCTCCAGCATGTGCACCATGCCGTGCCAGAGCGCGAAGCTGCCGAAGATGGCGTGCAGGAAGCAGTGGGGACAGGCGATCGCCACCGCAATGACGGTCACGATCAGCAGGAACAGCAGCGGCGTGGCGACCTCCAACTGCGGCCAGGCCTGGCTCGCCGCGCCCAGCAGCAGCCCGGTGGCGAACAGTATCAGGAAGAAGGACATGTCGCGGATGCCGTGGCTGCCCGCGCGCGCCGCCCAGAAACCGGCCGTGATGGCGACCAGCAGGTGATCGATGCCGCTGACCGGATGCATGAAGCCGTCCACCAGCCCGTCGCTGACGTGGACACCGGTATGCGCCGCCGCGAACGGCGAGAACAGCAGGGAGACGAGGGTCACAACCACGGAAACAATGACTTTCTGATGCATCGCAGACTCCGGTTTCTCTGGGTACAGGCTGCCGGGCGGCAGGGGAATGATAACGCCCTTCCCCCGGCCGGGTACAGCACAGAACTAGCGTACTTTGACCTTGATCAACTCCTCGCCATTCGGATCGGTCACGTGCACCGCACAGGCGATGCAGGGATCGAAACTGTGAATGGTGCGCAGGATCTCTACCGGCTGGGTCGGATCGTGCAGGGTGTGATTGTCCTGCAACGCCGCCTCGTAGGCGCCCGGCTGCCCGCTCGCGTCACGCGGCCCCGCGTTCCAGGTGCTGGGCACCACCGCCTGGTAATTCTTGATGATCTCGTCCTCGATCACGATCCAGTGCGCGAGCCCGCCGCGCGGCGCCTCCATGAAACCGACACCGCGCGCCTGCCGCGGCCAGGTGGAGGGATCCCACAGTTGTTCGTTGAAGGTCTTGGTGTCGCCCGCCTTGATGTTGGCGATCAGGTTGTTGTACCAGGTCTGCATCATGTCGCCGATGACCTTGGTCTCCAGGCCGCGCGCCGCGGTCCGGCCGAGCGTGGAAAACAGCGCAGTGACCGGAACGTCCAGCCGGTTCAGCGTCATATTGACCAGTTCGCGGGTCTGGTCATGGCCCTTGGCATACAGCATCAGGACGCGCGCCAGGGGACCGACCTCCATGGCATGCCCCTTCCAGCGCGGCGACTTGAGCCAGGAATAGGAATGCTCCACGTCGAGCTGGTCGTAGGGCGGCTTCGGCCCGGAATAATTCAGGCTGGTCTCGCCGTCGTAGGGATGCAGCGCCGATTCCTTGCCCTGGCTGTAGTCGTAATACGAATGCGCCACGTATTCCTGGATCTCCTCCGCGGCATTCATGTCGACCTCGTGCACGGTCGTGATGTCGCGGTTCAGGATCGCGCCGCCCGGGATCAGGAAACTGGCGGGGTCGTCCATGCCCTTTTCCGGGAAATCACCGTAGGTCAGGAAGTTGCCCAGGCCTTCGCCGCGCGCGCCCCAATCCTTGTAGAAACCGGCGATCGCGAGCAGGTCGGGAATGTAGACCTGCGCGACGAAGCTGTTCATCTGGTTGATGATGTCCTGCACCTGCGCCAGCTTTTTGGCATTGATCGCGGAATCGGAATTGAGATCGATCGGGCAGGCGACGCCGCCGACCAGGAAGTTCGGGTGCGGATTCTTGCCACCGAAAATGGTATGCAGCTTGGCCACGTCGCGCTGCCAGGCCAGCGCTTCCAGGTAGTGCGCCACCGCCATCAGGTTCGCCTCCGGCGGCAGTTTGTAGGCAGGGTGGCCCCAGTAGCCCTGGGCGAAGATGCCGAGCTGACCGGCCTCGACGAAATCCTTCAGCTTCTTCTTCATGTCGGCGAAGTAGCCGGGCGAGGACTTGGGATAATCGCTGAGCGACTGCGCCAGCTCCGAGGTCGCCTTCGGATCGGCATTGAGCGCGGACACCACGTCCACCCAGTCCAGCGCATGCAGGTGATAGAAGTGCATGACGTGGTCGTGAACGTACTGCGCGCCGTTCATCAGGTTGCGGATCAGCTGCGCATTCGGCGGGATGGAATAGTTCAACGCGTTCTCGACGGCGCGAATCGAGGCCAGCCCGTGTACCAGTGTGCACACGCCGCAGATGCGCTGTGCGAAGGCCCACGCATCGCGCGGGTCGCGCCCCTGCAGGATGATTTCGATGCCGCGCACCATGGTACCGGCCGAATAGGCCTGGGCAATGCGATCGCCGTCCATTTGCGCCTCGATGCGCAGGTGGCCCTCGATGCGGGTAATCGGATCAACAACAACTCGCTCGCTCATAGTCGTAGTCTCTGGTTATGTATTCATGTAGGCGGAAAGGATGGCGTACTGCTGCGCGCTCTCCGGTTCGCTGCCGGTTTCGCCGGTAACGATCGCTTTCGAGGTCCGCGCCATCCGCGCACTCATCGCCGCCTGCCAGGCGGTACCCGCCGGCAGCTGGCCGTGGGGCGTGAGCGCGGCCGCAGCCGCCCGCGCCACGAAATAGCCGGCCTGCGCCTCCCAGTCGCCTTCGGAACCGCAGCGGGCATGACAATCGATGGTGGCCGCCTTGACCGCCCTGAGCGCCTCGGCCAGCGCCGCGGCCGAAGCGGAGGCATCGGCGGCCACCGCCAGCGCGCGCCCGATGCGCTCGTCCGTACACAGCGGCAGGACGTGCTCCACGAAGCGCGCCGCCAGCACGCGCTGCCGCGTCGCATCGAGCCTGTCCAGCGCCGCCCTGAATTCCCTGTCGTTGCTTATCGTCGTCATGCTTGCACCTGTCGCATCAGTCTTCCGCCAGGTGCTCGGCGATGGTTTCCGTCAGGCTGAGCACCGGGATGTCCATGTTGTTCTCCTCCAGGCCGTCCTCAAGCTGGATGCGGCAATTGGAGCAGGCCGACACCAGCGCATCTGGACGCACCGCTTCGAGCTGCTTCTTCTTGCGTCCGAACGCCGCCAGGCGCAGCGCGTCGGCGCGCTCGTTGGCGCTGACGCCGCCGCCGGCGCCGCAGCACCAGTTCATGCTGCCCGTCTCCGGCATTTCCACGAAGTTTTCTGCCACCATCTCGAGCAGGTTGCGCGGCTGCTCGATCACACCGCCGCGCCGCGCGATCTGGCAGGGGTCGTGGAAGGTCAGGCGCTGGCTCTCCTTGCCGACGGTCTTGAGGCGACCCTGCCTGCGCAGGTCGTCGAGCAGCTCCAGCACGTGCACCACCTTGAAGCTGTAGGGTTTGCCGATCAGGTTCGGACCTTCCCAGCGGATCGCCATGTAGGCGTGGCCGCATTCCGGACTGATGACGTGCTTGACCTTGAGCTTCTCCGCGGCATCGACGATACGCTGCACCAGCTGGGCCGCGATTTCCGAGACGCCGATCTGGATTCCGCTGTTGGTGGCCTCGAACGCCTCCGACGAGAGGGTCCAGCTCACCTTGGCCTGGTGGAAGATCTTGGCGATCGCCCCGATGAATTCCGGAAAGTTCATGATCTCCATCGATGACAACAGCAGCATGTAGTCTGCACCGGCTACGTCGACCGGGATCTGCAACCCGGTCTCCTGCTCGGTATGTGCGATCTGTGCCTGCAACGCCGGCAGCTTGACGCCCATCGGGCTGCCGATGGTCACGGCCCGCGTGGTGGCGCCGATCAGGCCCTCCGGCGCATGCCCGGCCGCCGCCATGCCCTCGCGCATGCGCCGGATCATGTAGGCGATGTCGTTGCCGACCGGACATACCATGGAGCAGCGCCCGCACAGGGTGCAGCTGTCGTAGACCAGGGTCTCCCACTCGGTGAGATCCGCATCGGTCACCGGCTTGCTCAGTCCCACCGCCTTCGCCAACCGCCCCCAGAAGGTGTATTCCTGCTGCCAGACCCGACGCAGTGGCTCCAGCTTGTGAATCGGCGTGTATTTCGGTTCCCCGGTTTCGCCGTAGAACAGGCAGGCCTCGGCGCACAGGCCGCAGCGGACGCAGCTGCTGAAGAACGCCGCCACCGGGGCGTCGATCTGCTCGCGGAAGGCGTGGATACCGCGTTCCAGACTCGCCGTCATGAGTTGACCCCCTTGTACCCGGCCATGGCGCCGTTGTAGTAGCGTGCGATGAACAGCGTGAAGGCATGCATCAGCTTGGTGAACGGAAACAGCACCATCAGCACCTCGACACTGGCGATGTGGAGGGTGATCAGGTGCTGCGGCTCCATGCCGATGCGATGGAAGGCCAGGTAGCCGGTCGCCACCGGCAGCGTCGTCACCAGCCAGACCAGGTAATCCTGGAAGCGCGACAGGTAGCGCATCACCGGGTGCATCAGGCGGTGGAGCAGCACGGCCAGCAGCGCGATGACCGTCACGACCGTCGTCGCGTCGACGATCTGCGTGGGCAGTGACGGCCAGCTCAGGCCAAGGGCCTCATGGAATACCAGGATATGCGGGGCAAAGAAAAACAGCACCAGGAAGATGCCGATGTGGAAGACGTAGCCGACCACCACGTTGAAGGTGGAGCGTTGCAGCGTGCCGCGATCCGGTACCGAGCGGCTCAGCACGGTGCGCAACCCGCCCGCCAGCGCCGAGCCGCGCGGTTCGGCCAGGTTGGGTTTGCGCCCGAGCACGAGGATTTCCAGGATGCGCACCATCACCCCCAGCAGGAAGATCACCGTGGCGATCTGCAGGGCCGGTCCGCGGATCCAGATCAGGAGTTCGGCTTCGGACATGGTCACTCACCCTTCGTCAGGTCTTCGATGCCGACCTTCCGGTGTTCCTGCTCCATGCGCCGCTTCTTGCTGCGGTTGAGTCCGCCCAGCGCCACGCCGACCGCGGCACCGGCGCCGACCGCGTAGACGGCGGTGCGCGAGATATCGCCGGTCGGCGTCGAGATGGCCTTGTAGAACCCGCCGCCGTCCCAGAAATCGGGCTGCGAACAGCCCAGGCAGGGATGGCCGGACTCGATCGGGAAGCTGGTGCCCTCATTCCACTTGGCGGTGGCGCAGGCGTTGTAGGTGGTCGGACCCTTGCACCCCAGCTTGTACAGGCACCAGCCCTTCTTCGCGCCCTCGTCGTCGAAGGTCTCGGCAAACAGCCCCTTGTCGTAGAAGGGCCGGCGGTAGCAGCGGTCGTGGATGCTCTGGCCGTAGAACGAGAGCGGCCGGCCCAGCTCGTCGAGCTCGGGCAGCGTGCCGAAGGTCAGGAACTGCGCCAGTACACCGGTGATCACCACCGGGATGGGCGGACAGCCCGGCACGTTGATGATGGGCTTGTCCTTGACGATTGCGGACACGGGTACCGCCCCGGTCGGATTCGGGTGGGCATAGGGGATGCCGCCGAAGGAGGCACAGCTGCCAATCGCCACGACCGCCGCCGCCCCCGCGGCGACCTCTTCCAGCATGTCGAGGTTGCTGACGCCGGCGATGGTGGAGAAGGCGGGATCCTTGGTGGGAATGGAACCGTCCACGATCAGGATGTAGTTGCCCGCGTTTTCCTTCATGGCGGCCTCGCGCGCCGCCTCGGCCGCGGAACCTGCGGCCGCCTGCAGGGTATGGTGGTAATCGAGCGAGATGGTGTCGAAGATCAGCCCCTCCACCGTCGGTGCATGCGAGCGGGTCAGCGATTCGGTACAGCCGGTGCATTCCTGGAACGACAGCCAGATGACCGACGGCCGGCGCGCCTGCTCCAGCGCCGCGGCGATACGCGGCACCATGCTCGGCGGCAGTGCCATCAGCGAGGCCGTAGCCGCGCAGAATTTCAGGAAACCGCGCCGGGAAATGCCCCGGGCCCGCAGCGCCTCGCCTATGGTTTGGTCTTTCGACATGGTGTGCTCCTGTTAGCTTGCGGCTGACCCCGCCTGTTCAGTTGAGCCGTGCGTTCAGTTCCGCCAGGCCGGCATGGATATCAGCCGTCTGCGCGGCGACCAGCTGCGGCACCAGGCAGATTTCGATGAACCTGCCGATGACGGCGCCGTCGGTGTTATGGTGCGTAACGATCCATACGCCTGGATAGCGCGTTTCCACGATCTCGCTCGGGCCCAGGGCGGACAGCTCCACCCGCACTTCCCCGCAGCCGAGCAGCTGTTCGATCTCGTCTTCCTCGCCGGGCCCCAGCGGCAGGCTGCGCAGGTCGATGGTCGTCTCCCGCCCCTCCTCGAGCAGCGCGCTCAGGGCGTGCCGGATTTCGTGCAGCAGCGGGATCACGTTACCGGTTACCGCAGCGGCGTGCTGCGGGTCGCAACCGGGGGTGCCTGGATGCTGCATCGCGTTGCCACTCACCCGGCAGGCGCCGGTTCCGACAGCGGGATGCCGGTAATCGCGACCGGGCCGATCACACCCCACTGGTGCAGCAGCGTGAGCACCCGGCGCGCGGCCAGGGGCAGGGCGCGCTTGACCGGGTTGCTGAGATCGTGTCCCCACTCGACCTGGGCGGGTTGTATCGCCACCAGCGCGCGCTGCGGGGGCATACTGTCGGTGAGGTGCGCGATCGCCAGCAGGTCGCCCAGGCTGACCTCGTGTACGCTGCGCTTGGTGCGACCGGCAAATCGGTCCATCTCCGCTCCGGTGAAGACTTCAACGGAACCCGCTGGCGCCAATAATTCGGCGGCATCGATGACGATCAGGTAGCCGGCGGATTCGATGTACGGTGCGAGGGTGAAGCTAAGGGTCCCGCCGTCGAGCATCTGGACATCGGCAAGTTCCGGATGATGGCGGCGCAGGTAGGCGAGCATGTGCACGCCAACCCCCTCGTCGGAGAGCAGGGTGTTGCCTATCCCGAGAATCAGAGTCTTGGCAGCAGACAAGTTGTTCTCTCCTCCCCCTGATGGGCTTTGTACCGTAACGATAACCACGCTTTATTGACGGGTATCAATTCCCACCCTGTTGTTTCGTGTTTAATTGTCTATTACTTATTAGACCCATCAGCTGAATGTGACAAGCCCGGGGGGCAAACATGTGTCTGGGTATCCCGATGCAGATCCGATCGATTGACGGCTATACCGCGCGCTGCGAGGCCAAGGGCGTGGAACGCGACGTCAGCCTGTTCATGCTGCAGGAAGAAGGCGTTGCCGTCGATGACTTCGTCGTCGTCCACGTCGGCTATGCCATCCAGAAGATCACCCCCCAGGAAGCGCGCAGCGCATGGGAAATCTACGATCGTATGCTGGAGGTGTCCGATGCATGAGCTCTCCGTCTGTCAGGCGCTGATCGACCAGGTCGAAGCAATCGCTGCCGAACACCGTGCACGCGAGATCAACGAGATCTTCATCGAAATCGGCCCGCTGTCGGGCGTGGAACCGCCGCTCCTGGAACAGGCCTTCGATATCGCCAGCGCCGGGACCGTGGCCGATGGCGCCAAGCTGATCGTCCGCACCATGCCGGTGCGCGTCAGCTGCCGGGAATGCGGGGCCATCACCGACGCCCTACCCTCGCGCCTGGTCTGCGGAGTCTGCGGCGACTGGCGCACCCAGCTGGTCAGCGGCGACGAACTCCTGTTGACCTCGCTCGAATTTACCCGCGACGACGACGACCAGACCTGCTCGCGCGGCATCGCGCGGGAGATCGACGCGGAACGCTAGGCTGGCCGACTCCTTCGCGTCAGCGCATCCACCCATCACGACCCGGAGCGGTTATGTGCAACACCTGCGGCTGTAACGTCACCCATGGCAATGCCCACCTGCTGGCGCCGGGTGGCAAATTCGAGAAGACCCCGGCAGGCCACGAATCGGTGACGGTATTGCGCAACCTGCTGAGCGCCAACGACCAAACGGCCGCGCACAACCGCCAGCACTTCGAGCGCCACGGCGTGCTGGCCGTCAACCTGATGTCCTCGCCCGGCGCGGGCAAGACCGCGCTGCTGGAAGCGACCATCGACGCCCTCGCCGGGGAACTCGCCATCGCCGTCATCGAGGGTGACCTGGAGACCGAGAACGACGCCGAGCGGATCCGCCGCCATGGCGTTACGGCCATCCAGATCACGACCGGCAGCGCCTGCCATCTGGATGCCCATATGGTGCACGACGCCCTGCACCGGCTGGACCTGACGCAGACCGATATCGTGTTCATCGAGAATGTCGGCAACCTGGTCTGTCCCGCCAGTTTCGACCTCGGCCAGCACCACAACGTCACGCTGTTGTCGGTGCCGGAGGGCGACGACAAGCCGGCCAAGTATCCGGTCATGTTTCGCGCCGCCGACCTGGTGTTGCTGAGCAAATGCGACCTGCTGCCCGTACTGGATGATTTCAGCCCCGACAACGCGCGGCGCCATCTGCGCGAGCTCGCCAGCGCCGCGCCCGTCATCGAGTTGTCGGCCCGCCGCGGAACCGGCATGAATGCCTGGCTGGAGTGGTTGCTGGCAAGTACCGCAGCCCTGGAACACCGCAGCGGCCGGCTGGATGCAGCACAGAGCGGGGCCGGCGCCGGCGCGCCATGACCACCACCGCGGCCGCCTGGCTCGAGCGCATCCGCGCGCTGCCGCTGCCCGAGCGGGTACGGATCATGAACGTGTGCGGCGGTCACGAACGCGCCATCACCGCAGCCGGCCTGCGCCATGCGCTGCCGCCGAACATCGAGCTGATCCCCGGCCCCGGCTGCCCGGTATGCATCTGTCCGGAGGAAGATATCTACGAGGCGATCCAGTTGGCGCTGCACGAGGACGTCATCCTGCTCGCCTACGGCGACATGCTGCGCGTACCGGTCAACGTACCGCGCGCGCAGGCGCGCTCACTGGAAGCGGCACGGGCGCAGGGCGCCGACATCCGCCCGGTCGCCTCGCCGCTGGAAGCCGCCGGCATCGCCCGCGCCCACCCCGGCAGGGCCGTGGTATTCTTTGCCGCCGGTTTCGAGACCACCACGGCGCCAACTGCGAGCCTGCTGGTGGAGGGCGTTCCGGACAACCTGTTCATCCTGCTGTCGGGCCGGTTAACGTGGCCGGCCGTCGCCATGCTGCTCAACTCCGGCTCCCGGGGCTTCGACGCGCTGGTGGCGCCCGGCCACGTCGCAACCGTCATGGGACCGGAGGAGTGGTCATTCGTGGTCGAGGACCACGGGGTGCCCGCCGCCGTGGCGGGATTCACCACGGAAAGCCTGCTCGCCGCCATGTACTCCACGCTGCGCCAGTTGGTCGAGGGCAGGTGCTTCCTCGACAACTGCTACCCTGAGGTCGTACGCCCGGGCGGCAACCGGCTGGCCCGGCGGCACCTGCAACAGGCCATGGACGTGGCTGACGCCAACTGGCGCGGCATCGGCAGCATCCCGGGTTCCGGTTTTGTGCTGAACAGCGCCACTCGTGCGCACGATGCGCGCGCGCAGTTCCGTTCCCGCGCCGATGCGGCCCGGCGCCGGGCCGGTGCGATGCCACCCGGCTGCGACTGCGCGCAGGTGGTGCTGGGCCGCATTTATCCCAACGAGTGTCGCCTGTTCGGCGCCGCCTGCCAGCCGCGCCATCCCATCGGTCCCTGCATGGTGTCCGACGAGGGTGCGTGCCGCATCTGGTGGTCCGGCGGCATGCGCACGCCAGCCCGGCCCGCGGGGCGCGCGAGTTCCGTCTCGTAACGCCCGGGGTGCCGAGGCACCCCGCCGATCCGGCGCTCATGCGGCAACAGGCACCCCATGTGCAGGACAGCGGCGGTACGGCGGCGCTGTATCTGGTGCTGGAAGGCCGCGTCCAGGGCGTGGGCTTCCGTCCCTTCGTCCACCGCCTCGCCACGGGACTGGCACTGACCGGCTGGGTGCGCAACCGCACCGGCACGGTCGAACTGCACGTGCAGGGCGCGCGCAGTGCGTTGCAGACCTTCATGCGCCGCCTGTTCCAGGAGGCGCCGCCGTTGGCGCGTCCCGTGCTGGCCAGTTGCGTCCCCGCCGCGCCGCTCGCGATCGCCACCTTCTCCATCCGGGCCAGCGCGGCGGGCGACAACCCCCGGATCTGCATTCCACCCGACCTGTATACCTGCGACGCTTGCCTGACCGAACTGTTCGACCCCGCCGACCGCCGCTACCGCTACCCGTTTATCAACTGCACCCAGTGCGGCCCCCGTTTCACGCTGATCCGAGACATGCCCTACGATCGTCCGGCCACGACCATGGCCGGCTTCGGCATGTGCACCGCGTGTGCCGCCGAGTACCAGGATCCCGCGGACCGGCGCTTCCACGCCGAACCGGTGGCGTGCCCGGCGTGCGGACCGCGGCTCGTCTTCAAGGGCGCCACAGGACCGGCCGTCAGCGACAACGCCGCGGCGCTGGCAGCCGCGGTCGCCGCCCTGCGCAGGGGGGAGATCCTGGCCGTCAAGGGCATCGGCGGCTATCACCTGATGTGCGACGCGGGCAACGCGGCGGCGCTCCGGCAACTGCGCGCGACCAAGCCGCGCCCGCACAAACCGCTGGCGGTCATGTTCCCGGCACCCGCCGGCGCGCCGCTGCAGCATGTCAGCGCAGCCGTCCGGCTGGCGGACGACGAGGCCGAACTGCTGCGCTCGGCACAACGTCCGCTCGTCATCGCCCGCAGGCGCCCCGATGCCGCGCTCCCGGACCTGATTGCACCCGGTCTCGCCGAAATCGGTGTCATGCTGCCCTACAGCCCGCTGCACCATCTGCTGCTCAACGATTTCGGCGCGGCGCTGGTGGCCACCTCCGCCAACATCAGCGGCGAACCGGTGCTGACCGATAATGCCGCGGTCGAGGACCGACTCGGCCATGTCGCCAGCGCCTTCCTGCACCACGACCGGCCGATCGCCCGGCCCGCCGATGATCCGGTCTACCGAGTCATTGCGGGGCGGCCCCGGCTGCTGCGCCCAGGACGCGGCTGCGCGCCGCTGGAGCTCGCGTTGCCGTTCACCCTCGCGCACCCGGTGCTGGCGGTGGGCGGCCACATGAAAAACACCATCGCGCTGGCCTGGGAGGACCACATCGTGATCTCGCCGCACATCGGCGACCTGGACAACGCCCGCAGCCTGACGGTATTCGAGCAGACCGTTGCCGACCTGCAGGCACTCTACCGGGTCGAGGCCGCGCATATCGTGTGCGACGCCCATGCCGGCTATGCCAGCACCCGCTGGGCCGCGCGCCAGGCGCGCCCGCACACGCGGATCCACCATCACCACGCCCATGCCGCCACGGCCTGCCCGGCAGCCGCGGGCGACGACCCGGCGCTGGTGTTTACCTGGGACGGTGTCGGCCTCGGCCCGGACGGCAGCCTGTGGGGCGGCGAGGCACTGCTCGGGCACCCCGGTCACTGGCGCCGATTCGCCAGCCTGCGGCCGTTCCGCCTGCCGGGCGGCGAACGCGCCGGCCGCGAACCCTGGCGCAGCGCCGCAGCCTTGTGCTGGGAATGCGACCGGGAGTGGCCGGGACTGCCGGCGGGCGCCGACCTGCTGCACGCGGCCTGGCAGCAAGGCAGCAATGCGCCGCAGACCAGCGCGGCCGGACGCCTGTTCGATGCGGCGGCCGCGCTGACCGGCGTGTGCATGACCGCCAGCTTCGAGGGCCAGGGCCCGATGCTGCTGGAAGCCGTGTGCAGCGATACCGCGGAGCCGCTGGAACTGCCGCTGGCAGCGGATGCGCAGGGCACCTGGATCACCGACTGGGCGCCGTTGCTGCCGGTGCTGCTCGACACCGGCCGCACGGCCGCCGCCCGGGCCGCGATTTTTCATGCCAGCCTCGGCGCTGCTATCATCCGCCAGGCGCGCCAGGCCCGCCTGCAGCACGGCGTTCGCGCGATCGGTCTGTGCGGTGGCGTTTTCCAGAACCGGGTGCTCGCCGACCAGGTGTGGCGGCAGCTCGCGGCGGATGGCTTCGCGCCCGCCATGCCCGACACGGTCCCGCTCAACGACGCCGGGCTGTGCTTCGGGCAGGTGATCGAATACGGCGCGACGCTGGCAGACTGAAGCGCTGCGGCGCGCATCCGACCAGGGTGCAACGGGAGACAGGCGTGCAGGAGACCCACATTTCGCTGGCGCACGGCAACGGGGGCCGCCTGATGCGCGAACTCATCGACGAGATCTTCGCCCGGCACCTGTCCAACCCGGGGCTCGACGTCCAGGCCGACGCCGTGCCACTGGCGCTGGACGGCGGCGAGCTCCTGTTCACCACCGACGGTTTCACCGTGCAGCCACTGGAGTTTCCCGGCGGCAACATCGGCACCCTGGCCGTGCACGGCACCACCAACGACCTCGCCGTCGCCGGCGCCACGCCGCGCTACCTGAGCCTGAACGCCTTCATCGAGGAAGGCCTGGAGATCGCCACCCTGGAACGGATCATCGCCAGCCTGGCGCGAGCCGCGCGGGAGACCGGCGTCGCGGTGGTCGCCGGCGACACCAAGGTCGTGCGGCGCGGCGAGGGTGGCGGGCTGTATCTCGCCACTACCGGTATCGGCATCCGCCATCCGCACCGGCTCGGGCTCGACCGGATCCGCGACGGTGACCTGCTCCTGGTCAGTGGACCGGTCGGCGACCATGGCATCGCGGTCATGCTCGCGCGCGAGGCGTTCGGCCTGCACGGCACGCTGGAGTCGGACGCGGCCAGCGTGCTGCCGCTCACCACGGCCGCGCTCGACTTTCCCGGCCTGCGCTTCATGCGCGACCCGACGCGCGGCGGGCTCGCGACCGTGTGCCACGAACTCCAGCGCGCCACCGGCCTCGGCGTGACGCTGCACCAGCCCGACATCCCGGTGCGCGATCCCGTGCAGTCGGTCTGCGACATGCTCGGCTACGACCCGCTCTACCTCGCCTGCGAGGGCCGCGTACTCGCGGTGGTCAGCGCGGCGGATGCCGCCGCCGTGCTGGCGCGCTGGCGCGCGCTGCCGCAGGGCGGCGGTGCCGCCCTGATCGGTCGCATGCAGTCCACGCACCGGCACGTGCTCATGCGGACCGCGATCGGCGGCGAGCGCATACTCGAGGAGCTGGAAGACGATCCGCTGCCGCGGATCTGCTGAAGCGGGCGCCAAGCCCAAGGTATTCACTATGACAGGGATTTGCTGATGAAACATGCACCGCAACTGAAGCTGCTGATGACCCCGTTCCCCTATTCCATCGACCTGACGGCGGATGCCGAGGCCGCGCTCGCACTGATGCAGGAACATGCCGTACGCCACCTGCCGGTCACGGACAATCACCTGCTGGTGGGCGTGATAACGGATCGCGACATCAAATCAGCGCGCGCGGGCCGGCAACCCGGCGATCCCGGCTACACTCCCGGGGTGCGCGACATGTACATCCACGACGCCTACGTCGTGGACATCAACGAGCCGCTGGACAATGTCCTGCTGACGATGGCGGAGCGGCACATCGGTTCGGTGCTGGTCACCCGCAAGGGCAAACTCGCCGGCGTTTTCACCAGCACCGATGCCTGCCGCGGCTTCGGCGAATACCTGCGCGAACTGTTTCCCCGCGACGACGGCGGTGACGAGGCTGCCTGAGCGATCAGTACCCGCAGCATCCGCACCCCAACACCCGCGCACACGCATCCGGCATCGACTACCGGCGTGCCGGCCCGGGCCGCTGGCACCGGCAGCGCACGGTGCGGAATGCGGCCGCCGCCACAGATGGCGGGCGGGGAGATGGTGTTTTCACATTCCAGTTGACCGGGGTCAATGCTTCAGCACGACGGATCGTGGCTAGACGAAATCTCCATATAGCGGGGAATTCCGGCCAGCAGCCACTTGCGCCGCCGCGGCCAGCTGCGCCGTTCTGTCATCCTGTCACACTCGCACGGCGGGAACCGCTGCACGCATGCGCGCCGGAGCGCGGTCGCGCCATAACTTGTTTACGAGTTGATGCATATCAAGATGAGCGGTGCGGCTTGGACGGAGAATCTTTCATCACAAGGAAGGAAGTCATGTTGTATACCGGTGATGAGTCAGCAGATATTATTCGATGCCGCACTGATCAGGCGCTATGACCAGAACGGGCCGCGCTACACCTTCTACCCGACCGTGGCCCAGTTTCATGCGGATATCTCGGAAGCCGACTACCGGGGCTGGGCGGGCTATAGCAATGAAGACCCGATCCCGCGCCCGCTGTCGCTGTATGTGCACACCCCGTTCTGCGACACGCCATGCTTCTACTGCCCCGGCGGCAGTGCGCTGACGCAGGGCCGTGTACGCGCAGCGGACTATCTGCACAACCTCTGCCGCGAGCTAGCCCTGCAGGCACCGCTGTTCGATCGCGATCGCGTCGTAGAGCAGTTGCACTGGGGCGGCGGCACAGCGGCATTCCTGACCGCAGCGCAATGCCGCGAACTGATGCAGACCACGCGCAGGCATTTTGCACTGCGCTACGACGACGGCGGTGAGTATTGCATCGACGTAGATGCGCACGCGGTGGAGCACGACAAACTGACCGTGCTGCGCAACATCGGTTTCAACCATGTCAGCATCGGGCTGCAGGTTAGCGAGCCCGGCCTGCTGCAGGCAGTCAGCAGCAGCCAGTGCATGGAACTCGCCCGCGCCACGTTCAGGCATGCCCGCGCGCTGGGTTACAGGTCGATCAACATCGACCTGATGTACGGGCTGCCGCAGCAGACAGCCGCCAGCTTCGCGCAAACCCTGCACCAGGTCATCGAACTGCAGCCGGACCGTATCGCCGTCTACGACTGTGCGCACCTGCCCGACCGTTTCAGGCCGCAGCAGGGCAGCGGCCGGGACGCGCTGGAATCCAGCGACATCAGGCTGGATATCCTGCAGCGGAGTATCGCTGATCTGACCGAGGCGGGCTTTGTCTATATCGGCATGGACCACTTCGCCAGGCCGGAAGACGAACTGGCAGTGGCGCAGCGCAACGGTACCCTGCACCGGAATTTCCAGGGCTACTCGACCCGCGTCGATTGCGACCTGATCGGGCTGGGCGTAGCCGCCATCGGACGCGTCTGCGACAACTACATCCAGAACACCCGCGACCTGGACCGCTACAGTGAACTGCTGGCGGCAGGACGGCTGCCGCTGGAACGCGGCCTGGAACTGGAGCCGGACGATCTGCTGCGACGTGAAATCATCTCGCGGCTGCTGTGCGACTTCCGGCTTGATATCACGGCGCTGGAAGCAAGCTGGCGGTTCGATTTCGCGCGCTACTTCAGGCATGAATACATCGAGCTGAGACGCATGCAAGAGGACGGTCTGCTCAGTATCGACGGCAAACGCCTGGTGGTGCTGCCGGCAGGCCGGCTGCTGGTGCGCAACATCTGCATGGTGTTCGACCGCTACCTGCATGGCGGCGGCAGCCACACCACCTTTTCCAAGGTGATCTGAGTCACCGACGGGCAGAGGTAACGCCGCGCGGGCTCTGGCGCGCCAGAGCCAGGCCCATGTTCTCGCCGGGTTTAGGAGACGGGAGCCAGGCTGATCGCCGCCATGTTGGTCTGCACGCACGGCTCCACCATGGCCTTGATCCGGTCGAGATCGGTGATGATCACGCGCCGGCGATTGACCTGCACGATGCCCTTCTCCTGGAAATGGGCAAACAAGCGGCTGACGGTCTCGATGGCCAGCCCGAGGTAGTTGCCGATGTCCTGGCGGGACATGGGCAGGTTGAACTCGGTGGCCGAAAGGCCGCGCTGGTGATAGCGCGTCGACAGGCTGAGCAGGAATGAGGCCAGGCGTTCCTCGGCAGTGCGCTTGCCGAGCAGCATCAGCATGTGCTGATCGGACGTGATTTCCCTGGCCATCACGTGCATCATCTGCCGGTGCAGACTGGGCAGCTCGCTGCACAATCCCTCCAGCTTGTGAAACGGCAGTTCGCAGATGCTGGAGGTCTCCAGCGCGACCGAGGCGCTGGCATAGGTTCCGCCGCTCAGGCCGTCCATGCCAGTCAGCTCGCCGGGCAGGGTGAAGCCGAGCACCTGTTCCTCACCGTCCTCGGTGATGCAATACGATTTCAGCGCACCGGAGCGAAGCGCGAACAGCGCCCTGCTCTTGTCGCCGGAGCGGAACAGATGCTGTCCGGGTTGCACCGGCTGATGATGCAGTACGATGGATTCCAGCCGGTTCAGCTCTTCCGCACTCATACCGTGCGGCAG
The DNA here is from genome assembly GCA_041395565.1 of Pseudomonadota bacterium. Lineage (NCBI taxonomy): Bacteria > Pseudomonadati > Pseudomonadota > Pseudomonadota bacterium. The sequence goes on along the minus strand of JAWLAI010000003.1, from coordinate 283,561 downwards.
ACACAGATCGGCCAGTGAGCAGTCCTTGCAAGAGACCTTGAGCTCTTCGAGATTCAGGGTCTTGCTCTTCTTCGGCATAATGTCGGTCCCACAACCACGTGATGACGGCAGGCCGGTGTGTTACACCCCGTCTCACGACTCGTTATAGTAGTCCTGCCTGCGACTTCCACAGCTGCCCCACTGTGCTGGCAGGCCGGCGTATTGTCGAGTATTTATTTGTTTATATTGTATTTATACATCACAAGCCGGGGAAAGCAAACTACAATACCCGCCGACCATAGCGGCCGGCAGCGCGCCGCGGAGATATAACGCCTTGATTTCCATCCCGACTGATAAACTGAATCGCCTGCTGGAATTACGTCCCGACGGCTTTTCCGGTGGCCTGACCGGCATCGAGAAGGAGAGTCTGCGCGTGGGACCCGACGGGGTGATCGCGCAGACACCGCATCCGGCCGGTCTCGGTTCGGCGCTGATGCACCCGTGGATCACCACGGATTACTCCGAGGCGCTACTGGAACTGATCACCCCGCCATTCGCGGGACCGGAACCGGCGCTGGCTTTCCTCGCCCAGCTGCAGCAGTTCGTCTACCAGCGCCTCGACGACGAGCTGCTCTGGTCGGGAAGCATGCCGTGCGTGGTGCAGGGCGAAGCCGGTATTCCCATCGCACAATACGGCCACTCCAACCTCGGCATGATGAAGACGGTATACCGGCGCGGCCTGGGGTACCGCTACGGCAAGGTCATGCAGGTGATCGCCGGCACCCATTACAACTACTCCTTTCCGCAGGTGCTGTGGCCGGCCTGGCAGTCCGTGCAGGATGACGACCGCCCGCTGCAGGCATTCATCGCCGATCAGTATTTTCATACCATTCGCAACCTGCTGCGGCATGGCTGGCTGGTACCCTACCTGTTCGGCGCCTCACCGGCAGTCTGCAAATCCTTTCTGTGCGGCCAGCCCGCGCCCCGGCTGGTGATCTACAACGAGGGCAGCTACTACGGTCCATATGCCACCTCGCTGCGCATGTGCGACATCGGCTACCAGAACTCGCGCGAGGCGGAACTCGGCTTCAAGGCCAGCTACGACAGCGTCGATGCCTACGTCGCCAGCCTCAGCCGCGCCATCACCACACCCTGTCCGCGCTACGCCGAGATCGGCGTGAAGGTGGCCGGCGACTATCGCCAGCTGAACGCCAACATGCTGCAGATCGAGAACGAGTACTACAGCTCGGTGCGCCCCAAGCAGCTGCCAGTCGGCAACGAGAAACCGACCCACGCGCTGGCGCGCCGCGGCGTGCGCTATATCGAACTGCGCTCGCTCGACATCAACCCCTTCGATCCGCGCGGCATCGACGAGACCCAGTGCCGCTTCCTGGAAACCTTCATGCTGTTCTGCCTGCTCGCCGACAGCCCCCCCATCAGCCGGGAGGAAAGCCGCGACATCGACGTCAACCTGGATGCGGTCTGCTATCGCGGGCGCGAACCCGGACTCGTTCTGGCGCACGCCGGTGGCAACATGACGCTGCGCGATTGGGGCAGCGAGCTGTGCGAATCCATGGCCGGCTGCGCCGAACTGCTTGATGCGCATGTCGCCGGCACCCCGTACCGTGACGCGCTTGAGCGCCAGTCCGCCGCGATCCGCGACCCGGATCTCACCTTCTCCGCGCGCGTGCTGGCTGAAATGGACGAGCACGGCGAGGGTTACTTCGATTTCGCCAGGCGCATGTCGACCCGGCACCAGCAGTATTTCCTGAAGCTTGCACCCGATGCCGCACAAACCCGGATCTTCGACACCAGCGTCATCCAGTCACTGGAGGAACAGCAGGCACTGGAACAGGCCGAGACCCAGTCATTCGACGATTTTCTGCAGGAATATTTCGCGCAGACGCTCTAGAACCTAGCGCATCATTCCCCGCGCGCAACGGCAGCAGAGCAAATCACAAGCAACCCGCGCCGGGACGCAAAGCAATCAGCGGCAATGCCACGGAGACCGCGGTCGCGCATAGGAATTGAAAATCTGCACCGGCAATGCGCGCCCGCCACCGCCCGGACCGGAGTGCCTGTGCCGCGGACAGCCGCTGGCTGCGCCGAGATCGGGGCTGGAATATTGCTGCTCTTTCCCGCGCGTCTAGGCGCGAACCAGGCAATGAGAACGATGCCCGTGCTCAGCCCGCCAGCACAAAGCACACGCCTGCCAGATAGCACCCGGCCGGATAGTGCCAGCGCGGCGGTTGCCGGCGCAGGTATTCGAGCAGCAGGTTGAGAATGATGCCCATGATCATGTACAGGGGGATCACCCGCAGCGAGGTGTAGTGACGCAGGTCGCCCGGCAGGTAGTAGAAATAAAAGGTGCCGTAGCAGAGCAGGAAGAAGCCGTTGGCGAGAATCTCCAGTACCGGCCCGTCGAACCCGGCCACGATACCCTGCAGCCAGCGCGGCCGGATGGCGATGCGCCGCAGCCGCAGCACCTGGTGCAGGAAGTAGAGGTAATAGCCATAGACCGGCCAGACGATGAAATTGAGCGCCGAGGTGTAGCCGCCATGGATCGGCCAGACCCGGTACTGCCACAGCGGCTCCCCGCTGAACAGGTAATAGAGCCTGCCGAGGCAGACCTCGCAGACGATCGCGACCAGGAAGGCGACGGTCATGAACAGCGCCAGCTGGTAGGCATCGATGCGGATCCAGTGCCGCACCAGCAGCGATCCGAGCAGATAGAACAGCACCGCACCGACCAGCGCGCCCGACACGGCCTGCAGGATCAGGACCGCTGCATGGATGGCACTCATTTAGATGTGCGAGATGAGCTTCGCCTCGGGGACGAGGCGCTGGATCGCGTCCGCAATTTCCAGCCGGATGCCCTGGATGGCACGCACCGACACCCACAGCAGGTTGAGCCTGAGATTGAACTCCGCGAACACCACGGCGTGGCTGTAATGCGTCAGCGCGATGTGCACGTCCTGGAGGGTGCTGTCCACCTGGTGCCTGGGCTTGTCGCGCAAGCCCGGTATCAGCATCATGAAATCGCCCAGCGGGCGGCCATGCTCGTCGTGGGTCGGGGCGCGCTTGCGCAGCGGCTCCGAGGCCTGTTCCCAGGCTATGGTGACGCGCGGAACGGACATGTCAGAACACCCGCTAATCGTTGCTCGTCGGGAGTATACAAAATTCGTGCGCGCGCCGCCGGACCCCGATCGACAATGTCGCGCGCCCGGGTTGCCCTGCACTCCGTACGGGAATAGCGGACAGATCCGGCACCTGTCGTCACATGCCCAGCGCCGCAGGACACCGGCATGCGAAACTGCAATGGTCGCTGTCGCATGGAATGGTGAGATAGGTTCTAGTACGTGTGTATTAATGACAGGCTGTCAGGCCCTGACTAGTATGACAGCGCTCCGCAGCAACCGGCGCCGGCCGGCGGCTGACAACAGGGATGACGGAGCAGGACGACATGGACGCTACCGACACAGCACCCGTCTGCGCAGATATCGAGGAACAGCTGCGGGAATTGCCGCTGCTGCCGGTGGTGGCCGTGAAGATGCTGTCCCTCAACCGGGAGTCCGCGGACTATTTCGATGACATCACCCGGCTCGCCGGGCAGGATCCGACCTTTGCCGTCCGCCTGATCAGGATCGCCAATTCCAGTGCGCTGGCCACGCGCACGCCGATCACCAATCTCAAAACCGCCATCATCCGGCTTGGCACCGCGCAGATCGCGGCACTGGTCACCTCCATGGCGGTCATGAGAATTTTCGTGCCGAGCAGCAGCGAGGCGCGCGACTTGTGGCTGCATTCGATACAGGTCGCACAGGCCGCGCGCGCGGTCGCCGTCCTGGGCAAGGACCTGCAGGTCAACCCCGATGATGCCTTCCTGGCCGGCCTGCTGCACGATATCGGGCGCTTCATCCTCATCAGGACGGCGCACCATGTGCTGCGCACCCTCGATGAAAACGACTGGGACTCAGCCGGGCAGCTCATCGCCAGTGAACAGGAAATCTGCGGCTACGATCACACCCAGCTGGGCTGGCGCATCTGCCGCAAGTGGCAGTTGCCGGAACCCATCGTCAGCGTCGTCAGGTCGCATCACGAGCTGGATATCGCCGCGGACGGTAGCGCGCACGCGAACCTGAGAAACCTGGTCAGAATCACGCGGCTGGCCGACAATCTGAGCATGGCCGCGCTGCAGGCGACACGGCAGCCAGCCGACGGCGCGGCAACCGGCGCGGCAATCGGCGCACGCTGCTCAGCACTGCTCGAGACTGATCCGTTCATCAGCCTGACCGAACTCCAGGCAGCGGTCCCCGGGATATTGGCCGAGGCAGACCGGCAGTTCGCCATGCTGGGGCTGCCCGCGTAGAACCGGTAACGCTAATCCGCGCGGTAGTGCCCGTGACGATTATTCACGTCCGGCAAGGCGCGTGGCGCAACCGTTAGCCGCATGGGCAGGCGCGACAACCGCACGGCTCCACGGCGTTGCGACTGCAATCCGGCTCAGGTGGAATATTACGAGCGGTTACGGATCCCGGGCGCAAGGCGCTGCGCTACTGCCGCAGGGCGTCGCGCACCCGTTCCAGCCTGCCGCGCACCTCGCTGGCGAGCTGTGCCACACCGTCCCGCTCCACCAGCCCGAGCACGGCCGCAGGATCCATGAAGCCGACGGTGATGGTGCCGTCCGCTTCCTCGCGCAGCACCACGTTGCACGGCAGCAGCAGGCCGATATCGGGATCGGCCTCGAGCGCCTGATGGGCCAGTACCGGGTTACAGGCACCGAGGATCACGTACGGCCTGCGCTCGACGCCGAGTTTCTTCTTCAGCGTCGCGGCCACATCGATCTCGGTCAGCACACCGAAACCTTCCTGCTGCAAGGCGGCCGTCACCTGCTCGCGCACCGCCTGCAGATCGCCCGTTACCGAAACATTGAAGCCGTACATAAGCCGAGATCTCCCGTTTGCGTCTGAGTGTTCTGACCGGCGGCGCCCGGGTCATGCCGGCGCCGGGAGCGCGGCGCCGGTCAGCCGCTGCTGGGCCTCGCGGTACTTGGCCGCTGTCCTTGCCAGGATTTCCTCGGGTAGGTGCGGGCCGGGCGCGGTCTTGTCCCAGTCCAGCGTCTCGAGGTAATCGCGCACGTACTGCTTGTCGAAGCTGACCGGACTGGCGCCGGGCCGGTAGCTGTCGGCCGGCCAGAACCGCGACGAATCCGGGGTCAGGATCTCGTCGATCAGCACGAGTCCGCCGCTGTCATCGACACCGAACTCGAACTTGGTGTCGGCAATGATGATGCCGCGTTCCAGCGCGTAGGCCGCACAGGCGCTGTAGACCCGCAGGCTCACATCGCGCACCTGCGCGGCAAGCTCATCGCCCAGCAGTTCCCGCGTGCGCGCGTAATCGATATTGATATCGTGCGCCCCGGCATCGGCCTTGGTCGAGGGTGTAAATATCGGCTCCGGCAGGCGATCCGCCAGCCGCAGGCCGGGTGGCAGCGCGATGCCGCAGACGCGCCCGCTGGCCTGATAGTCCTTCCAGCCCGAGCCGATCAGGTAGCCGCGCACGATCGCCTCGACCGGCAAGGCCCGCATCCGGCGTACCACGACGGCGCGCCCCTCCACCTCGGCACGCTCGCGCGGATCCGGCAGCACCGCCTCCAGCGGCAGGTCGGCCAGGTGATTCGCGACGATCCCACGGGTGAAGCCGAACCAGAAGTTCGAGACCGCGGTCAGTACCGCACCCTTACCCGGCACCGGATCCGGCAGCACCACGTCGAAGGCCGACAACCGGTCGGTGGTGACGATCAGCAGGTGGTCCTCGCCAACGGCGTACACGTCACGCACCTTCCCGCGCAGCAGCAGCGGCAGGCTGGTCAGGCGGGATTCGTACAAGGTCGCTCGCATTCCGGGCTCCGGCGTCGCAATCCGCGCATTGTACAGGCAGAACCCGCCGGCCGGGGCCCGGGGCGGAAAAAATCCCCCCCTCTCACCTGTTTCGGCGCCGGGCAGGGGTGTTAAAATGACCTGCTTTCGTTTTCTCTACAACTGGATAGCATCATGAGCGAAGCACCTCGCGTGGGCCTGGTCATGGGCAGCAGCAGCGACTGGGAGATCATGCAACACGCCGCGGACGTGCTGACCCAGTTCCAGGTTCCGTTCGAGCAGCGCGTGGTTTCGGCGCATCGCACGCCCGACCTGCTGTTCGAGTACGCGAGCGGCGCGCGCGCGCGCGGGCTGGCCTGCATCATCGCCGGCGCCGGCGGCGCCGCCCATCTTCCCGGCATGCTGGCAGCCAAGTGCACCCTGCCGGTGCTGGGCGTACCGGTGCCCTCGCGCTACCTCAAGGGCATGGACTCCCTGCTGTCGATCGTGCAGATGCCGCGCGGCATACCCGTGGCGACCTTCGCGATCGGCGAGCCAGGCGCGGCCAACGCGGCCCTGGCCGCGATCGGCATCCTGGCGGTCTCCGACACCGCGCTGGCCGCGCGGCTGGAACGCTACCGCCGCGAGCTGGAAGCGAGCGTCCACGACATGCAGCTGCCGCCGCCGACATGATCCTGCCCGGCGCCACACTGGGAGTCCTCGGCGGCGGGCAACTCGGCCGCATGTTCACGCTGGCCGCGCACAGCATGGGCTACCAGGTGGTCGTGCTCGATCCGGACCCGCACAGTCCGGCCGGGCGCATCGCCAGCCAGCACATCCAGGCCGGCTATGGCGATCACGCCGCACTGCAGCTGCTGGGCGACGAATGCGCGGCGATCACCACCGAGTTCGAGAACGTCCCGGCCACCAGTCTCGAGTACCTGCAGCGGTTCTGCCCGGTCCGGCCGAATGCCGCGGCGGTGCGTATCGCCCAGGACCGCATCAGCGAGAAGGGTTTCTGCGAGGAACACGGCCTGCCCACCGCGCCGTTCGTCGCCGTTTTCGACAGCAGCGATCTCGAAGAGGCATTCGCTGCGCTCGCCCCCCCGCTGCTGCTGAAGACGGCGACCCTGGGCTACGACGGCAAGGGCCAGATCCAGGTCGCTACGCTGGCAGAGGCCGAGCTCGCCTTCGAACAGCTGGGCAACCGCAGCTGCATCCTGGAGGAGGTCGTGGAGCTCGCCTGTGAGATCTCTGTGATCGTGGCCCGCGGCGCCGACGGCACGCTGGTCGACTACCCGGTCGGGGAAAACCGCCATGTCAACGGCATACTGGATACCACGCTGGTACCCGCCCGTATCGATGACACGCTGAGCAAACAGGCCGTCGCAATGACCCGCCGCATGGCCGCGGCGCTCGACTACTGCGGTGTACTGGCCGTCGAGTTCTTCGTGACCCACGCGGGCACCCTGCTCGTCAACGAGATGGCGACGCGACCGCACAACAGCGGCCACTACACCCTCGATGCCTGCGTGACCACCCAGTTCGAGCAGCAGGTACGCTGCATGTGCGGGCTGCCGCCCGGCGCCGGCGAACTGCTCTCACCGGTGGTGATGACCAACCTGCTCGGCGATATCTGGCAGCATGGCGAGCCGGCATGGGAGCATGTGCTCGGGGAGCCGTATGCGCATCTGCTGCTGTACGGCAAGCACGAGGCGCGCCCGGGACGCAAGATGGGCCACTATAATTGCCTGGCGGGCGACGTGGACAGCGCCCTGCTGCTGGCGACCCGCATACGCGATCGCCTCGGATTCTGATACGGGCGGCGGCACCAGGCCCGCAACCTTTCAACCCCGCGCGGAGGAAGCACCATGATTGGAAGATTCCTGCTGGCGAGTATCACCGTGTTCGTGCTCTGGAGCGGTGCCGACTACCTGTTCCATGGCGTCATCCTCGCCGATGCCTACCGCGACACCGCGCAACTGTGGCGACCCGCAGGCGAGGCGATGCTGGGCCTGCATACCGTGGTCGTACTGTGCAGCGCCGTGCTGTTCTGCGCCATCTACAGCCTGCTCGTCGTACCGCGCTCAGTCCGCAGCGCGATCCTGTACGGGGCGCTGTTCGGGCTCGCCGGCGGCATCTCGTTCGGCTATGGCATGTACGCCTTCATGCCCCTGCCGCACGACATGGCGGTAACCTGGCTCATCGCCAGCCTGGTCGAGGGCGTGCTCGGCGGCCTCGCGCTCGGTTACATCCTCGGCACCTAGCAGCGGCCGTGACCCTGTTCGCGCGCCTGTTCGATGCCCTCGGCGGCTCGGTCAGCCACACCGAGCGACTGGTCTCGGCGCTGGGTGGCGGTGTCTCGATCCTGGCCATCCTGTTGGTTTCGGCGCAGCACCTCGATCCACGCACTGCCGTGCTGATCGTGCCTTCCATGGGTGCCAGCGCCGTGCTCCTGTTCGCGGTGCCGCACGGCGCGCTGTCACAGCCCTGGAACGTGTTCGGCGGTCACCTCGTCTCCGCCCTGATCGGCGTGACCTGCTACCAGCTGGTCCCGCACACCATCGCCGCAGCCAGCCTGGCGGTCGGCCTGGCGATCGGCGCGATGCACTACCTGCGCTGCATTCACCCCCCCGGCGGCGCCACGGCACTGGCCGCGGTGATCGGCGGGGAAACCACGCACGCACTGGGCTATCGCTTCGCGCTCACGCCGGTACTCGAAAACGTGCTGGTCATCCTGGCGGTCGCGGTCCTGTTCAACTACCTGTTCAAGTGGCGCCGCTATCCCGCCTGGCTGATACCGGAGGAGGCACCCGTCGCGGTAGCCGAGCGCACGCCCATCGAGCATTCCGACCTGGTTGCGGCCCTGGCCCAGATCGATTCGTTCATCGATGTCTCCGAACACGACTTGCTGCGCATCTACGAGCTGGCCACGGGCCAGGCCGACCGGCGCCGGTTGCACGCCGACCAGATCGGCCTCGGGCATTACTACAGCAACGGCGCCTTCGGCGCGGATTGGTCGGTGCGCCAGATCGTCGACGAATCCCATCATGTCGACCCCGACAAGGACATGGTGGTATTCAAGGTTGTCGCCGGCAAGGGCCTGCGCAGCTCCGGCGTCGTCACCCGCACCGATTTTGCCCGCTGGGCAAGCTACGAGCTCGAGCGCGAGGAAACGAGCTGGAAGCGCGTGCCATGACCACCGTTGCCCGCGACGGGCACCATCCGGCACACCGGGGCTGAGGAGGAACCGTCACATGCCGCTGCGTAGCTACCGCCCTGACCTGCCGCAGCTCGCGCTGCTGCTGGCCAACCTGCTGCCGGTGATCGGCGTGCTCTGGTTCGACTGGGACGTGGCTTCGATCGTCGTGCTGTACTGGGTGGAAAACCTGATCGTCGGTCTCATCACCATCCTCAAGATGCTCGTCACCGGCGGTGCGCACGCGCTCCCGCAGGCCGCATTCTTCTGTGTGCACTACGGCTTCTTCGCTGCCATTCACGGCTTCTTCGTGCTCAAGCTCACCGGCTTTACCGACCTCGAACGGATCGGCGGCGCCGCCACCAGCTGGCCCGGCCCGCTGGTCGTGCTCGAGAAATTCGTCGCCCTGGCACAGCAGCTGCTGGCGTCCGCGCCCGACCAGTTCCTGTGGGCCTGCCTGGCGCTGCTGTGCAGTCACGGGGCCTCGTTCCTGCTGCTGTTCGTCGGTCAGCAGGAATATCGCCGCACCAGTGTGAGCGCGCTCATGTCCGCGCCGTACCGGCGCGTTGCCCTGCTGCACATCACCGTGATCGCCGGCGGATTCCTGGTACAGCAGCTCGGCTCGCCACTGGGCCTGCTGCTGGCACTGGTTGCACTGAAGACCGGAATGGATATCATGCTGCATATCCGTTCACACCGGGACGCAACCGACCCGGACCAGGCCGGCGCCACCGGCGGGGAGCGCGCGCACGACTGATGCTGGAGACGGGGGGCATATTCGGTCTGTTGCTGCTGGCCGCGGACGTGTGGGCGATTCTCAATATCTTCCAGAGCGCAGCGGATACGGGCCGCAAGGCATTGTGGACCGTACTGGTGCTCGTCCTGCCACTGGTCGGCCTCATCATCTGGTATTTCGCCGGCCCGCGCGAAGGCTGAACGGACGGTGGGTCCGCGCCACAACGGCACCGGGGCGAACATGACCGAATCCAGATACCACACCATCGAAGAGCAGATCCTGAAGGAGACCATCGTCAGTGCCGCCGGCCTGAACGCGGACACCCTGCAGATCGGACTCAAGGGCGACCCTTCCCTGCGCGAAACCGTCCTGCAGCGCAAGCGCCACCGCAGCAGCATGGACGACAATATCGATACCATCGCCGGCAATCTCGAGGACATGATGCTCAACCGCGGCATGTACTGCGTCTATGTCGGATTCAACAGCGGGGAGATCCGCACCCTGTCCGTGTTCGATCCGCTGCGTTCGGAGATCCATGCCGGGGAGAAGCTCGCCGACCGCCACTACATCGAGCGTCACTTCCCGACCATACCGTTCGAGGACAAGATAGCGCTGATGCGCGAGCTCTACGATGCCTTGCGTGCCACGCGCTTCTATCAGCAGCTGCCGGGCTACTGGCAGAGCATTCTCGAGCGCCGCGCCGGCATCTGGCAGCCGCTCGGCCGTGACGAGATCAACGCGGTATTCAGCTCGCTGCGCGCCCTGCGCGAGATGCAGGAATACTATCTGCGCAACGTCACCGTGTGCATGGTCCAGGGTATCGTGCACATGCAGTTCAACTGCGACGGCACCCAGATCATCAATGCCAGGAACGTGCGGCGTTTCGTCAGTGAGAATATTCCGTGAGCGAGACGCCGCAACCCGCTGACGCCGGCCCGGACGTGCACATCAATCCTGCGCTGATCGCGGCAGGCGTCATGCTGATCGGCATGCTGCTGGACCACCTGCAGCCGCTGCCGCTGCCGGCTGCCGCGCCGCTGAAGGCGATCGGCATCGCGCTGGCCAGCATCGCGATCTGGGCATTCGTGCAGTACCAGCGCGCGGATACCGGCATCCGTCCGGACGAACCGGCCAGCGTGCTCATCACCGGCGGCCCCTACCGCTACTCGCGCAACCCGCAATACCTCGTACTGGCGCTGCTGCAGGTCACCGTGGCGTGCTGGCTCGACAAGCTGTGGATCCTGCTCCTGGTACCGGTGACGCTGTTCGTGATCGACCGCTATGCCGTCGTCCGCGAGGAACATTACCTGGAGCAGCGCTTCGGCCAGCAGTATCGCGACTACCGACGCCGCGTGCGGCGCTGGCTGTGACCGCGATGGGATGGCTCGACACGCTGTTTTCGCGCCGCTCGCGCGCACCCGATGTGGGCGGCGAAATCAACCGGATCATCGGTCGCTTCGCCACCGCCACCAGCATGGGCATCGACCGCGAGGCCCTGGGACGCTACCCGGCCAGGCAGCACAAGGTCATGGCATTCCACTACGGCGCCATTGCGTACCTTGCCGCCAGCTACGGGCTGGACGAGGCGCACACGCTCGGGCTGTTCGTGGCGTTTCTCGACAAATACTTCAACATGCCGGTCACCGAGACCGGCAGCATCAGCGAACGCCTGCAGGGTTTTCACACCCGCCCGGACGAGCGCCGCTTCCTCGAGGCGGGAGCCGACGTGTTCCGGCGCTGGCACGAGCAGGACGAGCGCCGCGCCCCGCTCGAGCTGGGCGCCATGCTGCAGGACGACTGAACGGCAGGGCAGGGCTTTTTTGCACCGTTTCCAGCCAGTTACATAACAGCCGCTGATCTGTAGCGCAGTACCGCCCCCATCCCCGCGACGGGCGCGGCACCCGCGTGCAGCTTTTTCAGGCCCGCCTTGCTAGAATCGGCCTCCGGGTCCGCCATGCCACACAGATACACGCTACTCAAGACCATCCGCTCCCCGGCTGACCTGCGCGGCTTCAGCGAGGCCCAGCTGGTGCAGCTGGCCGCCGAGGTGCGCGAATACCTGCTCGAGACCGTTTCCGCGACCGGCGGCCACCTCGCGGCCGGCCTGGGCACGGTGGAGCTGACCATCGCGCTGCACTATGTCTTCAACACCCCCGAGGACCGCCTGGTCTGGGATATCGGGCACCAGGCCTATCCGCACAAGATCCTGACCGGCCGCCGCGAGGCCATGCCCAGCCTGCGCCAGCGCGGCGGGCTGAGCGGATTCCTGTCACGCAGCGAGAGCGAATACGACGCCTTCGGCGCCGGTCATTCCAGCACCTCCATCAGCGCGGCACTGGGCATGGCCGTGGCCGCCCGCGCGCAGGGCAGCGCGCGCAAGACCGTGGCCGTGATCGGCGACGGCGCCCTGACCGCGGGCATGGCCTTCGAGGCGCTCAACAATGCCGGTGATCAGGAGTGCGACCTGCTGGTGGTACTGAATGACAACGAGATGTCGATCTCGCCGAACCGCGGCGCACTGCACAACCACCTGTCCCGACTGTTGTCGGGCCGCATGTACACCGGCATCCGCCAGGGCAGCAAGCAGGCGCTGACGAACCTGCCCGGTGCGCGGGAATTCCTGCGGCGCTGGGAGGAGCACCTCAAGGGCATGATCCTGCCCGGCACACTGTTCGAGGAACTCGGCTTCAACTATATCGGCCCGGTGGACGGGCACGACCTGCCGACGCTGGTGCGGACGCTGCGCAACATGCACAAGCTGCATGGCCGACTGCTGCTGCATGTCGTCACCCGCAAGGGCAAGGGTTACCAGCACGCCGAGGAGGACCCCTGCGTCTATCACGGCGTCACACCGTTCGACCGCGCCACCGGCGCGCAGCAAACGGCCAGCGGCAAGACCTACACGCGCGTTTTCGGCGACTGGCTGTGCGACATGGCGGCACGGGACGGGCGGCTGATCGGCATCACGCCCGCCATGTGCGAGGGCTCGGGCATGGTGGAATTCTCACGCCGCTTCGAAGACCGCTATTTCGATGTCGGCATCGCCGAACAGCATGCGCTGACATTCGCCGCCGGCATGGCCTGCGAGGGTCAGAAACCGGTGGTCGCGATCTATTCGACCTTCTTGCAGCGCGCCTATGACCAGTTGATACATGACATTGCGCTGCAGGACCTCGACGTCACCTTCGCCATCGACCGCGCCGGCCTGGTGGGAGGCGACGGCGCCACCCACGCGGGGGTATTCGATCTGAGTTTCCTGCGTTGTGTGCCCAATCTCCTGGTCATGGCACCGGCCGACGAGCAGGAATGCCGGCAGCTGCTGAGCACTGCCTACGGCTACCCCGGTCCGGCCGCGGTGCGCTACCCGCGCGGCACCGGACCCGGCATCATGCCCAATGGCGGGCTCGATACGCTGCCGATCGGCAAGGCCGAGCTGCGCCGCCAGGGTCAGCGGGTGGCGATCCTCGCCTTCGGCAGTCGCGTCGCGGCTGCGCTGCAGGCCGCGGAGCACTGCGGCGCCAGCGTGGTCAACATGCGCTTCGTCAAACCGCTGGATGCCGAGATGATCGCGCACATCGCCGGCACGCACGAACTCATCGTGACCGTGGAGGAAAACGTGCTGCAGGGGGGCGCCGGCTCCGCTGTCAACGAGGTGCTGGTGGCGCTGGGCAGCACCAGCCGCGTCATCAACCTCGGCATCCCGGATGCCTTCATCGGCCATGGCGAACACCAGCAGCAGCTGGCCGAGTGCGGCCTGGATGCGGCAGGCATCAGGGCTGCCGTCGAGGCGGCGTTGCCGCGGAACAGCGCTGCCGGTCTCGGCGGCCTGCACGCCACCAAACCATCCTGAGCCACCAGCCGCCGCTCAGCCCCGGGCAACGCGTCTCTCCCGGCCGCGCCGCTTCCTGAAGCTGGAGACCGGTACCAGCGACATCTCGGCCGGCGGGTACAGGCGCGTGAAGCGGAAGATCAGGCCGCGTGCGGTCAGCCGGCGCACGCGACGCAACTCGCGCAGCCGCCGCAGGCCGATGATCGCCACCCCGAAGCGCAGCAGCGACGAGACGGCAAACACGCCATAGAGCGGATACGCCAGTGCCGGGAAGAGCGCCGGCCAGTTCTGTCCCAGCCAGCCGCCCGCCAGGGCACCCAGAAAGACGCCGGCCGCGGTGAACAGCGCGTTCAATGCCATGAACGGGGCCAGGCGCCGCCCCGGCAACAGCTCATAGAGATAATTACCGCTCGACAGGCTGAACCCCGCCCACACCAGCCCGCCCAGGCACTGGATGACCAGGAGATACCAGAAGTCGCTGGATATCAGCCACAGTGCCGGCACGACAGGAATGACGAGTCCGGTAATGCGCTGCACCAGCCGGCTGCCGTAGGCGTCCGCCACCCGGCCCCAGGCCGCCAAGGTGAAGAACTTCATCATGACCGAGGCAGCGGTCAGCACCATGAACTCCAGGTAGCTGAAGCGCAGGTCATTGAGCATGTGCACGGTAAAGAACGGCGAGGCGACGGCGGTCGCGCCCTGGAACAGGGCCATGAACAGCACGAAGCGGAGGTAGCCGGTGCCGCGCAGGTCCCGCAGCCAGGCGCGGAACTGGCGCGGCGGGGTCTCCTGGTCGCGCGTGATACCGGCCTGCGGATCATGCATGCGGGCCAGGTGATAGACGGAGGTAATGCGTGCGACCATGGCGACGGCGAAGACCAGCAGATAACCGAGCAGCGTCATGCCATGCAGTTCGGCCAGGTGCAGCAGCCCGCCCGCGCCGATCAGGGCGATGAAATTGGTCAGCGTCGACAAGCGGGATCGATGTCCGAAGTAGCGTCCGCGGCGCCGTTCCGGCACCAGGTCTCCCATCAGGCTGCCCCATTGGGGTGCGATGAAATCTCCCGCCACGGTCAGCAGCAGGACGCAAGCGATAAACAACTCCACGCCATGCACGGGAAACAGCAACGGCAGGACCATCAGCGGCAGCCAGGTCAGCGCATGCAGGGCGGCACCCAGCACGATGATGCGCTTGCGCCAGCGCACATGCCCTGCCGTGAGCCAGGCCGAGACCAGCTGGGCTGACGCACCGACCAGTGCCGGCAACGCCGCCAACCAGGCAACCTGCTGGGTCGAGGCCCGGAGGAACAAGGCGAAGGCCGAGAAATAGGTCTCGCCGCCCCCCTGCATCACCGAATACGCGACGCCATCGCGCACCGAGTGGCGCAAGGACTGACTGACCAGCGGATCCTGGTGCCGGTACAGGTTCATGGAGGGTTGCGGAAGCAGGCGAGCAGGATGGACATGCACGGATCCTGGAGGACTCTCCAGGCGGACGATAACATGCTGATATGAATGCCTATATTTTTATCATCCCAAGTAATATATATTATTGTATATTACTATAAAATATATATCTATCTGAATCTTATAGACTTAATTACAAGATCCGGTCCTACAGCCGGAAGCGCTACGTGTATCGCCCGGAAAAGGCATCGCCCGGCCTGCCCCGCGCAGCCCAGTCTTGGTTTCCACTGGCCATTAATTATTGAAATCATCATTTATAAGGCGCTCTATAATTTCACTCCCGGCACGTCATACTTATTCTATAGCATTGATATTTTGCTATTTTTCATCTTCGCCATCGATCGGCATATCGTAGGCGGCCATGCTCGGTCGGACATCATCGGCCTCTACCTTGCTTTCTATATGGTTTTTTCCACGTCGCGCCAGGTGGACTTCCAGGGCATCATTTTTCATCGGGATGGTGTTCTCGGCATACATGATCTGGCGGATCATGCGGTCGCCGAATGCCATCAGGGCCAGGTCGTCGCCGAGCAGCTGCGCCATCGTTTCCTGGTCGACGTCGTAGGTCGTGCTGAAGCCCTCGCTCTTGATGAACTCGCGGAAGCGGTCCAGATCGTAGCTCGCCATGAAGAAGAACTTGCGGCTGGTCATCGACATCCTGCCGATGTAGGGGCCGGCCGATTTCACCTTCAGGATCTGCTGGCGCCAGAGCCGGCCTTTCTCATCGTATTCCTCCAGGCCCTGTTCCCTGCGGTATTCGTCGATGGTGAGCTTGCGGTCCTCGAAGTGGCCGTGGCAGTGATCCTCCTTGACCAGCGCGTAGGAGGCACGGTCGAAATTCTCGTCCTGACGCCGAGTCGACAGCAGCCCGACCGGGTAGTAGCGGCACGCGGTCGGCCGGTCCTCGTACACACTGCAGCCCTCGTCTGTCATGAACTGGCAGGCAGTGCCGTCCGCGACAGGCTTGAACTTGACCCCGGCGACACTGTCCTTGGCGAACTCGAACGGGTAGGTGAATTCCCGCAGAAACTCGGTTGATGTAATCCCCAGGCGCCGCTTCAGCCGGATGATGTCATAGGGCGTCAGCATGATGTCGATGTTGCGACAGCAGGCATTGAAGCAATCGATGCCCTTGTGGCAACGGAACTGGATGACAGTGTCACCGGTCAGCTGGTTGGGCACCACCGGACTGTTCTGGATCGGGGAATCTTCAATCAGTTTCTTGTCGGACATCTTGCTCACCTCGCAAAGGAACGCTACCCCTTTCGTATTTCATACTGCGATCGATCGCATCATTGCATCCGCCGGGCTTGCGACACATTCCTGTATGCGTTGACCATTCAAATGATAGTAACCGCATCGGAGAAAAACGGTACTGGCCCAATTAGATACTGCGCAGCTTACGCGCCATTTCCCATAAGAAAAAAGTCCGGGCACCGCGAGGTACCCGGACTCGGATACTGCGGGGACAGGATGGAATCCCGTCCCCCGTTACTGCTTACTTGAACAGCTTGGACTTGTCGACCAGGTCAGTGTGGGCGCGCTTGAAGCAGGTCCACTTCTTGGTCTCCTTGTCGTAGATGGAGTTCACGAAGCACTTCCAGTTCTCCTCATCGACAAAGTTCTTGTCCATGCGGTAGTAGAAGCCCGGGTAGCGGGACTCCTCGCGGAACTGGATGTGTTTCATGTGGGCTTCCGCCGTCAGGATGCGGTGGTAGTTCTCCCAGGCACGCAGCAGTTCATGCAGGTCCTTGGCGCGCATCTTCATGGCGTCTTCCTTCAGCATGTCGAGCTTCTCACTCGCAACTTCCAGCATGTGGTTGTTGGTCGTGTAGTAGGTCGCGACACCGGCCACGTACTCGTCCATGATCTTCTGCAGGCGGAACTGCAGCATCTTGGGCGTGATGTAGTGCGGGTTGATGTCGATAGCCGTGGTGTAGTCCTTGTGCTCAAGGTAGTTACGTACCGGCTGGTAGATCTCGTTGACCAGGTCCTCGACGGAGGTATCGAGTTCCGGGGCCTTGTCCTTGTTGTCAAGGCAGTACTTGACCATGGACTTGGCGGCGATACGGCCTTCCGCATGGGAACCGGAAGAGAACTTGTGACCGGAGGCGCCCACGCCGTCACCGGCGGTGAACAGGCCGGACACGGTGGTCATGCCGCGGTAGCCCCAGTTCCAGCCCTTCGGCAGGTGAGCAGGGACATTGCCTTCGGTCTCGCTGGTCGGAGCGCCGACGTCGGTCGGGCCGGACACCCAGATGCCGCAGCAACCGGAGTGCGAACCCAGCAGGTAGGGCTCGGTCGGCATCAGCTCGGAGTTCTTCTTCTCCGGCTCGATGTTCTCACCGACCCAGATACCGCACTGGCCGACGCACATGTCGAGGAAGTCTTCCCAGGCCTCGGCCTCGAGGTGCTTCACCTCGCGCGGGGTCAGGGTTTCACGCAGACGGGCCAGGGCGGACACGGTGTCCATCCAGATCGGGCCGCGGCCTTCCTTCATCTCCTTCAGCATGAGATGGTTGCGCAGGCAGGATGCCGGCACCGCCGCCTTGCCGTAGGGCGGGTAGTCGTCCAGCATGGCCTTGTTGCGGGTCATGTAGGTCTCGCCCTCGGCGTTGGTGGCCTGGGACTTGAACAGCAGGAACCAGGCGCCGACCGGACCGTAACCGTCCTTGAAGCGCGTCGGCACGAAGCGGTTTTCCATCATGGTCAGCTCGGCACCGGCCTCGGCCGCCATGGAGTAGGTGGAACCGGCATTCCAGACCGGGTACCAGGCACGGCCCGTGCCTTCACCCACGGAGCGCGGACGGAAGATGTTCACGCAGCCGCCGGCGGCGAGCAGGATGGCCTTGGCCTTGTAGATGAAGATCTTGTCTTCGCGAACGGAGAAGCCGACCGCACCGGCGATGCGGTTCTTGTCGTTCTTGTCGTTGACCAGCTTGACGATGAACACGCGCTCCTGGATGTTGTCGGTGCCCAGCGCCTTCTTGGCGGCCTCGGCCACGATCCACTTGTAGGACTCGCCGTTGATCATGATCTGCCACTTGCCGGAGCGCACGGGCTTGCCGCCGTCCTTCAGCGGGGTCATGCCCTTGGAGCCGTCATAGCGCTCGCCGTTCTCGTCGGTCTTCCAGATCGGCAGACCCCACTCCTCGAACAGGTGCACGGACTCGTCGACGTGACGGCCGACGTCATAGGCCAGGTCGTCGCGGGTGATGCCCATCAGGTCGTTGGAGACCATGCGGGCGTAATCGGCCGGGTCCTGCTCCGGACCGATATAGGTGTTGATGGCGGACAGGCCCATGGCCACGGCACCGGAACGGTCCATGGCGGCCTTGTCGACCAGCTTGATCTTCAGACCGGTGCCTTCCGCCCAGCGCATGACTTCGTAGGCGGCACCGCAGCATGCCATACCACCGCCGATCAGGAGAATGTCGACCTCTTCCTGAACGACTTCGGGATTACCAAATTCACCTGCCATTGTCAGTTTCCTCTTATCTTGAAATTGATGCGTACCGTTAGAGCTTGATCAGCTCGCTGCGGTTACCCGCGCGGTAGCCATTGTTCTGAACGAAGAAGCCCGGCTCCTCGATCTTGGACATGTCGGCCGCCGGCTTGCCACCGTACGGATCGATGGAACCTTCCGGCGTGGTGCGGATCGGGAACTTGAAGCGCTTCAGGGTGCCATTGCGGAACTTGATGGTCCACATGATGGAGTCGGAACCACGCAGCGGCTGCACGGAACCACCCAGCGGAACGATATCGGCGTAGTGACGGGCCTCAATGGCCTGCTGCGGGCAGATCTTCACGCAGGAATAGCATTCCCAGCACTGCTCGGGCTCCTGGTTGAAGGCGCGCATGGCATGGCCGGTTGCCGAGCCGTCCTTGTCGAGCTTCATCAGGTCGTGCGGGCAGATGTACATGCAAGCGGTCTTGTCCTGACCCTTGCAACCATCGCACTTGTCTGTACGTACAAATGTCGGCATTTTCAGTTCTCCATCTTCTATTACTGCAGTTGAATAACCCGTTGCCCCCTCCCGGCGGCAGCGGTCTCTAGAGCCGTTACTTGGCGGAGTGCCCGCTCATCTTGATCTCGACCGTCTCGGTCAGGGTGGCGTAGTAGCCCTGGAGCACCTTGGCCACCTCCGGGCGGCTGAAGGTCGCCGGCAGGTCCTCGCCGTCGGTCAGCATCTTGCGTACCTTGGTGCCGGACAGCAGGACGCGATCCGCCGCCTCGTGCGGACAGGTCTTCATGGAGGCCATGCCGCCGCACTTGTTGCACCAGAAGGTCCAGTCGATCTTGAGCGGCTGGGTTTCCAGGGCACCGGCCGGGATCTCGTCGAAGATGTGATGTGCATCGAACGGACCGTAGTAGTCGCCCACACCGGCGTGATCACGGCCGACGATCAGATGCGAGCA
The DNA here is from genome assembly GCA_041395565.1 of Pseudomonadota bacterium. Classification (NCBI taxonomy): domain Bacteria; kingdom Pseudomonadati; phylum Pseudomonadota; species Pseudomonadota bacterium. The sequence goes on along the minus strand of JAWLAI010000003.1, from coordinate 264,074 downwards.
CCCGTAGTTCTGACGGAACAGGGCATGCAGCAGCGCCTCGCGCGGACCGGCATAACGCATGTCCAGCGGATACCCGGCCTGGATCACGGTGTTCTTGACGAAGTAGTTGTCGATCAGCACCTGGATGGCCTCGGAACGCACCTCGGCCGGGATGTCGCCGGGCTTCAACTTGCCCAGCAGGGAATGGACCAGCACACCGTCCAGTGTCTCGATGGCGATCTTGGCCAGATACTCGTGGGAACGGTGCATCGGGTTGCGGGTCTGGAACGCGGCGATGGTCTTCCAGCCGCGCTTTTCGAATTCGGCGCGGGTCTGCGCCGGGGTCATGAACTGTTCGCCGTACTGATCGGGGAACTCGCCCTGCGAGAGCACCTTGATCGGACCGGCCAGGTTGACGTTGCCCTGGGACATGACCATCTTCACGCCCGGGTGCTCGTCATCGGTGGTCTTGTAGACCATCATGCACTCGTGCTTCTTGTCGATGCTGTACTTCTCCGTCACCTTCATGGTGGCGAGGATTTCGCCGGATTCGGAATCGGCCAGCGCGATGTCGTCGCCCTCGCTGATGCCGTTGGCGGTCGACTCGTCGGTCGACAGGGTGATCGGGATCGGCCAGAACAGTCCGTTGGCCATCTTCATACCGTCACAGACGCCTTCCCAGTCGGCGCGGGTCATGAAGCCGGTCAGCGGGGTGAAGCCGCCGATGCCCATCATGATGATGTCGCCGGCTTCGCGCGAGGATACGTTGATCTTGGTCAGACCGGCCGCACGCGCCTGCTCGGCAGCCAGTGCGTCGCCTGCTAGCAGCAGCGGCTTCAGATCACCGCCACCATGTGGCTTGACTAGTGTGGACATGAGGCTCCTTCAATACAGCGATCGTTGTGAATTACGTATTGCGTGACTGTACGTGCGGCGCCATATATAGGTGACTTGCCTGCGCGCACTTTCCCCACCTGTAGCAGGGGTCGCTAACGATACCCGTTTGGTAGTGAATTTCAAACCAGTAAAATCTTGCCGTGAATAAACACAACTTATTCCTGGCCTTAGGAATGAGCACCCATCTATCTGATTGTAATTACTCATAATATTGTTATATAAAAAACTGGTGCTTCATGTAAAAATCCGGTGGTTACCACAGTTCCACAGGGGTTAAGCAATGGTGCCAACACCAGCAAGACCGCTCAGGCGGAGAGCAGCATCCTGCCACCGACCAGCAGCAGGAACAGGGCGAATACCCGTTGCAGCCGGGCCCGGGGAAGTCGATGCGCGAGGCGGGCGCCGAACGGCGCCACGGGTACGCTGGCGAGCACGATGCCAAACACCGCCGGCCAATAGATGAATCCGGTGGTCCAGGCCTGATCCGCCATCAGGTTCCGTCCGCTCCAGGCAAACCCGGCCGCGCCCGCCAGCGCGATCGGCAACCCGCAGGAGGCCGAGGTCCCGACCGCACGGCGGATGTCGATACCGTTCCACAACAGGAATGGCGTGGTCAGCGTCCCGCCGCCGATGCCGAGCAGGGCCGAGACCGTTCCGATCAGCACACCGGCCAGGACCAGCCCGGCCCGGCCCGGTAGGCTACGGTGCGCGACCGGCTTCAGGGCGAAGAAGAGCTGCAGCGCGACCAGGATCTCGAAAACGCCGAAACACACCGCCAGCACCGGCGAGCTGGCGTGGCGGGCAAGCCATGCCCCGCCCAGCGCGCCGACCAGGATGCCGGGCAGGAGACCGGCAACCGCCGGCCAGTGCACGCTGCCGCGCCGATGATGTGCGAGCAGCGAGGACAGCGCCGTGGGAATGATGGCCGCCAGCGAGGTCCCGACCGCGAGGTGCATCAGATGAGTATCCGCCACCCCGTGACCCGCCAAAAGCCATGCCAGCGCCGGCACGATCACCAGCCCGCCGCCGACCCCCAGCAACCCGGCCAGCAAGCCGGCCGCGGCACCCGTCAGCAGATAGGTGAGCAGTTCCATGGCACGGGATTATCCCGCCGCGCCTGCGCCGGGGCCAGTCACTGGCAGCAGCGGTATTCTCCTGCGATGTATCCGGCCGTGTCGTAGCCGCAAATAAAAACGGCTCCCGAAGGAGCCGTTGCGGGTACAGACGATAACGCCTGTCAGGTCTGTTTCCTCCTGGCGATCCCGGCCAGACCGATCAGGCCGGAGCCGAACAGCCACATGGCGGCGGGTACAGGTACAGCAGCCACCTGGCTGTCAACCGAAAGGACCGTGCCATCACTGAAAGTCACGGTGCATGATCCGGTAGTCGCCGAGCAACCGCTGAATACATCCCGCGTCCAACCACTGTTGTTGTTGTTCGTGGCCAGGATGAACCAGTTGTTACCCGTGAGGGTCAGGCTCTGGCTCAGGATGTTGGTGGCAGTGTAATCACCGGAGATGGTCGGTCCGCCAATGACCACCTTGGACGGCAGGGGGATAGCGAGCGGGTTGGTAAAGCCAGTATCGCTGTCATCGAACATCGCCAACACCGAACCGGCTTGCAGGGTCAGGTTGAAGAAGTTCACGTCAGCATTCGTCGGCATGAAAACCGTTGCCGCATTGGCGGTTCCGCAGACCGCCAGCGCAGCACCAATCAAATACCTTTTAAAATTCATACCTCTCTCCGTAGTAAAACCGGTATAGGCTAGTGCCGACCGGATCCTTGTTTTAGTTACATTCCTTCGAAACCCATCCCGTTTTTCTTATTATTAGCGAGCAGGTGTACAAAATTACTGCAACACCCGTGCCAGCCTTTCTTATTATTAAATTTCAATATCTTACGATATGCCAAAAACCCGGCGACAACAGCGCTGTAAATACTGCCGACAATCCTGTCGCACCCGTTTTGGGTGGACGCCAAGTAAAAACGAGGTGAAATAAGAACATATCTCATTTGCCATAAAACTGCCGCCGCATCCGCATGTTAGCAATTCCGACAAGGCACGGGCGGGGCGCAGGGGGCAGACTCTGCCTTGATAACGCACAACGGCGCACGCACCACGGGGATCTTGCGGCGCGGGTGCAGAGCCGAACCCTGCCCTGTCGGCAGCGGACATCCGTCGGCAGGCGCAGGCTGCGAACCCATCGCCGCTGTCGCCCCCGCACCGGCGGTAGTCCAGCAGCGCCAGCGCCGACGTCGGCACCGGGCAGAGCATCACGCGGTACTAGCGGATCCAGATCGTCTTCGCGTTGACGAACTCGCGGATGCCGTGATGTGACAGCTCCCGGCCGTAGCCCGAGTGCTTCACGCCACCGAAGGGCAGGCGCGGATCACTCTTGACCAGGCCGTTGACGAAGGCCGAGCCGCACTGCAGCCGACGGGCCACCCGCTCCCCGCGCGTGCTGTTGCGGGTCCACACGCTGCCACCCAGCCCGAACTCCGTGTCGTTGGCGATGCGCACGGCATCGGCCTCGTCCCGCGCACGGATGACGCTGGCGACCGGACCGAACAGCTCTTCCCGGTAGGCGAGGATACCCGGCGCCACCCGATCGAGGATGGAGGGCGGGTAGTAGGCGCCTGGGCCGTCCAGCGGCGCGCAGCCGGTCACCGCGACCGCGCCCTGGCCGATGCTGTCGGTGACCTGGCGGTGCAGCTCTTCGCGCAGATCGTGACGCGCCATCGGCCCCATACGGTTGGCTTCGTCCAGGGGATCTCCCACCGGCAATGCCTCGGCTGCGCGCCGGAACCGCTCGACGAAGGCGTCGGCGATCTCCGGCACCACGATGAAGCGCTTGGCCGCGATGCAGCTCTGTCCGGTATTCAGGAAACGCGATGCGACCGCGTGCTCCACCGCCAGGTCCAGGTCGGCATCCTCCAGCACGATGAACGGATCGGATCCGCCCAGTTCCAGCACCGTCTTCTTCAGCGCCGCACCGGCGGTTGCCGCCACCTGGCGCCCGGCCGGCTCGCTGCCGGTCAGGGTGACGGCGTGGACGCGGCGGTCCTCGATCACTCTGGCCACCCGGCCGGAAGGGATCATCAGGGTACGGAACACGCCCTCCGGCAAGCCGGCTTCGCGGAACACGCTCTCGATGGCCAGCGCGCACTGCGGCACATTGGAGGCATGCTTGAGCAGCCCGGTATTACCCGCTACCAGGGCCGGCGCGGCGAAGCGGAAGACCTGCCAGAACGGAAAATTCCATGGCATGATCGCCAGCACGGTACCCAGCGGCTCGTAGGCCACCAGGCTGTGCCCGGCATCGGAGCCGATGATCTCGTCGGCGAGGAAGACCGGGCCGTGGTTGGCGTAATACTCGCAACCGAGCGCGCTCTTCTCGACCTCGGCACGCGCCTCCGCGATAGGCTTGCCCATCTCCAGCGACATGAGACGTGCGAACGCCTCGCTGCGCGCGCGCAGGACACCGGCCGTGCGCTGCAACAGTGCACAACGGTCGCCGATCGGCAACGTGCGCCACGCTGGCGCAGCCTGCGCCGACTGCGCCAGCGCGTGTTCCAGCTGCGCGTCATCGAATGCAGCGACGATCTCGCGTGAACTGCCGTCCGCCGGATTGGTCGATACGAACATGTCGTGCACCTCCTGTTATGCCGCCACATTTTCTGTAACTATAGCAACCATGACAACCGCGCTTGAAAAGGTCCTGGCAATTTCCTGCCTGGTGGCGGCGTTGTGCGCGCCCGCCGCCCTGCGCGCGGCAGCGGACGACCCGCTCGCCGCCGCCCGCGCCCGCTTCGAGGACGCGCGCAAGGCGCTGAACGATCACCGCAAGGACGACTACCGCAAGCTCGCGCGCAAGCTGAAGGATTATCCCCTCTACCCCTACCTCGAGTACTGGGAACTCAACGACCGTCTGTCCAGCGCCGGCAACCGCGAGGTGAGCGCCTTCCTCAAGAACTACGCCGACCAGCCGGTCGGCATAAGGCTGCGCCGTGCCTGGCTGTACCAGCTCGCACGCAGACAGGACTGGAAACACTACCTGGATGCGTACGAGGGCGGTCAGCCGGTCGAGCTGCAGTGTTATCGCCTGCAGGCGAAGCTCCATACCGACGATACCGCGACACTGGTCGATGCCGCCCTGCCGCTCTGGCTGGTGGGCTACTCGCAGGACAGCGCCTGCGACCCCGTCTTCGACTACCTCGAACAGCAGGGCAAGATCACCGACGATCTCGTCTGGGAACGCATCCGCCTGGCCATGAACAACGGTAACGCCAGTCTCGCCACCTGGCTCGCGAAACGCCTGCCGACCGCCGACCAGGATTGGGTCACACTCTGGCGCGAGGCACGGCAACGGCCGGCCGAAACCCTCGATGACCCGCAGCTGCGGCGCGATACACCCATTGCACGCGAAATCGTCCTTTACGCCATCCGGCGCATCGCCGGCAGCGACGAGCAGCAGGCACGCGACCGCTGGCAGTCTGTCCGTACGCGCTACGATTTTTCCGCGGAAGATGCCGGCCGCATGGAGCGGACCCTCGCACTGTATGCCGGCTGGCGGCAGCACCCGCAGGCGCATGCATGGCTGGAAGCGGTGCCCGCCGCGGCGGTCGACAGCGAGGTGCGCGAATGGCGCGCGCGCAGCGCGATTGCTGCCGGTCTCTGGCTCGATGTGCTCAAGCACATCGCGGCCATGCCGCCAGCCGAGGCCCAGGCGGAGGAATGGCGCTACTGGGAGGCCGTCGCCCTCGAGCACACGGGACAGAAACAGGCGGCGCAGGACCGGCTTGCACCGCTGGCCCGTGAACGCGACTACCACGGCTTCCTGGCGGCGGACGCGTTGCGCTGGCCGTACGTGATGAACAACCAGCCGCTGGATTTCAACCGCGACGAGCTGGACTCGATCCGCGCACTGCCGGGCATGGTACGCGCCCGCGAGCTGCTGCTGGTCGACCTGCCGACCGACGCGCGGCGGGAATGGCTGCATGTCATCGAGGGCTTCGATGCCACCCGGCTCAAGCTCGCCGCCGTGCTGGCGAGCGAGTGGGGTTGGCATGACAGCGCCATACTGACGGTCGCGCGCAGCAGCGACTACGACGACCTGCAACTGCGCTTCCCGATCGATCACGGCGAGGATGTCGAGCGTTATGCCAGCGCCAACCGGCTCGACCCCGGCCACGTCTTCGCGGTCATCCGCACGGAAAGCGCCTTCAACAAGGATGCCCGTTCCGGCGCCGGCGCCATGGGGCTGATGCAGTTGATGCCGGCCACCGGCCGCAGCACGGCACGCAAGTACCGCATCCCGCTCGCCAGCACGAAGAGCCTCTACGAACCGGAGCAGAACATCCGCATCGGCACGGCCTACCTGAAGCAGGTGATGGAACAGTACGACGACAACGTCGTGCTCGCCTCGGCCGCCTACAACGCCGGGCCACAGCGCGTCAACCGCTGGCTGCCCGAGGAGCACGAGCGGCCGGCGGAAAACTGGGTGGCCGCGATCCCGTTCGACGAAACACGCAAGTACGTGCAGCGCATCCTCTCCTATGCAGCCATCTACGATTGGCGCCTGGACCGGCCGATCACACCGTTGTCGGAACACATGCCCGACGTCAAGCCGAAGGAACAGTACGACAAGGGCGACGGGCGCTGATCCCGGCTGCCTGGTGGAAACGATCATGCGACAGACGACCCTGTGCATACTCGGCGGCACCGGCTTCGTGGGCCGCCACCTGGCCGCCCGCCTCACCCGGGAGGGTTGCCGCGTGCGCATCCTCACCCGTCGGCGCGAACGGCACCGCGAGCTGCTGGTCAACCCCGACATCGAGCTGCTGGCGGCGGACAGCCACGATCCGGACACGCTGACGCGGCACCTGGCGGGCGTGGACGTCGTGATCAACCTGGTCGGCATCCTCAACGACCCCGATCCGCGCGGCAGCGGTTTCCGACGCGCGCACGTCGAGCTGCCGCGCAAGCTCGTCGATGCCGCGCGCGCCTGCGGGGTGCCGCGCCTGCTGCACATGAGCGCGCTGAATGCCAACGCGCAGGAGCGGCAATGCCGCTACCTGCAGACCAAGGGCGAGGGCGAAGACCTCGTGCATGCCGCGGCCGGCCCGGACCTGGTGGTGACGAGCTTCCGCCCCTCGGTGATCTTCGGGCCTGGCGACGGCTTCTTCAACCGCTTCGCCGGCCTGCTGCAGCTGGCGCCGGGCGTGTTTCCGCTGGCCTGTCCGCAGAGCCGCTTCGCGCCGGTGTGCGTGCATGATGTGACAGCGGCACTGTGCCGCTGCCTCGATGACGCCACCGGCGGCGAACGCCTCGAGCTGTGCGGACCCGAGGTGTTCACGCTGCAGACGCTGGTCGAATACACGCGCGCGCAGCTGGGCCTGCACCGTGCCATCATCGGCCTGGGCCGGACACTCTCGCGCCTGCAGGCACAGGTGCTGGGCCTGCTGCCCGGGCAGCCGTTCACGCTCGACAACTTCTACGCGCTGCAGCTGGACAGCATCTGCACCAGCAATGCCCTGCCGCTGCTGGGTATCCAGCCGACACCGGTCGAGGCCGTGGTGCCCGGTTACCTCGGCGGCGGCGGCAGCCGCGCGCGTTACGACGCATTCCGCCGCCACGCAGGGCGTCCCTGACGTGGAAGTCTACCTGGTCGGTGGTGCGGTGCGTGACAGGCTGCTGGGCCTGCCGGTCGCGGAACGCGACTGGGTCGTGGTCGGCGCGACCCCGCAACAGCTGCTCGATCGCGGCTACACCGCCGTGGGCAGGGATTTCCCGGTATTCCTCCATCCACGCACGAAGGAGGAGTACGCACTGGCCCGCACCGAGCGCAAGACCGCCCCGGGCTATACGGGCTTCGCCGTCTGCGCCGACCCCTCGATCACGCTGGAGCAGGATCTGCTGCGGCGCGATCTCACCATCAATGCCATGGCCGAGACCGCCGACGGCACGCTGATCGATCCCTACGGCGGCCGCGACGACCTGGACAACGGCCTGCTGCGCCATGTTTCGCCGGCATTCGCGGAAGACCCGGTACGCATCCTGCGCGTGGCGCGCTTCGCCGCCTGCCTGGCGCGCTACGGCTTCCACGTCGCGCACGGCACCAATGCGCTGATGCGGCAGATGGTCGACAACGGCGAGGTCGACCATCTGGTGCCGGAGCGGGTGTGGGCCGAGCTGCACAAGGCGCTGCAGTGCGCTGCGCCGTCCCGGTTCTTCGCCGTGCTGTACGGCTGCGGCGCGCTGGCCCGACTGTTCCCGGAACTCGTTGCAGTGCCGGGTGCCGCGGCGCCTGCCGCGCACGGCCCCGCCCCGCTGCGCTTACCGGTGCTGGAACGCGCGACCGTGATACGCAACGACGCGAACATCCGCTTTGCCGCGCTGGTCTGCGACATCGACAACGGCAGGGAAGCGGGCCTGTCACGGCCGCAGCTGGACGCCCTCTGCGACCGCCTGCGCATACCCAATGCCTGCCGCGAACTGGCCGGCGTGGCACTGCAGCATCGTGCGACCGCACATCGCGTCGCCGACCTGGATCCGGCGCAGATACTCGACCTGTTGGGCGCGCTCGATGCCTTCAGGCGCGGCGCGCGTCTGGCCGACTTCATCGCCGTGTGCGCGGCCGAGGCGCAGGCCGCGGATGCCGCCGTGCACGACTACCCGCCCGCGCAGCTGCTGGAAAACGCCTGGCAGGCCGCCAGCGCGGTCAAGCCCGACACCGGCGGCAAATCCGGCCCCGAGATCGGCGCGGCCCTGCGCGCGCAGCGCATCGCGGCCATCGAACAGGCCCGCGCGCAAGCGCGGCCTGAGCAGTGAATGTCCTGCGCAAAGCGGCGCAGGCGCCAAGGATAAATAACCGCCGCAGCGGTCGCAGTGCCCGCAATCACGGGGTTCATCCGTTTACCCGCTCCGGACGGCTGTCAGGCATGGGAGGGCAGGAGGCGTTCCCGCAAGGCAACCAGTGTGCTTACCGGGCACCGGCGACGGCTGCCGCCACTTCCCGCGTCCGGGGAAAGACCGGACTGAGGTTCGCAAGCGCCCTGCATACCGCTGAACGGAACGCTGCGCGGTGACGAGTGTGCGTGCGCTACGGCAACAGGTGTTCCTGGCGTCTGCGCGCGCGGCAGAGTGACGGGCTCAGTCGGTCCCTACAGGTACATCCAGAACAGCACCGCGCCGAGCAGCAGCCGGTAGACCACGAACGGCTGCATGCCGATACGCTCGATCAGCTTCAGGAAATAGTGGATGCAGAGCCACGCGCTGACAGCAGACACGCCCGAACCGAGCAGGATGGCCTGCCAGTCGACCGGCCCCGCCTGTTCCAGCAGCCGAAGCGTCTCGTAGCCGCCGGCCATCATGATCAGCGGAATCGACAGCAGGAAAGAAAAGCGCGCCGCGCCCGAGCGCGTCATGCCCAGGGCGAGGCCTGCGGTCATCGTGATACCCGAGCGCGACGTGCCGGGCACCAGCGCGAGCGCCTGCGCGAAACCGATCACGAGCACGTCGCGGACTTGCAAGCCGTGCTCGTCGCGCTGCTGGCGCCCGTACCAGTCGGCCACCCCGAGCAGCACACCGAATCCTATGGTGGCCGCGGCGATGACCAGCGGCGAGCGCAGCCAGGTCTCCACCAGGTTGTGCAGCAGCAGACCCAGCACCGCCGCCGGCAGCGTGCCGAGGATGACGTACCAGGCCAGGCGCGCATCGGCATCGACGCGGCGCGTGCCGAGCGAGCGCAGCCATGCCGTCAGCAGCTGCAGCACGTCATGGCGGAAATACACCAGCACCGCGAGCAGCGTGCCGACATGCACCGCGACATCGAACGCCAGCCCCTGGTCCGTCCAGCCCAACAGCCGCGGCAGCAGGATCAGGTGCGCCGAACTCGAGATCGGCAGGAATTCGGTCAGACCCTGCAGCAGGGCGAGATAGATGGCATGCAGGTGATCCATGGCCGCGCATTCTGCGCCGATGCCGGCGAATTCTCAATCGCCGCCGCGCAGCGCTAACAGCACCCATGCCACGGCGTAAGACGCGGCAGCCAGCGTGCGACGGATGCGCCGGACATGCAAACGACCACGCGATTCCGGCCCGATCCGGTACGCGACCGGCAGTGGCATGTCACGCGCTGGCAGCGTACTTACCCGCACGGCCGTACAGCGCATCGCCGCACGGTATCAGCCCCGCATCGTTCTGGACGCGCACGGGGACAGCGCACACACCGGCGGGTGCTGCCGCGCCGCCCGGCACAAGCGGGCCATGCGCTGCCCGCCGCGGCACCTTGCGGCAGTCGCGGTACGGAGTGCGTGCCACACAAGTTGAAACATGAATCGGGAATGCGGGCGCAGGATCAGGCCCGGACTGCAAACGCACCACGCCGCCGCCCCGCAGGAGCGGCGGTGCGCGCCAGGCTCGGCCTAGCGGTAGTAACCGGTCAGGAACAGCGACCGGGCCGGCACCTGCGCTGCGCGCGCCGCAGCGGCGTGACGGGTACCGCGAACGACATGGCGCACGCTGACGGCGCCGTGCAGCACACCCTCGTGTCGCAGGGTGCACTGCGCCCAGTTGCGCACGGAACATTCCGTGACCGGACAATCGAATTCGCAGACAGAGAGTTCCGCGGGAACTTGCTGCACGAACAGGGACTTCAATCGTTTAAACATGACGACACCCCCGCAAAGGCTTGTTATCCGTGTGTGTCACTGGGTGTCGCAGCAATTCCTGTACCACATTCAACGCGGCCTCGGAAAACAGCAACCTGGCGGCGGGCGGTCCCGCTGCGGGACGCCGGGGACCGGACAGCGGCACCCATTCTGTCACCATTCGGCGACGGTGAAATCGGGGTTGGGTCCTAAGGTTTCGATTTGATGACATGTTGCAGCGTCATCGATCGGCGACAGCCCGGATCGTCAAACCATTGACTATGAAGGCACCGAACGCGTCCAACACGCATCACAGCCGGTGCCGCAGATCCTGGCCCCGGAACCCCGGCACCGCGGCGGACAAGCCGCGCGTCAGACTCATGCACTGAAAGCGCTCGCCCATTTCACCCGGCAGAATCAGGGTCTTGGCCTGCTGCACCAGGCGCAGGTAGGCGACATCGTCCAGCGTCGGCAGCGCCGCCTGCAACAGGCGGTCGAGACCGCAGTCGATCAGGAAATGCGCCTGGGTGGCGTAACCGCTCACCTCGAGCCCGGCTGCGGCCGCCGCCTCGGCCACCGCGGTAAAATCGACATGCGCGGTGATATCCTGCAGGCCGGGCCACAGCAGCGGGTCGGCGTGCGCACGCTGGCGGTAATGGCACAACAGCGTGCCGCTGCTGCGCTGGGCATGGTAATACTCGCAGCGCGGGTATCCGTAATCGATCAGCAGGAGCATGCCCCGTTGCAGCCGCTCCGCCACGCTCGCGAGCCACGGCGCCAGGCTGCTGCTGAACTCCGATTCGTAGCCCGGCGCCAAGCCGCAGGTCGCGGCGATGCGCGCAAGCTGCGCGGCGATCTCCGGTTCCGTCACCGCCCGCCGCTCCCACGCGAAGGCCCCGTCCGTAACGGTCACCCAGTAGCGCTCGGCCGCCCGCCCGTTCCAGCGAAAGCGCTCCACCGCCATCGCATCGAGCACCTCGTTGCCGAACATGACGCCATGGAATCCGGCCGCCGGCAGCGCGTCGAGCCAGGCGATGCGGCCGCACAGCGCCGGCGCCTGCGCGCGCAGCAACGCCTGCTGGCGCGCGCGCAGCTCCGCACTGCGCTCGAGGATCAGGTAGCGTCCCGGCAGGCTGCCCAGCGCATCGAGCTCGGCCAGCAGATCCAGCGCCAGCCGCCCGCTGCCGGCGCCGAATTCCAGGATGTCGCCGCCGGTGGCGTCGAGTACCGCGGCACAGGCATGCGCCAGACAACGGCCGAACAAGGGCGAGAGTTCTGGTGCCGTGACGAAATCGCCGCCGGCGCCGAACTTGCGCTGACCCGCGCTGTAATAGCCCAGGCCCGGCGCATACAGGCACAGCTCCATGAAGCGCGCGAACGGGATGGCCCCGCCACCCGCCTCGATCTCGTCGCGAATCAGGCCGGCCAGCCGCTCGCTGTGGGCCAGCGCGCGCGCGTCCGGCGCGGGCAGCTCGCTGCTGGATCGCATGCCCGAGCGCTCCGTTCAGGCGGCCGGCGGCCAGTCGACCCGGGTCAGCACCTGGTCGGGATCATCGAACGCGGCCCACAGATCGGCGTAACGTGCGCCGGAGACCGGGTGACGCGCCGCGGGCGCGATCTCGGCCAGCGGATAGAGCACGAAGGCGTAGCGGGTGATATCGTCGCGCGGCAGCTTGAGCCGGCCCGCATCGATGACCAGCTCATCGTACAGCAGCAGGTCGAGGTCCAGGCTGCGCGCCGCCAGCTCACCGGTGCGCTCGCGCCCGCTGGCCGCCTCGATCGCATGCAGCCGTGCCTGCACCTCCTGCGGCGAGTATGCGGTATCGAACGCGACCACCAGGTTGTAGAAAGGCGCGCTGTCGAAGCCGACCGCCGCGCTTTCGTACACCGACGAGCGCAGCAACGGTCCGTAGGTCTCGCCCAGCCGCCGCAATGCCAGGTCGATGTTGCGCTCCCGGTCGATATTGCTGCCGATGCTGACATAGACCCGCGCCATGCGATGTCACTCCCGGCTGCCGCGCTCGATGACGACCCCCACATCGCGCGAGCCGCGCACGGCACCGGGCTTGTGTACGGTCAGGCGCAGCCAGGGCACGCCGAACTCGTCCAGCACGATCCCGGCGATGCGCTCGGCCAGCGTTTCCACCAGCTGGTACTCGCTGGCTTCGACGTACGCGATCAGGCGCTTGGCCACGGCCTTGTAGTTCAGGGTGTCCGCGATGGCGTCGGTCGCGGCCGCGGCGCGGATGTCCGTGCCCATTTCCAGGTCGAGGCTGATGGTCTGGCGGATCCTGCGCTCCCATTCATAGATCCCGATACAGGTCTGGATGCGCAGGTCGCTGATGAAGACGGTATCCATGGAATTGCGCCGTGATTGCCGGCGTTTCAATATAGAGTGTTGCCTGCTGGAAGGCCAGCGCCCGCGCCGGCAGGATCAATACGCTTGACGCCGGCACGCCGAAACAGTCCAATGGGCCGCCATGGATCCCACCTACCTGCTGATCGCCGTCGGCTACCTGTTCGGGTCCGTCTCGGCTGCGATCATCGTCTGCCGGCTGATGGGTCTGCCCGACCCGCGTACCGAGGGTTCGCGCAACCCGGGCGCCACCAACGTCGCCCGTCTCGGCGGCAAGAAGGCCGCCGCGGTCACCCTGCTCGGCGACCTGCTCAAGGGGCTGCTGCCGGTACTGCTCGCGCACGCCCTGCATGCCTCGCCGCTCGTGCTCGGCGCCACCGCGCTCGCCGCCTTCCTCGGCCACCTGTACCCGGTGTTTTTCCGGTTTCAGGGCGGCAAGGGCGTGGCCACGGCGCTGGGCGTGACCCTCGGCCTGTACTTGCCGGTGGGACTGCTGTTCGCCGTGATCTGGCTGGTCATGGCGCTGCTGTTCCGCTACTCGTCGCTGGCGGCGCTCACCGCCAGCCTGGCGATACCCGCGGGCTTCGCCTGGCTGTGGCCGGAACCGGCGCTGGTCAGCTCGATGAGCATCATGGTCGTGCTGCTGTACTGGCGCCATCGCAGCAACATCGCCAACCTGTGCAGCGGGAAGGAAGGGAAGATCAGCTTCGGCAAGAAACCGTAGGAACGGACCGTGTCCGCGCACGGTTCGCGTCCGGTAGTCGTGGACAGGACCCGCCCCTGCGGCAGGTACATCAGGTAGCGAGCGCTACCGCGCGCGGTTCGAAGGTTCGCCGCATCACAGTGCGAGTAGAACCTGGACGGGAGCCGGCGTTCTTTCCCTGCAAGGATTCAGGATGCTGTCGGGTGTCTGTGCACCGGTGCTGGAGCACTAGCATGTTCCTGCCGGTGAAAATGATCGCGGACACGGCCCGCTCCGACAGAATACACGGCGATATGCAAAGGATATCGAAATGGCTCGCGGTTACACCGCAACCCGCGTCGGCAGAATCATCTTCTCTCTACCTGCTCTTGCTGCCGGTTATATCTGGCCTCAATGCGCGAGAGCATTTATTTAACTACACCGCTGGCAGATCCTCCAGCGACCAGCGCGGTGTCGCCCTGATCGAGAGGCTTTCCTGCTGCCCGGCACGCAGGCGGCACCAGCCGGCGTAGGCGATCATGGCGCCGTTGTCGGTGCAGAACGCCGGCCGCGGGTAGCACACCCGGCCGCCGCGCTCGCGCATCAAGGCATCGAGGCGCGCGCGCAACCGGCGGTTCGCGCCGACACCGCCGGCAATCACCAGGGTGTCCAGGCCGGTCTGCTCCAGCGCCCGGCGACACTTGATCGCCAGGGTGTCCACCACCGCCTCCTCGAAGGCGCGGGCGATGTCGGCCCGGTCCCGGTCCGTCCGGTCACAGCGCTGCCAGGTCGTGAGCGCGAAGGTCTTGAGGCCGCTGAAACTGAATTCCAGTCCGGGCCGGTCGGTCATCGGGCGCGGGAACCGGTAACGGTCGGGCGCGCCCTGTTCCGCCAGCGCGGCCAGCGCCGGCCCCCCGGGGTAGCCCAGACCCAGCACCGTGGCGGTCTTGTCGAAGGCCTCGCCGACCGCATCGTCGATGGAATCCCCCAGCAGGCGGTAGCGCCCCACACCGGCGACCTCGATCAGCTGGGTATGGCCGCCGGAGACCAGCAGGGCGAGGAACGGAAACGCCGGCGGGTCGGGCTCCAGCATCGGCGCGAGCAGGTGGCCTTCCATGTGGTGCACGCCCACGGCCGGTACCCCCCAGGTCCAGGCCAGGGCCCGGCCGGCCGCCGCGCCGACCAGCAGCGCACCGACCAGGCCGGGCCCCGCCGTATAGGCGACTCCGTCGATGGATCCTGTTGAAATATATGAGTTTTCCAAAACCTCCCGGACCAGCGGCAAGAGCCGGCTGACATGATCGCGGGAGGCCAGTTCCGGCACCACGCCGCCATAGCGGGCATGCAGATCGACCTGGCTGTGCAGGGCGTGCGCCAGCAGGCCGCGCTCGCCGTCGTAGAGCGCGACCCCGGTTTCGTCGCAGGAGGTTTCGATACCCAGGATGACCATATCGGTATGGTAGCCGCCGGTTCTTGTTACACAAGGAGATTTTGCCTTTTGGCCGGGAGGTGTATAGAATTCGCAGCCCTTGTTAACCATTAACCGAGCTGTGTTGTATGCCCAATGTCCGTGTAAAAGAGAACGAACCGTTTGAAATCGCGCTGCGCCGCTTCAAGCGCTCGTGCGAAAAGGCCGGCGTGCTGGCCGAAGTGCGTCGCCGCGAGTTCTACGAGAAGCCCACGCAGGAACGCAAGCGCAAGATGGCCGCCGCCGTGAAGCGCAACCAGAAGAAGGTTTCCCGCGAACTGGCTCGCCGCGTCCGCCTGTACTGATCTCCAACCGCGTATGTCCATCAAGGACCGCGTCCAGCAGGACATGAAGGATGCCATGCGGGCCAAGGAGAAGGCGCGCCTGGCCACGATCCGGCTGATCCTCGCCGCCATCAAGCAACGCGAAGTCGACGAACGCATCGAACTGGACGACACCCAGGTCATTGCCGTGCTCGACAAGATGATCAAGCAGCGGCGCGAATCGATCGCGCAGTTCGAGCAGGCCGGCCGTGACGACCTGATCGCGCAGGAGTCCGCCGAGATCGAGGTCATCACACCCTACATGCCGGCCGCGCTGAGCGAGGCCGAGATCGACGCGCTGGTCAGCGCCGCCCTGGCCGAGACCGGCGCCGCCTCCATCAAGGACATGGGCAAGGTGATGGCCGCCCTCAAGCCGCAGCTCGCCGGCCGCGCCGACATGGGCGCGGTGAGCGCGCTGATCAAGTCACGCCTGGGCTGATACCAGCCAAGCCATTCTCATACCAAGGCACAAGGCCGCCAAGAATTCGAAAAACCGTCTCTGCAAGGACACAGCGAAATCCGCTGTGTTCGCGCCTGAGAAGGGGCAAACCAGAATATCGAGCGGGATCAGAATTCCGTCTGGCGCAGCCGAGCATCGCAGCCGGTTCGGGATCGAGCGAGCCGCCATGTCGAGCTGGATTTGCTAGCCGTAAGGCGCCGCAAATCCTGCGAGTTCGGCGAGCGCACGAACTGGCGAGAAGCGCAGGGGACCCGGAATGTCAGCAGAGCCGACTTTCCGGGCAAGCCTGCGGGCCGCTTTTCTTTTGGGTACTTTTCTTTGGCGGCGCAAAGAAAAGTACTTCGCCCCGGCGGGGCGAAACCTGCATCAAATTCAGAAACTCACTTTAATTATGACTCCGCCATCCAGGCACCTTCCCTTTCCCCGGTATCCCTTTTAACCTTGATTCATGGCCGGCCGTATCCCGCAAGCGTTCATCGATGAACTGCTCTCGCGCATCGACATCGTTGATGTCATCGACAGGCGCGTGCCGCTGAAGAAGGCCGGCCGGGAATACAAGGCCTGCTGCCCGTTCCACAGCGAGAAGACCCCGTCGTTCACCGTCAGCCAGGTGAAACAGTTCTACCACTGTTTCGGTTGCGGCCAGCACGGCACCGCGATCACCTTCCTGATGGACTACGAGCACATGGACTTCGTCGAGGCCATCGAGGAACTCGCGCACCAGGCCGGACTGGAGATCCCGCGCGAGGCCGGCGCCGAACACGCCCGCAGCGATACCTCGCAACCCCTCTACCCGCTGCTCGAACGCGTATCGGCCTACTACCAGGAGCAGCTGCGCGGCCACGCGCAGGCCGGCCGCGCGGTGGAATACCTCAAACAGCGCGGACTGACCGGCGCGGTGGCGGCGCGCTTTCACATCGGTTATGCACCACCGGGCTGGGAAAACCTGGCCGACGCACTGCAGGCCGATAGCGCAACACGCAAGCGCCTGCTGGAACTGGGCCTGACCGTCCGGCGCGACGACGGCCAGGGGGCATACGACCGCTTCCGCGACCGGGTGATGTTCCCCATCCACGACCGCCGCGGCCGCACCATCGGCTTCGGCGGGCGCGTGCTCGACAGCAGCACGCCGAAGTACATGAACAGCCCGGAATCGGCCGTGTTCCACAAGGGCCAGGAACTGTACGGCCTGTACGAGGCACGCAAGGCGGTACGCCGGCTGGAGCGCATCCTGGTGGTGGAGGGTTACATGGACGTGGTCGCGCTGGCGCAGTTCGACATCAACTACGCCGTCGCCACCCTCGGCACGGCCACGACACGGGAACACCTGGAGCAGCTCTACCGCGCGGTGCCTGAGGTCGTGTTCTGTTTCGACGGCGACCGCGCCGGGCGCGAGGCCGCCTGGCGCGCCCTGGAGAACGCCCTGCCGGTGCTGACCGACGGGCGCGAGGCGCGCTTCCTGTTCCTGCCCGAAGGCGAGGACCCGGATACGCTGGTCCGCAAGACCGGCCAGGCGGGCTTCGAGCAGTTGCTCGGGAGCGCCATGCACCTGTCGGATTTCTTCTTCGAGCGCCTGGCCACGGGTCTGGATCTCGGCAGTATCGACGGCCGCGCCCGGCTGGTCGCCCTGGCCAGACCGATGCTCGCCACGCTCCCGGACGGCATGTTCCGCCAGCTGATGACCGAACGCCTGGCCGAACTCGCCGGCACCACCGCCCGGACACTCTCCGCGCGCCTGGAACTCCCCCGGGAGACCCGGGAGCCCGCCCCGGCTCCGGCCCGGCCGCCGCCTCCCGGCGGCGGCCACAGCCCGGTCCGCACGGCCATCTCCATCCTGCTCTACCGGCCGGGGCTGGCCCGGGAAATCGATGGGTTGCCGTTCGAGGAACCCGTTGACGTGCCGGGTGTCGCACTTCTGAAAGAATTGCTTGAATTGCTGCGGCAACAGCCGTTAGCAAGCACAGGTGCGATTCTGGAGCACTGGCGCGGGCGCGACGAGGCCCGCCACCTGGCCCGGCTGGCACAGTGGAGCCCGGTGAGCGACGACCTCGACCTGCTGCCGGATCTCCGGCGCCAGTTGCAGCAGATCCAGCGCCTGCACCTCGAACAGCGTATTGAAGCATTGGATAATAAGTCTAAAATACAAAAACTTAGCGAAGATGAACGGAAAGAGTACTGGAAATTGCAGACCCTGCTTCAGGAGGTACGCTAGGTGGCAGCACCGGACAGGGCCCGGCAGCCGGGCTTGGAATCCGCTTTGCCGCCCCAACATGTTGTTCTATACTGCGCGATTGATTTCCACCCCCTTGGCTGACTTTGCAACTGGGCACTGCGGTGTCCGCGGACCGTTATGGACAAAGAGCAACAATCTCGCCTGAAACTGCTGATCGAAAAGGGCAAGGACCAGGGCTTCCTGACCTATGCCGAGGTCAATGATCATCTGCCCGACGAAATCGTCGATCCGCAGCAGATCGAGGACATCATCGGCATGATCAACGATATGGGGATCCTGGTGCACGAGGTTGCACCGGACGCGGATTCCCTGTTGCTGGCCAGCGCCAAGAACACCGCCGACGACGACGCGGCCGAGGAAGCCGCCGCCAACCTGGTCACCGTAGACAGCGAATTCGGCCGGACCACCGACCCCGTACGCATGTACATGCGCGAGATGGGTACGGTGGAACTGCTCACACGCGAGGGCGAGATCGTCATCGCCAAGCGCATCGAGGATGGCCTCAGCCAGGTGCTGCACGCCCTGGCCGCCTATCCGGAAACCGCGGCCACGCTGCTGCGCGGCCACGAGCGCGTGGAAGCCGGCGAGATGCGGCTGAACGACCTGATCTCGGGCTTCGTCGATCCGAATGCGACCGAGGAAGAGATCAGCGAAACGCCGGTCAGCCCGGTCGACGACCGCGAGGTCGCCGCCAGCAGCCGCGATGACGACGACGACAGCGACGACGACGACGACGATGACAACGTCAGCGACGGCCCGCCGGAAACCGGCCCGGACCCCGAAGAGGCGCGCGTGCATTTCGCCGAACTCGACAAGACCTACAAGCAGCTGATCGCCGCCGCCGAGAAGGGTGGCAGCAAGAACGCCGCGCGCATCCGCAAACTGCGCGACCAGCTCACCGAACAGACGCTGCAGCTCAAGCTGGTGCCGCGGATCATCGAGATCCTGACCACGAACCTGCGCAATGCGATCGCCAAGATCCGCACCCACGAGCGCGGCATCATGGACGCCTGCGTCACCCGCGCCGGCATGGCGCGCAAGGAATTCATCACCTCGTTCCCGACCAACGAGACGGATCTCGCCTGGACCGACATCCAGATCAAGGCCTCCAGCAAGCATGCGGCGGGGCTCGCCCAGGTCAAGGACGAGATCATCCGGCACCAGAACAAGCTGATCGCGCTGGAGAACATCGCGCACCTGACCATCGCCGAGATCAAGGAGATCAACCGCCTGGTATCGATCGGCGAGGCCAAGGCACGCCGCGCCAAGAAGGAGATGGTGGAGGCCAACCTGCGCCTGGTGATCTCGATCGCCAAGAAATACACCAACCGCGGACTGCAGTTCCTCGACCTCATCCAGGAAGGCAACATCGGCCTGATGAAGGCCGTGGACAAGTTCGAGTACCGCCGCGGCTACAAATTCTCGACCTACGCCACCTGGTGGATACGCCAGGCGATCACGCGCTCCATCGCGGACCAGGCGCGCACCATCCGCATCCCGGTGCACATGATCGAGACCATCAACAAGCTCAATCGCATCTCGCGCCAGATGCTGCAGGAGATCGGCCGCGAGCCGACGCCGGAAGAACTGGCCGAGCGCATGGACATGCCGGAAGACAAGATCCGCAAGGTGCTGAAGATCGCCAAGGAACCGATCTCGATGGAAACGCCGATCGGCGACGACGAGGATTCGCATCTGGGCGATTTCATCGAGGACCAGAACATCGATTCACCGATCGATGCCGCCTCGATGGAAGGTCTGAAGGAGGCGACCCAGTATGTGCTCTCAGGGCTCACCCCGCGCGAGGCCAAGGTGCTGCGCATGCGCTTTGGCATCGACATGAACACCGATCACACGCTGGAAGAGGTCGGCAAGCAGTTCGACGTCACCCGCGAACGCATCCGCCAGATCGAGGCCAAGGCGCTGCGCAAGCTGCGCCACCCGACCCGTTCGGAACCGCTGCGCAGCTTCCTGGAAGCCGAGTAGGATAGGCGCCGTGGCCGCATCGGCCACGGCGTTTCACTCTGTACGTCATCAGGGCCTGTAGCTCAGTTGGTTAGAGCAGGGGACTCATAATCCCTTGGTCCCAGGTTCGAGTCCTGGCGGGCCCACCACTATCGTCTACAAGCTTGGTCCTGTGGCATCAGGTCCCGCGAGGTCATCCCGTCAAGGCCATGGGGCCCGCTCGTCGCATTACCGTCCGGTCATGACCTCGGCCTTAAGTGGCCCTTACCACCAGACGCCACGACAGGGTAGCGCCTGGTATCAACGCATATCCATCTGCCCTGCTGGATCACCACGTCATTCAGTAAGTCTCCCGGGCCCGGGGCCGATAAAGGCATACGGGTTGCGCATCTCATCCAGTGACAAGTGGGTCAGCAATATCCACTGAAGTTTTATAGGACGTATTCACGCGAGCGCCCCGCGCGCCATGCATATGCATTTCGGAACATTCAATTTCGTGCAGTTAGTTATGATGAATTGAAAACATGAACATAGTCCTGCTCGCCGCCATTGTCATTTTCGGGTTCGCCATCATCGCAGTCCTGGCAAGGGGTAAAAGCACGACTCAGGAATACCCCTATCAGCTCTCAACGTACCTCATGTCAAAGGCGGAGCGGTCATTCTACGGCGTGTTGGTTCAGGCTGTCGGAAGGACCGACCTCGTCTTCTCCAAGGTTCGCGTAGCAGACGTCATCAATCCAAAAGCGGGGCTGAATCGCGCTCAATGGCAACGCGCCTTCAATGCGATCTCAGCTAAGCACTTCGATTTCCTCATATGCGATCGCAAAGACTGCTCGATCAGGCTGGCAGTGGAGCTCGATGATTCTAGCCATGATTCGGCTAAGGCCCACAAGAGGGATCGATTGCTGAATGCCGCCTGCGCATCGTCTGGACTTCCATTGCTGCGCATAAGGGCAGCTCATACTTATGTGATTGAAGAAATAAAGCGCGAGGTGATGGATTCCATGAATCCACGCACGATCGCATCGCCTGTCGCTGCCTCAGCCAACTCACGCAGTATTGGGAAACGCCTCGCAATGTCTCAAGCATTGTCAAACACCTTACTCACGACAGATGAATCCGCTGCGCCCACATGCCCGGAGTGTGGGCTACCAATGGTATTGCGCAAGGCGAAGACAGGAAGTCATGGCGGGAACATGTTCTACGGCTGCAGCGCATTTCCCAGGTGCCGCGGCCTCGCAAGGCTTGACTCGTAGAATAAAATACACGGTATACGCCACGCACCCAGTGATCTGATCGAAGGCCGGGCAATGATTTCGTAGAGGTTAAGAGCATTTCTCCAAAAAGCCGGTGAAGCCGATTCTTGTAAAGCGCTCTGCAAATATCTGCAAGTCACTACTTGTGAAGGTCAACGAAGACTTTGAATTCGAGCCGCCAATGATTGATAGCGCGGACATCAATAAAGGCAGCGAGAACGCGCATGAGTGAAATGGCGTGCTGAGCAAGGATAGCACGCGTACATACTCCATTCCGACACCTCATGCAGCTCCCTGGAATCCTGATCTCACGGCCCGCCGCCATCCAAACCCGGTGCCCTGTCCCAGGATTGCCCGCGCCGGTGCATTCCCGGCCAGGGCATGCGCCTACCCCTGACGAGCAGGCTCCGTCACGTCGCGCGGCAGGAAAATACGCTGGGGCGCGTGGGGATAGTCGGTTGATGAGAGCTTAACCGCAGTGCTGAGCCACTACCGAATGGAAATCTTCGATGCTCCCGTAATGGACTGCCAGCTCAGGCAATTTCTTTGAGGGTCTGGTACTTTCTGAACGTCGTCCTGCGTGCCATGCTCTGCACTGGCAGTGCGTACGCAATTTCCACTATATTGCCTAGAACCTATCTTAAATTGGCACAAGCATTCTGACATTGTCATGCCCGCGCAGGCGGGCATCCGGCAAACCCGCGCAATACTGGATTCCGGCCTGCGCCGGAATGACGACAAACATGCTCACCGCAGGATTTTCCAATTTTGAGATTGGTTCTAGTGTTATTTAGTGGTCTACATTGAGCTGAACGGCGAAAAAATCAATAATTAAGATCTTGATTCCAACAACTAAGAATCGATTTACGAATGATCACCATGAAACAGTTACAGCCTTATCGGCGCAACATGCGCGGCTGCGTGAGTTACAATAAGATTCGTAATATGTACACGACAGCGCCGGATAAGCATATGTCAAAAATCACAAGGGTGTTGCTTGTATTGTCAGCGATATCCTTCCCGCAAGGCAGTCCAGCGACAACTGTTAATTACAATTTAGATGTTAAACTGACACCATCGCAGTTTGACGCGGCTTTCTGGGGGCTGAGCAACTATGCGCTACCGTCGCCGACTCTGGTTAATATTGGCGATACGGTAGAGGTGAACATCAATTTCACCAATGGGTCGGTGCTGTTCGGTGATAACGGTTCGATTATTGAGTTTGCCACTTTTGGCCTTAACTCGGCATCAGGGACAAGCAAACCTGTAAATTCACAATATTATATGGAATTTGATATTCTAGACACTGGTGGCGATCTTGCCGCCACGCATTTCCAAGGAATCTCTAGTTCGGCCAGCTTTGTTGGCAGTGTATTGGGTTCCACACTCAACCTAGGCCAGAATACGCTAACTGATTCGGCTTTTTCTTTTGGCGGTTTGTCATTTCTATTCACTATCAATGCCGGCTCTACAGGCTATCCAGACACCTTTACCGCTTTTGATGTTCTAGTGATTGGTGGCGATGTTTCTTTTGCGGTTGTTCCTGTGCCTGCCGCTGCCTGGCTCTTCGGCTCTGGTCTGCTCGGACTGATCGGGACAGCCAGGAAGAAAGCCGCTTAAAATTTCCTCACCAGGCGGCCGCGCGCCGCCGATTCCATTTGTGCGGCATGTCCGAGTCTGTGGCCGTAATATGACCTGGCCATTGCCTCCCGGCGCAGACGCTGAAGTGAATCCGGATATCAGCCATATCATGTAAAACAGTGTCCCGACATTCAGAGAACCAGCGTGACCAGGATTGCGACCAGCAGAATGATGATGACGTCGTTCGAGCTGAGGTTGCCGCCCGCCTGCAGGCTGTTGATCTTACCGGCGAGCGTATGGACTTCGGCATCGGTCAGTCCCGCCACACGTTCCTGCGCGGCTGCCGGGTCGACGCCCAAGGCGCCCAGCCGTTCACGCGCGTCAGCCCGTTCCAGAAATGCCCCGACCCGGGCGCGCTCCTGATCCGCCATGCTACCGGCAATAGCCTGATCGGTCGTCACCAGCGCCGCGCCAGCCAGCGGTGTCAATACGCACAACACAACCGTGGTCGCGGCCGCCAACCAAAAGCGCCTCAGTTTCATTTTCATCGTGCCTCCCGACTGTTGGTGGTATCTGAATATGGGCATAACTGGTGAAGCATAGAACGGGTTACCAATATTGTGAAGTCCGCCGCCCGACTAATGGCGGCGTATACGGTTGAAGGATAGCCGGCCTGCGGGCCAGCGGGAATTCAGCCACTAGCGGAGGCCCGTTGTGACTTTGCCAGACCTTTACGCCCCACCATGTGGTGTCGGGACTGTCTGCAGTCAGGCTTTCGCGACGAAGGTTTCCCGCTGCGCCCCTCGACGGCTGGCTGGCATTCAACGATGCGCTGCCCGGCATCCCTGCCAGGGCGACTAAGAACCAGACCGTGTGCTGCCAGGAAATTTTATCGCGCTGAAACAGCGCCGCCACAACGGCCCTCCGGGGCCGTTAACGTAGCTGAATGATGTCGACTATTCTGTCACTGCTGCCATTTTCAGGTTGTCTGTGTTGTTCCGGGGCTGGTCGGCGTACGACCTGGAAACGGGTTCGGTTGCAAGACTGATTGCAGCTCGATTCCGATATTGGCGCTCAGACTTTCCATCGAATGAATTCCTACTTCAAAAGTCGCATTCGATATAGCAACATCCAGTTGCTCATAAGACATACAAACCATTGACCATACAAACAGGGAATCACACGAAGATGTCAGAACATTCAATTGGCAGCAATCCCACTATCGAAGAGGACCTGGTTGCGCTGCAGATGCATATGCACCATTACCGTTCCGCGCTTAACGACAGGGGAATTTGGCTATTCCTGGCGACGCTCGGATGCTGGAGTGTTGAGAATGCACATATGCAAATACTGGCGTTTCTTATCACATTTTATTTATTTTTCATACAGCTGACGGAGAGCCAGAAGGACAAGCGCACGGCGCCATCGCTTGTTGCAGCCGTCAAGGATCGCATCGCCAAGGCGGACCTAGATGACAAATCCAGGAACAAGTATCTTTTCGATCTTAAGGCGCTGGAACGAGAAATATTTTCTCTTAATCTTACGACTTTCAGGAATGCCCTCCCATTCTTCCTGCCTTGGTTGTTCTTTGGCATATCCTTCGTACTCTTTTTTGCGAATCGCCTAGCCTTGCTTGCAAGTCAGTCGTAACGACGCACGATGACATAGTTACAGGGTCACGCTTGTTAGCGGTTTTAGCAGCCGCTTCATTTGGCAAGTGTCCGGAGTCGACCGTGCCTGGACGTACAACGACGCCAATACAGCCGGAGCATCGTTCGGGTCTGTTCGGCCGGGTTCGGTAACGAATCCGGTTTCGGTCAACCGAACCTATGCAAACTGTCGCTAGTCGTGCACCCGAATCGGTGTCGCGCCCGGCATCAACAGCCCGGCTGATGCGGATGACGATATCCGGTTAGATTTGTGGTTTATTATTCCGTTAATACAAACAGTTATCGCTTACCATGAGCCAATGGGCCCGGGCGGATCCACATCAACCACAGTATTCCAGACTCTGCGCCATCGAACCCCTTCGGGCACGCGGGACTGCTGCACCATGTTGTGGCACAGCGGAGTTGCAACCGCAGTCGAGCTGGTCAGGATGCGCATGAAACTCGCGTAAAACCCGCTGTCACGCTTTGCCTATGCGGTTGCGGTTTAACACTGGAACCGGCATTTCAAGTCAACCCGGGGGATTCATGCTCATTTCATGTCATCTCTTTATGCTAACGGTGGCAGCTGAAGCGCCGGTTCATTGACAGCTACCTGCCGGCGATTCTGATTTTTATCGCATGACTGGATGTCGCCGGTAATGCTGATACAATTTGCACTAAACAACGAACCCGTAACACCACCCAGATGCAACACGCGACCACACTCAAAGTCAGCATCATGAACACCAAGGGTGGCTGTGGCAAAACCACGATCGCCACCAACCTGGCGAGTTTCTGTGCCTCGCACGGGTACGGCACTGCGCTGGTCGACTACGACAGACAGGGTTCAAGCATGCGCTGGTTGCATGAACGCCCCGGCTACCACCCGCCGATCTACGGTATCGCGGCCTATAAGCCGCCGCGCGAAGGCATCACGCGGGCCTGGCAGATGCGGACACCGCCGGATACGCGTTATGTCATTTCCGACACCCCCGCCGGGTACAGCCTGATTGACATGGAGGACCGGGTTGCCGAGGCGGATGTCATATTGATACCCGTATTACCGTCTTCTATCGATATCCACTCGACGGTCGACTTCATTCGGGATCTGCTGCTGATCGGCAAGGCACGCAAACACAATACCCGCCTTGCCATCGTCATGAACCGCACCCGCATCCGTACCCGGGCGCTGGACAAGCTGGAACGCTTCCTCAACAAACTCGATATCCCCGTCATCGGCCGCATTCGTGACACCCAGTTCTATGTCAGCGCGGCCGAGCAAGGCCTGGGCATCCATGAGATGAAGGAGCGCGAGGCGTCCAAGGACCGTACCACCTGGGACGAGATGCTGGATTGGCTGGACCACAATCGCGGCGGGTTCATCGAATCCGAGTCCGCGCTGCTGCAGGATCTCAGCGCCTAGGCATCGACCGCAGCATGCCCGCCTGATCCGTCCCGGCGCGCTCAATCCATTCTGATTCCGGCTCAATTGCGGCCGGCTGCACCCGCCGTTCCAGGGGTAGCACATCAGCGCTTCGACCCGCCTGAATCCGCATCAGTCCGTCATGGCGTGATCGCAACTCCGTAGGACCCGTCGCCGCCCGCCAGGCCAAAGTGATCCCCAGCCTCCCGCAGTCCGTTTCAGCGACGCGAGACGAGCGCACTGTTCGGAATTACGCGGCTGTGTGATTCCCGCTGTTCCAGCGCTCAATCAGCGGGATGCAACGGCAAGCAACCGCTGCGAAACCAGCGGTAGTCGCACGGGAAATTGCACTCCAATCCGCCATGTAGGTGACATATCGGATCCATAGGTAAACATAGATATTGAAATATTATTTATCAATTATATACTGATAATAACTTTGCTGCCAGACATACGCATTCTTACCGGAAGGTTGTAGACATGGGAATTTTGGAGCGTAGCGGAATTTGCCACGAGACCGGTGACTGCTTCATCACCAGCATGGCATTTCTAGCAGTACTCGTAGCCTGGATCGTCCTGGTCTGCTGGATGATTTTCAGCTAGCGCGCCGGGACACGGCGGCGCGATAAGCAACCAGGCAAGGATCTTCCTGGCAGCGGGCGCGCTTGCGACGCGTCCGCCCTTCCTCTCACACGATGACATCGATGCCGGTTCGCGCATTGCCGCGGCCGCGTGCGGCATGGCAATCCGCAGTACTCGAGTGCATTCCTGCCTGCACCGCTGCAGCGTCATGACCCGGGACAGGCACGCCATTCCAGTCAAACGCAGCGCAAAATAAAAAAAGGCGGCGTCGCCGGGCGACGCCGCCTCAGCGAGTGGCAGACTAGATCAGGATATCGATACCGTCTGTCAGGACGTTGCTCGTATCCGGACTGAAGGTGTGATCCGTCTTGATCACCTCGACGACGCTCAGCGTATAGTGGCCGGCCACCGTGGGGGTGAGTGCGAAATCGGCCCGCAACCGCCTGCCGATCTTGCTGTACTTGTCCACCGTCGTGCCATCCGGCAAGGTCCACACCGCATGCACGACCGCCCCGTCCACAGCCAAACCGTTCTCGTCAACGAGCCAGACCTGGCCGCTGATGCGGTTGTTGTAACGGGTGT
This sequence comes from Pseudomonadota bacterium, assembly GCA_041395565.1. Lineage (NCBI taxonomy): Bacteria > Pseudomonadati > Pseudomonadota > Pseudomonadota bacterium. Next base: position 236,987 of record JAWLAI010000003.1, on the reverse strand, counting down.
AGCTCAGTGCCATCCGGTCAACCGACATGCAATTGCTGCTGCAACCGGCAGCGTTGTCCACCACGGTGATAGCGGTCGAGTTGCTATCCGATGCGCCCATGTTGTCGGTCACGGTCAGGGTGGCGACGTAACTGCCGACGCCGTTATAGGTGTGGGTCGGGCTGGCCGTGGTGGAACCGCTGCCGTCACCGAAGTCCCAGGCATACGTGACGATCGCACCGTCGGGATCTACCGAACCATACGAGTCGAAGTTCACGGTCAGGGGCGCATCGCCGCTGACGGTGTCGGCGTTGGATACCGCCGTGGGCGGCGCATTGGCCGCGCTGCCGATCGCGATACTCCGGCTGGTGATACTGCTGTTATCCGGATCGAAGGTATAACCGATCTTTACCACATCGACAACGGTGAGCGAATAGACACCCGGTACGCCGGCGGTAGACAGGCTGAATTCAGCGCGCAGACGGGTGCCGATGAGCGCGTACTGGTCAAAGGTGGAACCATCAGGGCGGGTCCACAGCACGTGGGCAACCGAACTCCGCGAGCTCGTCGCCGACCCGTTTTCGTCGATGAACTTGACGACGCCGCCGATCGAACTGCCGAGATCGGTCAGATCGATACTGTACACGCGCAGGCAGTTGCTGGCGCAGGTTTGCGCCTGAGCGTTGGTGGACGCGATAGCAAAAAGCGCCAGCAGTACAAGCAGCGCTGACACCAGTTTCCAATAGCTTGAGGCTAGTCGTGGCATGATTGCAAACTCCAGTAAATAAATTTCAAATTCACCCTGCCACCGCAGTCATCCTGCAGTGGCAGGGCCTGGTCCGGGTCCGCGCTAACGCGAACCGCCCCTGGTGTTTCCGTCCATCCGCATACCAGCTTTCCGATTACCGTCAGTGCAGCGCCCGACGACTCGCGGCGTTGCAGCTGTCCTGCAATCATTGCTTGTGCAGAACGTTATTGTTCACGTCAAAATCACGCTCGCGGCCTCTGCCAGTCAGCGTAAAACGCCACGGCCTGACGGCAGTCGCGGTAAGCGCCGCCCTGATCACCTCAGTCACTCTTGGCGCCAGGCCCTAGGCTGTATCTCTTGCTGGCGGAATGCCGTGACTGGCATCACAGGCGCACATCACCCGGCACGGGTCGAGACATTACGATGACTGCATCTGCTTTCCTGCATCGCCGTCGTTACGGCCGCGATGCCGACACGCTCTCTCGACAAACGCGCACCGCTTGCCAGCCGGGTGCATTGCGTTTGCATGACCCTCACATTGCATGCCGCATGCCAACCACAGGTAACCCGATAATCAGCAAGAACAAAGGTCGCTGCGGACCGGCATACACTGCAGATCTGCCAGCAAAGGCGTGCCGATTTTGTCGCCGGCTGATGACGAGACCGCCACAACCCAGGCTAAACGCTCGGAATCAATTGGTTTCCAGTGTCGCCCGCAGGTGACATGCCGTTCCGTTCGCGTATGCAAGACCGGCGCTGCGCGCCGTGCAGGAGTTATAGGCGCATAAAGACAGCATTGGGCATGGCGGCAGAATTGCGAACGCGCGCAAGAATTCCGGGCAAGGATTGATTCAAACGGTAACGCCCGGGTTATGCCGCAGTCGCTGTGCGGTTAAGGCATCGGCGCGAGATAAAAGCGTCATGTATTGGATACACGGCACCGGACCGTGCGCTCGGGCGGCGCTAAGGACAACAGGCGTGGGAAAATGGCGGTCTGCGCGCAGCGCTCGCGCAAGTACCGCGTCAGACTCGGTTTGTGGTGTTGCAGACCGTCAGCGTGAAACCGGCAAACCCGGCAGTGGGCGCATGCCTGACTGGTTATGCCTCACTGGATTCCGGCCAGAGGTCCGCGTCGTCTTCGTCGAGCGCTTCGTCGTCACTGTAATCCGTGTCGGCGGGTTTCGCGAGCGGAATGATCGCGGCTTCGACGACGCTGCGATCCCGGCCGCCACGGCCCTTGAAAGCACGTCGCGCCTTCTTGTAACCGGCATCGAGCTCGCCGATAAAACCGGCTTCGCTTGGTTTCAGATCACGCAGCTTGGCTGCGACGGTGGCAAGATCATATTCGACGATTTCGCCGCGCTTTAGGTTATAGAGATAAACCGTCTTACGGTTACCCGTTTCGAAGCCTTCGTCGCGCAGCACCGGACTGCTGCGCTCACCCGCCATGAGATAGCCATACCAGCATGATGCGCTGCCTTTCGAAATACCCGCCATCGCGATGCTCCCCCCACCAAAGAAAGAAACCCGGCCGGATTAACCGCACGGACCGCCACCTGGAACCTTCGCAGTTATCGTGCCGGACCGGTGAAACTTGAAGCGAGTTCTTGCCCCCCCGGGCGGGCACTATACCGCGGAAACAACACGACGGGCTTCGCCGGGGCCGGCGCGCTACCCGGCCGGTCGCACCGAGTCACTTTGACACGCCGCAACGGCCGTGGCGCTGCCCCATTACCGGACGATCCGGCAACGCCGCCCGGATACGTGATCGATGTCACAGGACGAACCACACCGGTCGCCGGCAGCGCTGCATCATGGCCGTTCCAATGCCATTGCAACCGGCGCTCCCGCGCATAACCCGATGTATTTATGGTGATTTCGGCGGCGCCGCCAATGTAGATCTAATCCAATGATTTCAAATAGGTTTATCGGGCAGAAGGCTAAAGTCCGGCTAGCGGCAACCGATGACATATGAGGTGCAGACACCCGCTCTGGACTGTCAACTCAACCACACAGCAGCGGCCCGCCAGGCCAGGACCCCGGACCCACCGTGGACAAGTACGACGACAGCACAACGGAAGCATCCGGATTGCCGCCGCACCAGCACAGCCACATCGTCCCGGTCCCGGGACAGCAAGCCAAGAGATCACCGCCCCAGCCGCACCCGCCAGCCGGACAGGCGCAACTGCAGCACAAGCACAACCAGACCGAGCTATCCACCAGCATCGTGGTGATGGCGATCGTCGCCACGGTGTTCTGGGACGACATGCCGCAGCTGCTCATACTCGGCTGGATGCTCGCCCTGCTGACCACGCTCGGCCTGCGTTCGCTGTTCGATTCGATCGCCGCCGGGACGCAGGACGGACAGGCCGGCTGGCGTGAACGCCGCATCACCGGCGTCCTGCTGACCGGTATCTGCTGGGGCACTTTCGGCGGCGCCGCGATCCTGTACGGCAATTTCGTACAACAGGTGTTCACACTCGAGGCATTGGCCGGCATTGCCCTCACGGCCTATATCTCCATGCAGGCCTCGCCACGGACCCTGGCAGCGTTCCTGATCCCGTCCCTGACACCACTAACCGGCTTCTTCATCAACAGCGGCGAGACCATCGGTTACGCCCTGGGCGGTCTGGTCCTGATCTTCGGCGCCGTGATGCTGCTGTCCGCGCGCAGGATGCAGGAGATGCGATCCAGATCCATGCATCTGGGCGCCCATAACACGGAGCTGATCAAGAAGCTGGTGACGACCAGGGAGTCCGCCGAGGCGGCGCGGGAATATGCCGAGCAGGTGAACGCCGAGTTGCAGCAGCAGATGAATGAACGCGAATGCATCGAAGAGCGTATCCGCGCCTCGGAACAGCGCATGTCGGCGATTTTCGACAGCATGCAGGACACCATCTACCAGACCGACCTCGACGGTACGGTGCAGTGGACCACGCCCTCGGTGAAACACCTGCTCGGCTACGATGTCGACGAAGTACTGAACCGTAACATCAAGGAATTCTACGTCTGCCCGGATGATCACGCGAACCTCAAGCACGCGCTCGACATCAACGAAGGGCGCCTGCAGCATTTCGAAACCCGGATGCTGCACAAGGACGGCGCGCATATCTGGGTCTCGGAAAACTCGCACTACCGCTATGACAGCAATTCCGTCGCAATCGGCATCGAGGGAACAATCCGGGACATCACCGCGCTGAACCACGCGAAGGAAGCGCTGCAGCTGGAAAAGGAGCGTGCGCAGGTGACGCTCGGCTCGATCGGCGACGGTGTGATCACCACCGACCTGAACGGCGATATCGAGTACATGAATACCGTGGCTGAGCAGTCGACCGGCTGGCGCCTCGAGGATGCCCGCGGCAACCCCATATTCAGCGTCTTCAACGTGGTCGACGAGAAGACCTACGAGTCGCCTCCGGATCCGTCGGAATACTGCCTGGTGAAAGGCCGCGGCATAACCCTCGCGGGCAACCTGCTGCTTATGCACCGGTTTCGCAACCAGCACATGTCGGTCGAGGTCAATGTCTCGCCGATCCTCGATTCGAACACGAACATCACCGGCATGGTGCTGGTGTTCCATGACGTCACCAAGCTGCGCGGCCTGGCACGCAAGATGTCCTACCAGGCCAGTCACGACTCGCTCACCGGCCTGCTCAACCGCAGGGAATTCGAGAACCGCCTGGAACAGGCGATCGACAATGCACGCAGGGAAGACAATCGCTACGCGTTGTGTTACCTCGATCTCGACAATTTCAAGGTGGTCAACGACACCTGCGGCCACAGTGCGGGCGACGAACTGCTCAAGCAGCTGACCATCAAGTTCCGCATGCAACTGCGCGAGGCCGATACCCTGGCGCGCCTGGGCGGCGATGAATTCGGTATCCTGCTGGAGGGTTGCTCGATCGAGCATGCCCAGGAGGTGGCGGAGTCGATCAGGCGGATCGCCGAGAATTTCCGCTTCGTCTGGGACAACACCTTCTTCCGGATCGGGGTCAGCATCGGCCTGGTGCCGCTGACCCGCACCTCGGGATCGCTGACCGACATCATGAGCGCCGCCGACTCCGCCTGCTACGTGGCCAAGGAGCAGGGCAGGAACCGGATCCACATCTACCAGCACAACGACGAAGCCGTTGCCGAGCGACATGGCCAAATGCAGTGGGCCAACAGGATCCAGAACGTGCTGGAGGAAAACCGCTTCAGGCTGTATTTCCAGCCGATCATGCAGCTGCACCCGGCAGTGCAGGGCGACAAGACGCACGGCGAGATACTCATCCGCATGCTCGACGACAACAACAGCATCGTCGGCCCCGGCGCGTTCCTTTCCTCCGCAGAACGCTACCTGCTGATGCCCGCCATCGACCGCTGGGTGATCCAGAACACCTTCAGGCTGCTGACACTCGACAACAGGCGCGCCGAGCGCCGTATCGACACGATCTGCATCAACCTGTCGGGCCAGTCGCTCTCGGATGACCGCTTCATGGACTTCCTGATCAGCGAAATCGGCAACTGCGGCGTGCGGCCCGGGCTGCTCTGCTTCGAGATCACGGAAACCGCGGTGATCACCAACCTCTGCACCGCGACAAAATACATCGCCAGGCTGCGCGAACTCGGTTGCCGTCTGGCACTGGACGACTTCGGCGTCGGGCTGAGCTCGTTCAGCTACCTCAAGAACCTGCCGGTGGACTACCTGAAGCTGGACGGGTGTTTCGTGCAGAACATGATAACGGACGAGACCGACTACGCCATGGTCAGGGCGATCAGCCAGATCGGGCGCACGATGAATATCAGCACCATTGCCGAATACGTCGAGAACCACGCCACGCTGCAGGCCGTGCGCGATATCGGCATCGACTACGCGCAGGGCTACTACATCAGCAAGCCGGTACCGGTTGAGATCGGCCTGTTCAACGACACCACGAACACCGCACGGCTGCTGGACGACATCGGGCACATGCACGAACGGCGCGCAGCCGGCGACTGAGTGCGGCTCCCGCGCTACGGGTGCTTCTTCTCCTCGGCCTCGATGCGGTCGAGCTCGGCATCCATCTCGGCCTCACTGAGCGGCCGGTAACCGGCCGTCCGGCCGCCCTTGTCGGCAGCAGCCTGCGCCTGGCGCACGAACCAGCCTGAAAAATACACACCCAGCTCGAACAGCAACCACATCGGCACCGCCAGCAGGGTCTGCGAGATCACGTCCGGCGGCGTCAGCAGCATGCCGATGACGAAGGCCGCCACGATCACGTAGGGCCGCTTCTCACGCAGACCCTCGCGCGTCGCCACACCGGTCCAGACCAGCAGGACGGTCACGATCGGCACCTCGAACGCGGCGCCGAATGCGAAGAACAGGGTGAGCACGAAATCCAAGTAGCGGCTGATGTCGGTCATCACCGCCACGCCTTCCGGCGCGGTGCTGGTGAAGAAGGCAAAGACCAGGGGGAAGACCACGAAGTAGGCAAAGGCGGCGCCCGCATAGAACAGCACCGTGCTCGACACCAGCAGCGGCAGCACCAGGCGGCGCTCGTGACGATACAGTCCCGGCGCGACGAACGACCAGAGCTGATACAGAATCCAGGGAATGCTGATGAAGACCGCCAGGAACAGCACCAGCTTGAAGGGAATCAGGAAGGGCGCGGCAACCTCGATGGCGATCATGCTGCCGTGTTCCGGCATATGCGCCAGCAGCGGGCCTGACAATGCGGTGAACAGGGTGTTTGCAAACGGCAGCAGCGCGAGCAACACCACGGCGACGACCAGCACAATGCGCAACAGGCGGTCGCGCAACTCGACCAGGTGGCTGATGAACGGCTGCTCGGTGTCAGCCAGCTCCCGCTCCTCGGTTTCCTTGTTATTGCTGGCGCTCATCCACGTTGCTCTCGCCATCCCGCTCCGGCAGGGCGGCGGCCGGCCGCGCGCGGGCTGCGGATTCCTGTGACTGCAGCGGCTTGCCGGTCGCCTCGTCGACCAGTTCCTCCAGCTCCGGCAACGCCGCCTGCTTGGCCAACGCCTTCTTCAGTTCTTCGGTCGCTAGCTCGCGGTCGATGTCTGCCTTTACCGAGGATATGAATCCGCGCATCTTGCCGAGCCAGAGCCCGGTCGTACGCGCAATGCGCGGCAGCCGCTCCGGTCCCGCGACCAGCAGGGCGATGACGAAGATGAGAATGACTTCCGAAAAGCCGATGTCGAACATACGAGCCCGGCGGCCTAGCAACCGGAGCGAGGCAGACTAGACCTTGTCCTTGTCGTGGCGGGTGGCCTTGGCATCGATGACATTTCCCTGCCTGCCTTCCAGCTTGTTCCCCTCATCGGCCTCGTCCTCGCCTTCGCGCATTGCCTGCTTGAAACCCTTGATTGCACCGCCCAGGTCCGAGCCGATGTTGCGCAGGCGCTTCGCGCCAAACAACACCAGCACGATCGCCAGGATAATCAACAACTGCCAGATACTAATGCCCATCGAAATCTCTCCAACTGTAGCAAACAGGTACAGGTTGTGTGGTTACTTGCCGCGCCCCGCCTTCTCTTCCAGCCCGGATATACCAAATCGCCGGTCCAGCTCCGCCAGCACGGCCTCCGGCCCGAGACCGCGGGCCGCCAGCATCACCAGGGTGTGGAACCAGAGATCGGCGGTTTCGTACACCAGCGCCTTATCATCTGACTCCTTGGCGGCGATAATGGTTTCAGCGGCCTCCTCGCCCACCTTCTTGAGTATGGTGTTCATACCCCGCGCGAACAGTCCGGCGACATAGGAACTGTCCGGATCGGCGACCTTGCGCGTCTCGATCACCCCGGCCAGCCGTTCGAGAGTATCAGCCATATGATTCCTTCCGTTTCAGCCTCAGCGCCCACCGTAGATGCTGTCCGGGTCCTTGAGCACCGGTTCCACGCTGACCCAGCGTCCGTCCTCCAGGCGCTGGTAAAAGCAGCTGCGCCGGCCGGTATGGCAGGCGATCCCGCCGACCTGCTCGACCTGCAGCACGATCACATCGTTGTCGCAATCCAGGCGGATCTCCCGCACCTGCTGCACATGCCCCGATTCCTCGCCCTTGTGCCAGAGCCGGCGCCGCGAGCGCGACCAGTATACGGCCGTTCCACCCTCTGCCGTGAGCCTGAGCGCCTCCCGGTTCATCCAGGCGACCATGAGGATCCTGCCGTCCGCGGCGTCCTGGGCGATCGCGGGTACCAGGCCGTTCGCATCCCATTTGATTGCGTCGAGCCAGTCCGGGTTCTGCCTGTCGGTCTGCATGCGCGCTCAGTCAGCCCTGCGCGACGCTGCGTCTGTCACTGCCTGCAGCCGCCGGCGCGACCGGCAGACCGGGAGCGTGGCCAACCACCACTGCGGCGGATTGCGCATCACAGCCGCACCTCGATGCCGAGCTCCGCCATATAGCGCTTGGCCTCAGCGACCGTGTATTCGCCGAAATGGAAAATACTCGCGGCCAGCACGGCATCGGCACGTCCCTCGGTCACGCCTGCCGCCAGGTGCGCCAGCGTGCCCACGCCGCCGGACGCGATCACCGGCACCTCGACCGCATCGCTCACGGCGCGGGTCAGATCGAGATCGAAGCCGTCGCGGGTACCGTCGCGATCCATGCTGGTGAGCAGGATCTCACCGGCACCGTTGCCCACCATGCGCCGCGCCCACTCGACCGCATCGATACCGGTCGGCCTGCGGCCGCCGTGGGTGAAGATCTCCCAGCGCTTCGCCACGCCGGGTGCGCTCACCTGCTTGGCGTCGATCGCGACGACGATACACTGCGAACCGAAGCGCTCGGCCGCCTCGCGCACGAAATCCGGATTGGCGACAGCAGCCGTGTTGATGCCCACCTTGTCCGCGCCGGCATTGAGCATGCGGCGGATATCGCCGACCTGGCGGATGCCACCGCCCACCGTCAGCGGGATGAACACCTCACCGGCCACCTGCTCGACGACATGTACCATGGTCTCGCGCTGGTCGGAACTCGCGGTGATGTCGAGAAAGGTCAGCTCGTCCGCACCCTGCTCGTCGTAACGGCGCGCGATCTCGACCGGATCGCCGGCATCGCGGATGTCCAGGAAACGCACACCCTTGACAACGCGGCCGGCGTCGACGTCGAGACAGGGGATGATGCGTTTGGCCAGTCCCACCAGGCACGCTCAGCTTGCGGAATCGCCGCAGAGCTCGTCGGCAAGCGTCTGCGCGGCGGCCAGTTCCAGCGTGCCTTCATAGATTGCACGGCCGGTGATCGCGCCCATGATGCCCTCGTCGGCGACCGCACACAGCGCGCGGATGTCATCCATGCTGGTGATCCCGCCCGAGGCGATCACCGGGATATGGATGGCACGCGCCAGCTCGACGGTCGAGTCCACGTTGACGCCGCTCATCATGCCGTCGCGGCCGATATCGGTGTACACGATCGCCTCGACGCCGTCCTGTTCGAAGCGCTGCGCCATGTCGATGACCGAATGGTTGGACAGCTTGGACCAGCCATCGATGGCCACCTTGCCGTCCTTCGCATCCAGCCCGACGATGATGTGCCCCGGAAACTCGACACACAGGTCGTTGACGAAATGCGGCGCACTCACCGCCTTGGTGCCGATGATGACGTACTGCACGCCGGCATCGAGATAGGCCTGCACCGTCTCCTCGTCGCGAATGCCACCGCCCACCTGGATCGGCAGGTCGGGGAATGCCTCCGCCACGGCGCGAATGGCCTGCGCGTTCACCGGCCGTCCCTCGAAGGCACCGTTGAGGTCGACCATGTGCAGACGTCTCGCGCCGGCAGCGACCCAACGCGCCGCGACCTCGATCGGGTCGTCACCGAACACGGTTTCATCCTCCATGCGCCCCTGACGCAACCGTACGCAGCGGCCATCCTTCAGGTCAATCGCGGGTATTATCAGCATATCTCAGGACTCTCCATTCCAGGCCACAAAATTGGCCAGCAGCTGCAGACCGGCGTGCTGACTCTTTTCCGGGTGAAACTGCACGGCAAAGACATTGTCGCACGCGAGCACGGATGCGAACTCCCTGCCATAGGGCGTCGTACCCGCGATGTGCGCCGGATTCGCCGGCACCGCGTAGTAACTGTGCACGAAATAGAAGCGGGAATCCGCGGGGATATCCTGCCACAGGGGATGTCTGCGCACCTGCAGCACCTGGTTCCAGCCCATGTGGGGAATCTTGAGTCGCTGCCCGGTTGCGGCATCCAGCGACTCGCTGCGGAAGCGCACCACGCTGCCGGGAATGAGGCCGAGACATGCAGTCCCATCGTTTTCCTCGCTGACGTCGAGCAGGGCCTGCAGGCCGAGGCACACGCCGAGCAAGGGCCGGCTGTCGGCAGCCTGTCTGATCACTGCGTCCAGACCGGTGCGCTGCAGTTCACTGATACAGTCACGGATCGCACCGACACCGGGAAACACGATGCGGTCGGCAGCCAGGATGGCGGCCGGCTCGCTGCTGACGATCACCCGCTCACGCCCGGCGACATGCTCGATCGCCTTGGCGATTGAGTGCAGGTTGCCCATGCCGTAATCGATTATTGCGATGGAGGACATAGCGTGGATGCCGGATACAGATCACCACCGTGCAGCAGGTCACGTGTGTGATCAAAGACTCCCTTTCGTTGACGGCAGGCGATCACCCATTGCCGGGTCGGCCTCCAGCGCCATGCGCAGCGCCCGGCCGAAGGCCTTGAAGACGGTCTCGGCGATGTGATGGGCATTGTCACCGCGCAGGCAATCGATGTGCAGGGTTACCAGGGCATGATTGGTGAAACCCTGGAAAAACTCATGCAACAGGTCGACATCGAAGTCACCGATACGCGCGCGCGGGAATTCCGCGTGATATTCGAGACCGGGACGTCCGGAGAAATCGATCACGACGCGCGAGAGTGCCTCGTCCAACGGAACGTAGGCATGGCCATAGCGGCGGATGCCGCGCTTGTCGGCCACGGCCTTGCATACGGCCTGGCCCAGCGTGATGCCGATATCCTCGACCGTATGGTGCGCATCGATGTGCAGATCACCGGTGGCCTTGATATCGAGATCGAGCAGCCCGTGACGTGCGACCTGGTCGAGCATGTGCTCGAGAAAAGGCACGCCGGTGGCGAATACACCGTTGCCGCTGCCGTCCAGGTTGACCGACACGCTGATCTGCGTTTCCAGTGTGTCGCGCTTGATGGCGGCCTGTCGCTGAGACATGGATGGCTTCCGTCTTGGGTCAGGGGTTGAGGAATATAGTAACAGCTTGCGCTTCGGCCATACCCGCATTTTTCCCTAAAAAAGCCAGGCTTTTCAAGACCCACCCACCCCGCCCGGCGCCGGCCTCACTTCCAGCCAGAAGGTAACCGGCCCGTCGTTGACCAGCGCAACCTGCATATCGGCCCCGAACCGGCCGCTGCCAACCGGCGCATGCTGCTCGCGGGCCTGCGCGACCATGTAGTCGTACAGGCACCGGCCCGCCTGCGGTTCGGCAGCCGGGGTAAAGCTCGGGCGCTGCCCGCTACGGGTATCGGCGGCCAGCGTGAACTGGGGTACCAGCAGCAGGCCGCCGCCGGCCTGCGTCAGGTCGAGATTCATCCTGCCGGCGGCATCGGGGAATACCCGGTAGCCGAGCAGCCGCTGCAGCAGGCGCTGCGCCTCGGCCTCGGTATCGCCGCGCTGCACGCCTACCAGCACGAGCAGACCGGGTCCGATCGCGGCGATTACGGCGCCGTCGACCGTGACGTCCGCCCGGCTCACGCGCTGCAACAGGCCGATCACCGGAAGCGGTGACCGAACTGGCCGGTCGCATTGACCAGTGCGTCCACGATCCCCGGCTCGGTGGCCGAATGGCCGGCATCCGGGATGACCTGCAGGCGCGCCTGCGGCCATGCCTCATGCAGTGCCCAGGCCTGCTCCAGCGGACAGACCACGTCGTAGCGCCCATGCACGATCACGCCGGGGATATCCCGCAGACGGTCGGCATGGCGCAGGATCTGGTCTGCCGCCAGAAAGCTGTTGTTCATGAAATAGTGGCACTCGATGCGCGCCAGACTGAGCGCCGTCGATGGATTGCCGAAGTGATCCACCACCGCCTGCCTCGGCAACAGCGTCGATGCACGCCCTTCCCAGAGCGACCAGGCCTTCGCGGCTGCCATCATCGCAATCTCGTCCGAACCGGTCAGCCGGCGATAATATGCCCCGACCATGTCGTGGCGCTCCTCCGCTGCGATCTGGTCGCGGTAGTCCTGCCAGTAGTCGGGCAGCACAAAGGAAGCGCCATCCTGGTAGAACCAGCTGATATCGCGCGGGCGGCACAGGAAAATTCCGCGCAGGATCAGGCCCAGCACGCGTTGTGGATGCGTTTGCGCATAGACCAGCCCGAGCGTCGAACCCCACGAGCCGCCGAATACCACCCAGCGCTCGATACCGAGCTGCTCACGCAGCGCCTCCATGTCCGCGACCAGTGCCTGGGTGGTGTTGCCCTCGAGGCTGGCATGCGGACGGGACCGGCCGCAGCCACGCTGGTCGAACAGCACGATGCGGTACACACGCGGATCAAAGAACTGCCGGTGATAGCGTTCGCAACCGGCACCCGGCCCGCCATGCACGAATACCACCGGCAGGCCCTGCGGGTTACCGCATTCCTCCGCATACAGGCGATGCCCGTCCGTGACGGGAATTTCGTGGGTACGGTAAGGCTCGATGGGCGGATAGAGTTCCAGCATGCTGACGTCCGTGAGGGCCACTCCTGCATGTTACCGCAACAGTCCCGTGCCGCAGCAGATAAAACAAGGGCGTGCATCGCACGCCCCTGGTTTGCTATGGCAGTCTGGCTGGTCCAGCCTGCCGTGCCGTCAATCGACTGCTGTCAGATGAACAGGCAGACGTCGGATTTCTGCGCGACGGGCAGGAAGGAGGTGGCGCCGACGTAGTCGGTGACCTCGGGGATGAAGTCACTGGAGTTGAAGCCGAAGACGTCGACGGTCATCTGGCAGGCGACCATTTTGACATCGGCTTCCAGACAGAGACTGCGCAGTTCCTCGACGCTGGCCACGCCCTTGTTCTTGAATGTCTTCTTCATGAGCCCGGTGGCCATTTTCTCGAAGCCGGGGACACCGGCCATGAGCAGGTTGGGCATCGGCCAGGAGAAGTTCTGGAACCACTTGGGACCGAAGGGCATCTTCATCGGCATGGCCGGATTGCCCAGCGGGCTGACCTCGGCGGTGATGTCCTTCTTCAGCAGCAGCAGGCCGTAGAAGGTGAAGAAGATGGTGACGTCCCAGCCCAGTGCGGCGGCGGTGGATGCCAGGATGAAGGGCGGATAGGCCCAGTCCAGCGTGCCCTTGGTGGCGATGATGGACATGGACGGGGTACGCGAGGCATCGATCTCTTCCAGTTTCTTCGGCAGCAGCTCGTCCAGCTTCTTGTCGAGCCACGCATCCAGCTGTGCGTTCCCTTGTACGTTCTCGGCGGTTGTTGACATGGATTGTTCTCCTCAAAGAGACACCCTCCGCAACATCTGGATGGATGTCGAGGAATGGATCGTGTCTTGCTGAACAGGTTCAGCGTTGTTCATTATCCAGACTCCCGCCACAACATCGCTGATGCAGTGCACAATTGCGGCAGGCGCATGGAACCTACTTATTATTTGGCGCGTAAAGTATAAGAATTTGCTCATAAACTGTCAATTTAGCACACCCGGCGACTAGCATTGTTCCCACGGCAGTCCATGGTAGCGCCAGCCGCCCGTGGTACTGCGGTGGTGGTGCTCGTCAAGTTCACCCTCGAAGCCCTCGCCCACGTTGTAGACCTCTGTGAACCCATTATCAATCAATAGCTTGCCAGCCTCCAGCGAGCGCTTGCCACTACGGCAGATCAGCAACACCGGCGCATCCCCGCCCGACTCGTGAATACCGATACCGCCGAGCATCACCTTGCGCACCTCGGTGACGAAATGCGGGTTGATCACCCAGTCCGGTTCGTCGATCCAGGGCACGTGTACGCTGCCCATCGGATGGCCGACAAACAGGTATTCCATGCTGGATCTGACGTCGATCAGCACGGCACGCGGCATTGTCTGTACCACATCCCATGCCTCCCGCGGCATGAGCGTCTTCACTTTGTGTTTCATGGCTCACTCCCCTATCGGTCGCGTGCAGGGCTGCATCATTCTCTGGCGTTTGGATATCCCAGGCAATGACTTATCGGCCGCAGTGATGCATGCAGGACTGGTGTTTGCGCGGAATTGCATGAAATCATCTTGAGCACGCCGACAGGAGTTATCGTACTCCGCCTCGTCATGGGATTCAGAAAAAACCGGCACAATGAGATTGTATTTCCCACATTTAAAAATATTAACATTGAATTTATTATATCATTTTACACTTTAATAATTTTATATTGATGGTAATTTGGATTATTTTAACCATTAATCTGTTATTAGTGGGTTAATAGTTATGGATAATCGATGCGAACCGGCCTTATAAAACTATTTCTTTATAGTTGCGCCTTCCTGCCCCTGCCCCTGCTGCATACCCTGGGCGCGGGTACAGGTTGGCTGCTGACGCTGGTCCCGAACCGGTTGCGCGCCATCACCCGAATCAACCTGGAGCGCTGCTTTCCGGAACTGGCCGCACCTGGCGGCGACGCCTGCTTTGCGGCGCAGCCTGTTGCGAATCCGGGGAAGACCCTGCTGGAAACCGGCGCCCTGTGGTTACGCCCGGCCCAGCAGATACTGGACCTGGTGCACGAGGGTCGAGGGACTGGACGTCGTCGCGCAGGCTAGGCAAGGAGCGCGGACTCATCCACCGGCCACGCCGCACCTCGGCGCATGGGAGGCGGCCGGCCTCTATTGCGCTGCACGGGTTCGACCATCACCTGCCTGTACCGGCCATTGCGGATCGCCGGCCTGGAGCACCTGAGGCAGACAGGGCGCGCAGTCGCGCCGGCGGCCATTACGTGCAAGCGAACGCGCGGCCTGCACGCGCTGTTTCCGGACCCTGGAGGAGGGCGGCACGGTGGCCATGCTGCCAGCCAGGAACCCAAGGCCGGCACCGGCGTGTTTGCGCCCTTCTTCGGCACTCCCGGCATTCAGCATGGTGTTCCTCTCGCGGCTGACCGCGAAGCAGGGAACGCCGATCGTGTTCGTCTGGTGCGAACGCGAGCCCGCGGACGCGGCTACCGGCTGCGCTGGCTTAGCCGCCGGAACAGACGTATGCAAGAACTGGAAGATTCGGTTGCCATCAATCTGGCCGTGAACGCACATATCCGCGAATGTCCCAGCCAGTACCGGTGGGACCTGGCAGTTTCGCACCGCCCTGCGGGCGAGCCGCCCTTCTACCAGCCGGCAGCCTGAATCAGCCGCCCCCGTGCGCGCACCGCACCCGCAGGCGGTCGACGTCACCGCCCGGTTCCATTCGGCGCTGCACCCGCTTGAGAAAGACCATCTCCTTCGCCGCCTGCATATCGCCCCCGCTGTCGCGCGACTTCGATCCCACGCCGGTATGCATTCGCCGCGCGCGCCAGGTCGTCCCTGGAACGTGAGCGCCTTGCCATAGGCCTTCCAGGCCGCCGAATAATCCGGGTCCATGCGCACCGCCTCGCACAGGTGCGCAACCGCTGCGCGCCACCTCCGCCGCGATCGAAATACTGGGTGCCGAGGGTATAACGCAACAAGGCGGTGTCCCGGCCAGCGGCCAGCATGGTTTGCGATCATGTCCGGCATCTGCGTGGCCTCGCTCAGCGGCGCCAAGTCGGGACTGAATAGAATGATCGGGTAAAGATCTCAGGTCGTCGAGCATCATGGCGGACAGGGCCCACTTCCGCCGTATCGTTCACCGCGATATAGTTTGCGCCGACACTGCCCAGACCGGGACCGAGGTTGTTCATACAGGCGGCGACGGCGGAGAACGCCGTAATCTGGTCGAGGCCGGTGGCCATGACAAACAGCATGATAATGACGAAGCTACCGACATAGGCGGCAAAAGCCCCACGGCACTGATCACCCGATCCAGCACATCGGCTTCCCGCCGACCTTCACCGGAATCTGTGCATTGGGATGAATCAGTCGCATCATTTCTCGGTGACCCTGCTTGAGCAGCAGCAGGAAGCGGATCACCTTCATCCCGCCACCCGTAGAGCCGGTACAGCCGCCGATGAAACTCACGAACAGCAGCAGCACCGGCAGGAATCCCGGCCAGACGAAATAATCCACGGTCGTGAAACCGGTGGTGGTACCTATGGAGACCGCCTGGAACAGCCCCGCATGCAGTGCGTCGTCGAAAAATATGAAGGTATCCGTGTAGTAGAGATAGCCGACGGTAACGGCGGTCACCAGCCCCAGCACGCTCAGGTAAGCGCGCAGCTCGCTGTCCTGCAGATATGGCCACAGGCTGAGCCGGCGCCAGGCAACAAAATGCAGCGCGAAGTTCATGCCCGCAAGCAGCATGAAAACAACAGCCACCAGCTCGACGGCGGAACTCTGGAAGTAGCCGATGCTCTGGTCATGGGTCGAGAACCCGCCGATGGCAATGGTCGAGAAGCTGTGCGCCAGGGCATCGAAACCGCTCATTCCAGCCAGCCAGTAGCAGGCGGCGCAGACAATGGTCAGCGTAAGATAGATATACCAGAGCGCCTTGGCGGTCTCGGTAATCCGCGGTGTCAGCTTGGTATCCTTGAGCGGGCCCGGCGTCTCGGCCCGGTACAGCTGCATGCCACCGACACCCAGCATGGGCATGATGGCAACGGCAAGCACGATGATACCCATGCCACCCAGCCACTGCAGCTGCTGACGGTAATACAGGATCGACTTCGGCAATTCATCCAGGCCGGTAATGACAGTGGCACCCGTCGTGGTCAGGCCGGAGAAGGATTCGAAGACCGCGTCGGCGAGCGACATCTCCGGCCGCGATGAATACAACAGCGGCAGGGCGCCGGCCAGCCCCAGCACGATCCAGAACAGCACCACGATCAGGAAGCCGTCCCTGACCCGCAGGTCCTGCCTGAAGTTGCGCACCGGCAGCCACATCACCCCACCGAGCAGCAGTACGGCGCCGGTGGAAGCCAGAAATATCTGCATCTGTCCGTCGCTGTACAGCCATGAGACCAGCGCGGGCGGAAGCAGGGTAAAGCTGAACAGCATCAGCAGCAGGCCAAGCAACCGTTGAATGGCGAGCAGATGCATGGCTCAGGCGTATCGGCCCGGAACAGCAGCCTGTAGGGATGTGGCTGTCCGCATCTCAGAAAAACGTGACGCCCACCTGGAACAGCCGCTCGACCTGCTGAATGCATTTCTTGTCGGACAGGAACAGTATGACGTGATCATCCGTCTCGATCACCGTATCGTGATGGGCGATGATCACTTCCTCGCCGCGCACGATGGCGCCGATACTGGTTCCCGGCGGCAGCTTGATCTCGTCTATCGTCCTGCCCACGACCTTGGAATTGTCGCGGTTGCCGTGGGCCACGGCCTCGATCGCCTCCGCGGCACCGCGCCGCAGCGAATGCACCATGACCACGTCCCCGCGCCTGACATGCGTCAGCAGGCTGCCGATGGTCGCCTGCTGGGGTGAAATCGCGACATCGATCGCATCGCTCTGCACCAGGTTCACGTATGACGCACGATTTATCAATGACATCACCTTGCGCGCACCCAGCCGCTTGGCAAGCATGGCAGAGAGGATATTGGCCTCTTCGTCGTTGGTGAGCGCGCAGAAGACGTCTGTGTTCTCGATGTTTTCATCGAGCAGCAGCTCCTGGTCGGCGGCATCACCGAGCAGCACGATGGACTTGTCGAGCGTCTCCGACAACAGCTTCGCGCGCGTGGTATTGTGTTCGATGATCCTGACGTGATAGGTGTTCTCGATTGCGGCCGCGAGGCGCATGCCGATATTGCCGCCGCCCGCCACGATCACGCGCTTGATCGGCTTATCCATCTTGCGCAACTCGCTCATGACGGCGCGGATGTGCTTGCGCGCGGCCACGAAGAAGACTTCGTCATCCATCTCTATGATGGTGTTGCCTTCCGGCGTTATTGCCTTGCCCTTGCGGAAAATGGCGGCGACGCGCGCATCGATACCCGGCATGTGCTCCTTGAGTGCACGCAGCTCGTGACCCACCAGCGGACCGCCATAGTATGCGCGTACCGCAACCAGCTGCACTCTGCCACCCGCGAAATCCAGCACCTGCAGTGCACCGGGATATTCAATCAGGCGTTCGATGTAATCGGTAACAAGCTGCTCCGGACTGATGATGACATCGACCGGCAGCGCCTCCTGCGCGAACAGACGCGGATGCCGGAGATACTCCACCGAGCGCACACGCGCAATCTTGGTCGGGGTGCGGAACAATGTATAGGCAACCTGGCAGGCGACCATATTGGTTTCGTCATTGCGCGTCACCGCGATGATCATATCCGCGTCATCCGCGCCTGCCTGCATGAGCACGTCCGGGTGCGAGGCATGGCCGACGACGGTGCGCAGATCGAGCCTGTCCTGCAGATCCTGCAGGACGCTAGCGTTATCGTCGATGACGGTAATGTCATTCGCCTCACTGGCGAGATTCCCGGCCACCGAGGATCCCACCTGTCCGGCACCCAGAATGATGATCTTCATCCTGGCATACCAGCAAGACCTGCCGGGGTGTACACGGACATGCCTAGTCGCCGCCCTTCTTGTGGTCGATACCGAGCGAACGCAGCTTCCTGTAGAGATGGGTGCGCTCCATGCCCACCCGCTTGGCCAGCTTCCCGATACTGCCGCCGACGGCCTGCAACTGGTGCATGAGGTAGTTGTACTCGAACTGCTCGCGCGCCTCGCGCAACGGCAGGTCATATGGCAGCTCCGGACCCGCGGCTGTCGTCGGCTGCTGGGCACTGATCGCGCGCTCCACCTCGGCAAGCTCGATCTCGTCACCGCTGCCGAGTATCAGCAGGCGCTGGACCAGATTTTTCAGCTCCCTGATGTTGCCCGGCCAGTCGTAGCTGCGCAGGCGATTCTGTGCCGCCACGCTGAAATGGCGGTATGACAGCCGTTCATGGGTGACCATATAGTCGATGTAGAAATTCAGCAGGTCGTGGACATCATCCTCATGTTCGCGCAGCGGGGGAATATGCAATGGCAATACATTGAGGTGATAGAACAGGTCCTCGCGGAAGCGCGCCGCGGCAACCTCATCCTCGAGCTTGCGATGCGTCGTCGCAATAATGCGCAGGTCGACTTCGACGTCCTCGCTGCCCCCGATACGCTTGAAGGTGTGCGTCTGCAGGACGCTGAGCAGGCGCGCCTGCGTCTGCAGATCCATGTCGGCAATATCGCCGATACACAGGGTGCCACCATTAGCCTGTTCCAGGCGTCCGTAGTGCACCGTTTCGTCATCCTCGTGTCCGAACAGTTCCGCCGCGGAGTTCTCCTCCGAGATGGACCCAACCGCGATCTCGACGAAGGGGCCGTCACGGCGCGGGCTCTGATCGTGTATGTAGCGCGCGAATGTCGCCTTGCCGGCACCGGCCTCGCCGCTGATCAGGACCCAGCTGTTATGCTGGGCAATCTTGCGCGCCTGCTCGCGCAGCTGATTCATGACCGCCGACTTGCCCGCCGGCTCCACCACCGGCTGCACGTGGCCACGCAGGTCGATATTCTCCCGCTGCAGCCGCTCGCTCTCAAATGCGCGCTCGATGGTAAGCAGCAGCTTGGCCAGCGAAATGGGCTTCTCGATGAAGTCGTAGGCACCGAGGCGGGTCGCCTCCACAGCGGTCTCGACGGTGCCATGCCCGGACATCATCACCACCGGGCACGGCAGGTCTCCGCTTTCCGACCATTCACGCAACAGCGTGATGCCGTCAACATCCTCCATCCAGATATCGAGCAGTATCAGGTCCGGGCGCCGCGCCCGCCGCGCCCTGCGAGCCGCCTCGCCGTTCTCCGCGGTGGTCACCGAATAACCCTCGTCCTCGAGGATGTCCTGAACCAGGTTGCGGATGTCCGGCTCATCGTCGACGACGAGGATGTGACGACTGGTCATAGGCGTGCTTCCAAATTATCGGTTTGGCGACCACAGCTGCGGCCCCCCCGGAAAACGGGGCGATTATAACTTACTCTCACCGGCAGGCACCTCTTCCCCATGCCTGTCTGCCGCCTCCGCCGAGAGCATGAGGCGAATGACAACCTGCGCCCCGCCACCAGCCGCGTTCTCGGCGCTGATCGTACCGGCGTGCTCCTCGACGATCTTCTTCACAATCGCCAGGCCCAGGCCGCTGCCTTTGGGCTTGGTCGAGATATAGGGCTCGAACAGATTGTCCAGGATACCGGGGGCGAAACCCGGCCCGTTGTCGGCAATGGCAAGCACGAGCTGACGCATCCCGCCCCGGATCTCGTTGCGCGTAACCACATGTATTTGACCGTCCGCGGTGTCGCGAACGGCCTCCAGCGCATTCTTCAGCAGGTTGTGCAGCAGCTGGCGCATGCGTCCGGCATCGCCGTCGATACGCGAGTCCTGCGCATCCAGCTGCACGTCCAGGCGCACATTCAGGTCACTACCGCGATAAAGGTCCAGCACCTCCTGCATGAGCTGATGCACGTCAAGCGGTTCGAGGCTGAGCTGCGGAGCACGTGCATAATCACTGAACGCGTTGACCATCTTTTTCATCGCTTCCACCTGATTGACGATGGTGCGTGTCGCACGGTCCAGTATCTCAGCATCGTCTGGCGGCATCTTGTCGAGATAGCGGTGGCGCAGGCGTTCGGCCGACAGCTGGATGGGTGTTAGCGGGTTCTTGATCTCGTGCGCCAGCCGCCGCGCCACCTCGCCCCAGGCGGCATCGCGCTGTGCCTGTATGATGGCCGTGACATCATCGAAGACGATCACCATTCCGCCGCCACGCCGACCCGAGGTGCGCAAGGCAGCACCGCGGCACATCAGCATCTGACGTCCCTGCTTGCCGACCAGGGTGATCTCCTCCTGCCAGGCCTGACTGCCGCTGTTGCGATGCTGGTTGATCGCGTCGACGAACGGTGCGATAGCGCCGTGCTCGCTGGCGATCTCAGACAGATCGCGCCCCAGATAGTCTTTCAGCTCGACACCCAGACACTGGGTGGCCGCGCGGTTCACCGCCCGCACGACCGAATCACGGCCCAGGCTGATCACGCCCGAGGACAAATTGGCGAGCACCGCCTCCAGATAGGCCCGCTGCCCCTCGATCTGGCGCTGGCTGCGACTCGCCTCGTCGCGGGATTTCGCCAGACGGCGGGTCATGTCATTGAACGATCTGACCAGGAAGCCGAGTTCGTCCTCGCTCGCGACGGACAGGCGCCTGCTGTAGTCACCCTCGGCGACGGCATGGGTGGCCTCGGCCAGATCCCGCACCGGCGCCACCAGCCGGCGCGCTGAATGGAACGCCGCCCAGATCGCCGCCAGCAGGCTGAGCAGCAGCACGATGGAGAGCGTGAGCGAATAGCTGAACTTGAGCGGCGTACGCAGGTAGGCCAACTCCCGGTAGTGCGTGAAGGACGCCTGGACGCTGTCTGCGAGGCTGCTGAATCGATCCGATACTTCGTAGAGCGCCTGCAATGTATACACCTCGCCGTCCGCCCGTGCGGACAGAACCGGCACCAACGCGCGCGCAAACAGCCCGCCCGCACCAACCGGATCGAGTCCGACATAGTGGCGCCTGTTCCTGAGCAGCAGCAGCACCTCTTCCGGCGGCTGATCGGGGATGATCTTGGACAGCTCCGCACTGCTGGAGGCAACGATACGCCCGTCATTGCCAAGCAGCGTGAGTTCGGCTGCTCCGCTTCTGACCCTGAGATCGTACAGTGTCAGCGACAGCGTTGCGGGCTGCGCATCCGCCAACTCGTCTGCCATGCGCACGGTCAGCTGCAATACGTCACGCAGCCGCACATCCAGGGCTGCACGGCTGAGTTCGAGCGCGTCGTTCAACCCCTGCTCGATGCGGACATCGAACCAGCTATCGATGCCGCGCTGCAGGAACTGCAGGGAAAAGTAATAAACTACCGATACCGGGACCACCGACAGCACGGCGAACATGATAACCAGCCTGCTCGTCATCTTCGCGCCCGCAACATTCATGCGCAGCTGGCGGATGAGCTGGAAGATGTTGACGATGACGAGGACGCCCAGTATCAGCAGACCGACCGCGTTGACCACCAGCAGAACGGAATACAGCTCACCGAAGCGCTGCGAGTTGTGGGTAGCGTCGCTCATCAGCGAGAGCGACACGAGCAGGAGCGTAAACAGCCCCAGCATGGGCAACATGCCGAAGCCGATGCGTCTTACCGGGCCAACGGCCATGTGTACCAGTCACCCTGCATGTCCCAGTCGGAAGAGACATAGGCGAGCAGGCGAACGGGGGTGGGAAGGGATTCGATATCGAGACTGCCGCGCAGGCGCACTTCGTAACCGCCGTTAGTGTCCAGCGGTTTGCTGTAGAGCTGCAGTCTGTCAATCGTACCGGCCGCCTGCAATGCATCTTCCAAACGACTGAAATTGCCCTGCCTGCCGGTATTCATGTCCCGGACCAGGAAGCTGCGACTGAGTGCGTGATACTCGAGCCGCCTGACCCGGACATGCTCGACCACAACCGAGTCCCAGAGCCAGACATGCTTTCTTACTAGCTGCACCTGCAGCTCGAACGTGAGCGGAACACCGTTTTCCAGCGCCTCCCGGGGCCCGCGGTTGAGGCCGATCAGCACCTGGGCATCAAGCAACAGCTCTGCGCCGCTGAGCCAGGCATGTGCATCGGTGATGCGGAACTCGCCCGCATCCTCGGCCGCGAGGGGTGCAGTCAAGTTCAGCGCAGCCAGCAGGAAGACGCCGAGCAGCGACCAGAGCGCCGGCCGGCGCGGCGGCGTACCGGAGACGATCCGATTCAGGTGCGCTTGTGCAGACATGCGAAATAAAATCCGTCCATCCCGTCTTCGCCAGGCAGCACCTGCCTGCCGGATTCACAGCCGTGCCCCCAGTCCGCGAGGATCGGGAGTTCCGTGGCATCTCCGTGATGCATGAGGAAGTTGCCAACCTGCGCGACGTTCTCCGTCGCCAGCACCGAGCACGTGCAATACAACAGCATACCCCCTGGTGCCAGCAAGGGCCACACGGCATCGAGAATGGCCGCCTGCTGCCCGGCCAGTCGCTCGATATCATCCGGTCGGCGCAGCAACTTGATATCCGGATGACGCCGGATAACGCCCGTTGCAGAACATGGCGCATCCAGCAGGATGCGCTCGAATGCCTGTCCATCCCACCATGACGCCGGCGCCCCGGCATCGCCGCAACGCAATTCCGCACGCTGACCCAGCCGATCGAGATTCTCCGCGACCCGGGCTAGACGGTCGGCGTCGACGTCCACGGCCGTCACCCGTGCCGCGGGTTCCAGCTCGAGGATGTGGGCCGTCTTGCCGCCTGGTGCCGCACAGGCATCCAGCACCCGTTGGCCCGGCGCCAGGTGCAACAGGCCGGCAGCCAGTTGTGCGGCACCGTCCTGCACCGAGACCGCGCCTTGCCCGAATCCGGGCAACGACTCTACCGGCACCGCGGCGTTGAGACGGATACCGTGGGTCGTCCACGCGAGCGGGGCAGCCGGCATGGCACGTTCCTCGAGCAGCTCGAGATACTCCGCGCGCGTCATGCGGCGACTGTTGACGCGCAGGCACAGCGGTGGCCGCTCATTGTTGGCCTGCAGGATATCCTGCCAGTGGTCCGGCCAGTCGGCCTGGAGACGACCGATCAGCCAGTCTGGATGTGCATAACGCGCCGCGGGATCGCCGGCAATAACCGCATTGAGCCGCACATGCTCACGCTGGTAACCGCGCAGCACGGCATTGACCAGCGCCCGGGCCCATTCCTTGTCGAGACTGCGCACCGCCTGCACGGACTCATGCACCGCCACGCGTTGCGGCACGGCAAGCTGTTCCAGCTGGTACAGCCCTACCAGCAGCAGACAATGTACATCGAGGTCGCGCGACCTGAGTGGCTTCTTGAGCAGCCGTCCGAGCAGCGCATCGAGCCTGAAATACCAGCGCGCCGTTCCATACACCAGCTCAGCGAGCAGCGCGGCATCCCGGCCATCGGTACAGGCGGACTGCAACGGGGACAGGATATCGGCCAGCGAGCGGCCGCGACCGACGACCTGCGCCAGCGCGCGGGCGGCCGCTGCACGCACATCCTGTTTCATGGATCAGTCCGTCCCAAGGCGGGTACCGGCAACGGCGTGCGCATTGACGAAATCGGCCGCACGAACGGGGCGCGCCCCGGGCAGTTGCACCGTCAGCAGACGCAACAGACCACTGCCGCAGGCCACATCGATACCTTCCCGGGTCGCCGACACGACGGAACCCGGCGCGGCGTCCGACGTACCGGCCTGTGCCTGCGCCTCCCAGATCCTCAGTTGCCGGCCGCCCCAGCGCGTCTCGGCGACCGGCCAGGCATTAAAGGCTCGCACCTTGCGCGCCAGCATTTCGGCGCTCTCGCTCCAGTCGATGCGCGCCTCCGCCTTCTCCAACTTGCGCGCATAGGTTGCACGTGCTGCGTCCTGCGGCTGGGGTAGGAGACCGCCCTGTGCCAGCGCGTCCAGGTTGTCCGCGAGCAGCCGGCCGCCCATCTGCGCCAATCGGTCATGCAGCCGGCTGGCCGTGTCGTCCGACTGGATCCCGCAGCGCGCACAGGCAAGGACCGGCCCGGTATCCAGACCGCTTTCCATCTGCATCAGGCAGACACCCGTCTCGGTATCGCCCGCCAGGATCGCACGCTGGATCGGCGCCGCACCGCGCCAGCGCGGTAGCAGCGAGGCGTGGATATTGATACAGCCCAGGGTCGGAATGGAGAGTATTGCCGGCGGCAGCAACAACCCGTAGGCAACCACGACCAGTAGTGCCGGTTGCCACGCTGCCAGCGCCGCACCCGCATCGGGCGCGCGCAGGGTCGCAGGCTGGCACACGGGCAGGCTATGGGTTAGCGCCAGCTGCTTGACCGGGCTGGCGGTGGTGTGACGGCCCCGGCCGGCAGGGCGATCGGGCTGGGTATACACCGCCACCACTTGATGGGCGCTGTCCAGCAGCGCCTGCAGCGCGGGAACGGCAAACTCAGGAGTGCCGGCAAATACAACCCTCATCGCACGTACCTGCGCACCGGCGCCTGGGAATCCCGTCGGGACAGATACACCGGATCGCTGCCGGGAGGTTCGGGTTAGAGTTCCTGGGTGACACGCTTGGCGTTGCCCGCACCCGGCTGCTCGGGCTGGCCGGCCTGACGCTGCTCCTTTTCCAGCTTCCTGCGAATTCGCGTGCGCTTCAACTGGGACAGGTAATCGACGAACAGCTTGCCATCCAGATGATCGATCTCATGCTGGATGCAAACGGCGAGCAGTCCCTCCGCAGACAGTTCGAAGGGTTCGCCGTCTCGCCCCAGCGCCCTGATTCTGACGCGATCGGCGCGCTGCACGAGTTCGTAGACACCGGGCACGGACAGGCAGCCCTCCTCCATTTCCTCGATCCCGTCCCGATCCACTATCTCCGGGTTGACCAGATATAAAGGCTGGTTCTTATCTTCCGATATATCGATGACGACGATCCGCCTGGCGACGTTTACCTGTGTGGCGGCAAGCCCGATACCGGGTGCCGCGTACATGGTCTCGAGCATGTCATCGAGCAGTTGCCGAACAGCGTCATCGACCTGTGCAACCGGCTGCGCTACCGTGCGCAGGCGAGGATCCGGAAAGTGCAGAATAGTGAGAATGGCCATGTGATTGTCGTCACGAATCAGGAAATTTGTATCTAATATACTCTACCACAAAAGGCAACGTCGCTGTGTCCATCGAACGACAAAACGTTTTGTTTTACGTGGAATTTCCGCTAAACTCGCGGCATTCCTGCCGCCGCCCGTCATCAGTGTAGCCAGGCACTGGGATACTGGAACCGAATCGCCAAGTAACTCGACGCAAAGGGATGCCTATGTCAACCAAGAAACTGCTCGCAATGGTACTCGCCGCCTTGTTGACCACGGGCACTTTGATCGCTGCGGACGTGGTGCTTAATCCCGATCACCCGGATCAGTACGTGGTCGTCAGGGGTGACACGCTGTGGGACATCTCGGCCCGATTCCTGCGCGACCCCTGGTTGTGGCCGGAGGTCTGGTATGTCAATCCGCAGGTCGCCAATCCCCACCTGATCTATCCCGGCGACATCCTCAACCTGGTATATGTGGACGGCCGGCCGCAGATCCAAGCGACCCGCGGTCGGGACGTGAAGCTATCACCGCAGATCCGCACCGAGAGCCTGGAAAATGCCATTCCGACAATCCCGCTGGATGCCATCAAGCAGTTTCTCACCCGCGTGATCGTCGTCGACAAGGACGAGATGGAAAACAGCCCGTACGTGGTCCAGTCCGCGGACGAACACGTCATCTCCGGCGCCGGAGACCGGATCTACGTGCGCGGCATCGAAAGCCGCGACTACACCCTGTTCGACGTCTACAAGCCCGGCGGCCCCTATATCGACCCCGACACCGGCGAGATTCTCGGCTACGAGGCACTCTATGCCGGTAGCGGTCCGGTGCAGAGCTTCGGTGACCCGACGACCGTCAAGCTGACGGAAACCACCCGCGAGGTGCGCGTGGGAGACCGCCTGCGGCCGGCCGATCGTTCCGATCCGGTGGTCCACTTCCAGCCACACGCCGTACCGGCCGGCACCGAGGGCCACATCATCTCGGTGATCGACGGCGTCACGGAAATAGGCCAGTTCAACGTCGTCGCGTTGGACCTGGGCACCCGGGAAGGTATGGAAATCGGCCATGTACTGCGGGTGTTCCAGCAGGGCGACGTGATCGAAGATCCTGTCAGCAGCAAGTACGGCAAGACGGTCAGACTGCCGGATGAGGAAGCCGGCGTGGTCATGATCTTCCGCACCTTCGACAAGGTCAGTCTCGGACTGATCATGTCCGCGACCCGCGCCATTCACGTCAACGACTTTGTCCGCACCCCCTGATCCGGGGTAGGCAGGCTCATCCCTGTGCGATCGCACAGGGATGACAGGGTGGCCGCGGATTCCCAGTTATACTGGGATACCATGCCCGCGCACCCTCAGGCACCCGACACCAGCCAACTCACCGACTGGCTCACCCTCTATCATGCGCCGCACCTGGGTGCGGTCAGCTTCCGGCAACTACTCGCGCGATTCGGCACAGCGGCTGCCGTCCGCGCCGCAGAGCCGGACGCACTCCGTCATCTGGGATTGTCGCAACACACCCTCGACGCGCTCAACCAGCCCGACCGGAGTGCGATTGAACGCGACCTCGACTGGGCGCAACAGGCAGGCAACCGGATCATCACCTGCCACGACCCGCTCTGGCCGCCGCTGCTGGAACAGCTGCCGGATGCGCCGCCGCTGCTGTACGTGCACGGTGATGCCGGGCTGCTGCGGGAACCGCAGCTGGCTATGGTGGGCAGCCGGAATCCAACGCCGGTCGGTCAGCGTACCGCGCGCGATTTCGCCCGCTATCTGGGTGCCACCGGCCTGGTGATCACCAGCGGGCTGGCACTCGGCATAGACGCCGCCAGCCATCAGGGCGCGCTGGATGCGGGCGCGGCCACCATTGCCGTCATGGGCACCGGCCTCGACCGGGTCTATCCCGCCCGGCACCGCGCACTGGCACATGCCATCGCGCAACAGGGCGCCTTGATAGCGGAATTCCCGATCGGCACCCCGCCGCTGGCAGAAAATTTCCCGCGCCGCAATCGCATCATCAGCGGACTCAGTCTGGGCACGCTGGTGGTCGAGGCCGCACTGCGTTCGGGCTCCCTTATCAGCGCGCGCCACGCCGTCGAGCAGGGCCGCGAGGTCTTTGCCATCCCGGGCTCGATACACAACACGCTCTCACGCGGCTGCCATGCCCTGATTCGCCAGGGTGCCAAACTCGTCGAAACCGCGCAGGACATCATCGACGAGCTGGGCCCGCTTGCCGGCGCCGGCATGGCCCTCTCCCAGGCTATCCCGGAGGCGGCCGAACCGCCCGCACATCTTGCCGACGAGTATCTGCAACTTCTTGAAATCATGGGATTTAACAGCAACACCATCGACCACCTCGTCACGGAGAGCGGATTGACGCCGGCCGAAGTTTCCTCCATGCTCCTGCAACTCGAACTGAACGGCCACATCGCCGCCAGCCCGGGCGGAATATACAACCGATTGAGATAAAAGGTTTTTTGATGAAAGAAAACGTCTTCGACGTCCTCATGTATCTGTTCGAGAACTATTATATGGATGACGACAGTCCGCTGGCACCGGACCGCGAGAGCGTCGAGCAGGAACTCAGCAGGGCCGGCTTCCCGACCCGGGAAATCGATCAGGCCTTCAGCTGGATGGAAGGCCTCACCCGCGATCCCGTGGCGGCAGCCCCGCAGACCGGGCGCTCGATGCGGCTGTTCTCCGCCCGTGAAATGGAACACCTCGATACGGAATGCCGCGGCTTCATCCTGTTTCTGGAACAGATGGGCGTGCTAAATCCGGCAACCCGCGAGCTGGCCATCGACCGCGCGATGGCGCTGGAAAGCGGGGATCTCGATCTCGACCAGATCAAGTGGGTGGTCATGATGGTGCTGTTCAACCAGCCGGGCGAGGAAGCGGCCTATGCCTGGGTGGAAGATCTGGTGTTCGACAATTCCGCCCGCAGCCTGCACTGACAGCGCGCGCACCCCAAGATGCCGGCCGCACGGCCCACTCGCATACGACAGCAATGAGCAAGAATCTCGTCATTGTCGAATCACCCGCGAAGTGCAAGACAATCAAGAAATACCTCGGCAAGGACTACGACGTGATGGCCTCCTACGGCCATGTGCGCGACCTCGTCCCCAAGGAAGGCGCCGTCGACACCGAGCATGACTTCGCCATGAAGTACCAGCTGATCGAGCGCAATGCCAAGCACGTCGACAGCATCGTCAAGGCCATGAAGAAATCCGATGCCCTCTATCTCGCGACCGACCCCGATCGCGAGGGCGAGGCCATCTCCTGGCACCTGTGCGAGCTGCTGCGGCAGCGCAAGGCGCTCAAGGACAAGTCCGTGCACCGCGTGGTGTTCAACGAAATCACCAAGCGCGCGGTCAACGAGGCGCTGGAGCATGCCCGCGACCTGTCCACCGAGCTGATCAATGCACAACAGGCGCGCCGCGCCCTCGATTACCTGGTCGGTTTCAATCTCTCGCCACTGCTGTGGAAGAAGGTGCGCCGCGGCCTGTCGGCAGGACGGGTACAGAGTCCGGCGCTGCGCATGATCGTCGAGCGCGAAATCGAGATCGAGAATTTCAAGCCGCGCGAATACTGGACGCTGGAAGGCGACCTCAATCGCGACGGGCAGGATTTCGTGGCACGGCTGACCCATCTGCACGGTGAAAAACTCAAACAGTTCAGCATCAGCGACAGCGGTTCCGCCACCCTGGCGCGGACCGCGTTGCTTGCCGCCGCCGGTGGCAGGCTTGTTGTCGAGGAGGTCGAGAAGAAACAGCGCAAGCGCAACCCCGCCGCGCCGTTCACCACCTCCACGCTGCAGCAGGAGGCATCGCGCAAACTCGGCTTCACCGCGAGCCGCACCATGCGCGTCGCGCAGCAACTCTACGAAGGCATGGACATCGGGGGCGATACCATCGGCCTGATCACCTACATGCGCACCGACTCGGTCAACCTCGCCCAGGAAGCACTCGACGAACTGCGCGCCTTCATACCCGAACGCTATGGCAAGGCAGCGCTGCCGCAGGAGGCACGTGTCTACAAGACCAAGGCGAAAAACGCCCAGGAGGCACACGAGGCGATCCGACCCACGTCCATACGCAACACACCGGACGAGATTCGACAGTACCTGAGCGCGGAGCAGCTCAAGCTCTATGAACTGATCTGGAAACGGACCGTCGCCTGCCAGATGATCCATGCCACGATCAACACGGTCAGCGTGGATTTCGGCTGCGGCGAGGGCAACCGCTTCCGCGCCACCGGGTCGGTCGTGGTCGACCCGGGATTCATGACCGTCTACCAGGAAGGCGAGGATGACAAGAAATCCGACGGCGAGGAGAAGCTGCTGCCGCCGCTCGAACGGGGTGACAGCTGCGAACTGAAGGACATCCGCGCCGATCAGCATTTCACCGAACCGCCGCCACGCTATTCGGAAGCGAGCCTGGTCAAGGCACTGGAGGAATACGGCATCGGCCGGCCGTCGACCTATGCCACCATCATCTCGACGCTGCAGGCACGCGAATACGTAACCCTGGAAAACAAGCGTTTCTACCCGACCGACGTCGGCCGTGTCGTGAGCAAGTTCCTGACCGAGCATTTCACCCAGTACGTCGACTACGACTTCACCGCCCGCCTCGAGGACGAACTGGATGCGGTCGCGCGGGGCGAGAAGGACTGGGTGCCGGTGATGCAGGAATTCTGGAAACCGTTCAAGCACCTGGTGGATGACAAGGAAACCAGCGTGTCGCGCAGCGACGTCACCACCGAGGCCACGGACGAAACCTGCCCGAAATGCGGCAAGCCGCTCAATATCCGGCTCGGTCGGCGCGGACGCTTCATCGGCTGCAGCGGCTATCCCGAGTGCGACTACACGCGCAACGTCGACGACGAGCGCGGCAGCAGCGAACCCGAAAAGGTGGAAGGGCGCACCTGCCCGGAGTGCGGTTCCGATCTCATCATCCGCAGTGGACGCTACGGCAAGTTCATCGGCTGCAGCAGCTACCCCAGCTGCAAGTACATCGAACCGCTGGAGAAGCCGGCCGACACCGGGGTACAGTGTCCGCAGTGCAAACAGGGCAACCTGCTCAAACGCAAATCCAGGCGCGGCAAGATCTTCTATTCCTGCTCCCGCTATCCGGAATGCGACTACGCGATCTGGAACGAGCCGCTGGCACTGCCCTGCCCGACGTGCAGTTGGCCGATTACCACCGTCAAGACCACCAAGCGTTCCGGTACCCAGCGGGTCTGCCCCCAGCAGGATTGCAAATTCTCCGAACCGTGGGATGAGTCCGCGGCCGAGGCGGAACAGTCCTGAGCACCCCGGCTGCAGGCATGAGTTGGCACATACGGGAGGCAGCACGGAAACTGCAGGCCGGTGGTGTCATTGCCTATCCCACCGAGACGGTATACGGCCTCGGCTGCGATCCCTTCAATGCCGCCGCCGTGCTGCACCTGCTCGCACTGAAGCAACGCGGCATCCGTCACGGGGTCATCCTCATCGCAGCCGCCGTCGAGCAGCTGGAACCCCTGCTGACGCCGCTCACGCCCGCCGTACGCCGGCGCCTCGCGAGCCCCGCTAGCCCGCCGGTCACGTGGGTGCTGCCCTGCATGCCAGACACACCGTCCTGGCTCACCGGGAACCACGCCAGCCTGGCGCTGCGGGTGACCAACCATCCGGTCGCCGCCGCGCTCTGTACCCGCTGGGGCGGCCCGTTGGTATCCACCAGCGCCAACCTGCACGGCAGGCCACCGGCAACCACTGCTTTGGACGTGCGCAGGGCGTTTGACGGGCAGCTGGATTACATCCTGCATGGCAACGACACCGCCAGCAACACGCCAAGCAGCGTGCGTGACGGCATCACCGGCAATATACTCAGGCACTGAACCGGCTAACAGCACGACGACCATGACCGCAACCGCCATCGGCCAACAGCACATCGAGCAGGTGCGTGACTACCTGCTCGGTCTGCAGGACACCATCTGCAAGGCGTTCGAGCAGAGCGACGGCCGCGCCACCTTCATCGAGGACTCCTGGGAACGCGCCGAAGGCGGTGGCGGACGCTCGCGCGTCATGGAGGGCGGCGCCGTCTTCGAAAAGGCCGGCATCAACTTCTCGCACGTGCACGGTGCGGCCCTACCGCCTTCGGCAACGGCGAGCCGCCCGGAACTGGCGGGACGCAGCTTCCAGGCCATGGGCGTGTCTCTGGTCATCCATCCGCACAATCCCTACGTACCCACCTCCCATGCCAACGTCCGCTTCTTCGTGGCGGAAAAGGCGGGTGCCGAGCCGGTGTGGTGGTTCGGCGGTGGCTTCGACCTAACCCCCTACTACGGCTTCGTCGAGGACGTGCAGCACTGGCACCGCCTCGCCCAGGAAGCCTGCACTCCCTTCGGCGCAGAGGTTTATCCGCGCTACAAGCAATGGTGCGACGACTACTTCTATCTCAAACACCGCGCCGAACCGCGCGGTGTCGGCGGCCTGTTCTTCGACGATCTGAACGACAAGGGCTTCGAATACTCCTGCGCTCTGATGATGAGCATCGGCAACCACTACCTGCCGGCCTATCTGCCGATCGTCGAGCGGCGCAAGGACATCGACTACGGCAGCCGCGAAAAGGATTTCCAGCGTTATCGGCGCGGCCGTTACGTAGAATTCAACCTCGTCTACGATCGCGGCACCCTGTTCGGTCTCCAGTCCGGCGGCCGTACCGAGGCCATTCTGATGTCGCTGCCACCAGAGGTCAACTGGCGTTACAACTGGCACCCGGAACCGGGCACGCCGGAAGCGGAACTCTACGAGGTCTTCCTCAAACCACGCGACTGGCTGGCAGACTAACGGCGGTTGCCCGACGCATGGCGGGTACGCGCTGTAGCGGGGCACGGCCCCGCTAGCGTACGCGGCACACCGCGCATTGTCATACGGCTGTCATGATCCTGTAACAGCGCTGGCCTAAGCTTCCTGCAGTGTATCCAGCATGCCGTTGCAGGCACCGTCACCATGCCCACGCAAGCCGTTCCGGCCGCGACCAGAACGCAGGCCGGTCTACTCGAGGAACTCTCCGCACTCTACGCTGACGTCGTACGACGGTCGAACGAGCGTCTGGCGCCGTATCGCGCACGCTATCCGCAGGGATTCACGGACGACGCGTGCAACCTGGCAGACTATCTCGGCCTGCGCAGCCATGACCTGCGGCCCCTGCAGGCGCGCCTGGTTGCCGCCGGCCTCTCGTCCCTGGGCCGTGGCGAAGCCGAGGTACGCGCCAACCTGTGTCGCGTCATCGCCATCCTCGGCGGCAATACCGGCTGCGGTACGCCTGCGACGGCTGCCGGCGACGGTGCCGGACGACTCGAACACAATACCGAGCACCTGTTCGGCAGGCGCTGCCGTAACCGCTATGCCCGCATCATGGTCACGCTGCCGACGGCAGCGGCGACCCGGGATGACCTCGTCAGGGAACTGGTGGCAGGGGGCATGGACTGCGCCCGCATCAACTGCGCCCACGACGACCCGGCCACCTGGCAACGGATGATCGATCGCGTGCGCGCCGCGGAACGCGAGTCCGGCAACCATATTCCAGTCTTCATGGACCTCGCCGGGCACAAGATCCGCACCGGGCCCATCCGGCCCGGACCGGCCGTCCGGCACCTGCAGATTCGTCGGGATGACTACGGTCATATGATCCAGCCGGCACGGGTCGTGCTCACACCCGCCACCACGGCGGCGGTCACCGAATATCCCGAGCAGATCCGGCTGCCGCTCGATGCTGAACTCGCCCGGCAACTACGCACGGGACATTCGCTGCACTTCGAGGACGCCCGCGAAAAGCACCGCGTGCTGCGCATAACCAAACCGCTCGCCGACGCCGCCTGGCTGGCCGAGTGTGACGGCAATGCCTACGTCACCCCCGGTACCCGCCTGCGCTGGCAGGGCGTGTCACAGGACAAGCAGTTCATCGCCAGCGACAGTTACCGGATCGGGCCATTCAGCGGCAAACCCGAGGTGATTCGCCTGCAGTGCGGCGACCGGCTGCTGCTGCGTCGCGATATGCAACCGGGACGCGCTGCGACGACTATCGGGCCCGTCCGTCCTGCCGAAATCGGCTGCACGCATCCCGCCATCGTCGGCCAGCTGCAGCCCGGCGCCAGTGTCTGGATCGACGACGGCAAGATCGGCTGCAGGGTGGTGGAGACGAATACTGCCGGGGCACTACTCGAGGTCACGCATGCCGGGCCGAAAGGCGCACGTGTACGCAGCGACAAGGGTATCAACCTCCCGGATACCGAGCTCTCCCTGCCGGCCCTCACGGCCAAGGATCTGGAGGACCTCGATTTCGTCTGCGCTCATGCCGACATGGTCGGCTTCTCGTTCGTGCGCACCCTCGGCGACATCGACGTGCTGCGCCATGAACTGGCCGCCCGCGCCAACCCGGGACTGCCGATCGTGCTGAAGATCGAAACGGCCGCAGCCGTGAGCAACCTGCCCGACCTCCTGCTCGGCACCCTGGGCCAGCACGCGCTGGGTGTCATGATCGCCCGTGGCGACCTGGCTGTTGAGCTGGGCAGTGTACGGATGGCGGAAATCCAGGAGGAGATCCTGTGGATCTGCGAAGCCGCGCGGATTCCGGTCATCTGGGCGACCCAGGTACTCGACACCCTCGCGCGCAAGGGCGTGATCGCGCGCCCGGAAATCACCGACGCCGGGATGAGCGTGCGTGCCGAGTGCGTGATGCTGAACAAGGGTGCCTACATCACGGATGCCGTCGGCGTACTCAACGATATCCTGACGCGCATGGACGCCCATCTGTACAAGAAAGTTTCCCGGCTACGGCAACTCCACTGGTGAGTGCGGACCGGATTCATCCCTGTCTCCACAGGGCACACAGAGTTAATCGATATCATTCCCGCGACGATGGACACGACTACAGGGATGTAGGAGGTAGAGCAACGCAGGAGCAGTTGCCGAGGGACGTACGAGTGCCGCGACAAGTCAGGATGCCCGGAGCGGCCGTACCTACAGGCATATCGTTCTCGCGCCCCTCTTCACCACCGGATCAGCGTTTAGACATCGCTCCCGCGCCTCCCTGCGCTCCGCGACGTACCTACATCCCTGTAGGCAAAAAAAAACCCGCCTTGCGGCGGGTTGAAAACGCTTTTCAGCGTCGGAGGAGCCCTTCAATGCACAGTGCTATGACAACAACTTCAGAGATGAAACCGGGCCACCGGGGCCATTTCTGAAGGCACTGTGTGCGTGCGCTCTTGCTTAGGCTATCGACGCAGGGGGGGGAACCTTTAGACGGAAATCCGGTTTTTGCAGACCGGACGAAGAATCAGTAACTTACTGAAATTAATATATTTTAATATTGTGCGCGCACCGTTTCGGTGCGTCGACGGCGCAGCCAGGCACTGGCTCCCGCGGCGGTCAAAATGCACCAGAACGCAAACAGCGCGCCGGGCAGGGCGGTCTCGGGCGTGAAGTGCCTGAGGGCCAGGGCCACCCCCAGTCCGGCGTTCTGCATGCCGATCTCGATGGCCAGCGTCAAACGGTGTTCCGGATCAAAGCCATACAGCCGGGCCAGCCCCCAGCCGGCCAGGTAGCCCAGCGCATTGAGCAGGACCACCATGGCGACCAGCCAGCCGCCGACCCCGGCCAGGCGGGCCTGGTTGGCGGCCACGGCATAGCTGCAGATGATGACGATCGCGACCGCCGCCACCGCCGGCGCCAGGGTCCGGGCCAGCACCAGGTGGCGCCCCGGGCGGGGGCGCAACAGCATGCCCAGCCCCAGCGGGAGGACTACGGTCAGGACGATGGTCTTCGTCATGGGCCAGAACGGGATATCCAGGAACGCCCCGCCGAGCCATTCCACCAGCAGGGGTGTCAGCACCGGGGACAGGAAGGTCGCCACCGTGGTCATGGCCACGGAGAACGCCACCGCGCCACCGGCCAGGTAGACCATCACGTTGCTGGCCATGGCCCCGGGCGCGCAGGCGACGATGATCAGGCCGAGCCGCAGCGCCTCGGGCAGGGGGGCGAGCAGCGCCACGGCAAAACCGAGCGCCGGCATGACACTGTACTGGGTCAGCACGCCCAGCCCGATACGGCCGGGTTTGTGCAGCGTCTCGCGCAGCTCGTCCCTGTCCAGCACCACACCCATGGCGAACATGGTGGCGGCAAAGAACCACAGGAAACTGTTGCGGAACACCAGAAACAGCGGCGGGTACAGATACGCAACCACGGCACCGAGCAGGGTGATCGGCGCCATCTGGTTGGCTATGAAACGGCAGATGGCGACCGTCAGCGCCATGCCCTAGCCCAGGGTATCCGTGTGTGGAAAGACAGGCCGGCGCCGGTCGCCCTGTCGCAGCCGGCGGATGACGGCCGCCTCGTTCAGCAGGGCGGGCAGGTCCTGTGCCACCGCGGGGGTTGCGCCATAGGGCAGGCAGGCGAGCAGCTCGTGTTCATGGAGCAGGCGGAAATAGTCGGCCGTCGCCAGGAATGGCGCCGCCAGCCGGAAGCCACGTTCGAGGTGTGTCATCGCCGGCTGCAGCTTGCGGCTGGCCAGCAGCTGGCCGCGAACCAGTTCCCCGAGCGCATGTTCGCGCGCCCCGGCCGTGTGTGTCACGGCCTCACCGACCGTACCATCCAGCGCGAACTGCACGATCTGCTGCAGCACCCGCAGCGTCACCGGCGAAGCGCCGCCCAGCAGGCGTGCCGTGAACGCGTCCCGGGTCGCAGCGAGCAATCGCGCCGCCAGCGCCGGTGCCAGCGGTACGGCATACCAGTCCGCCAGGCTCCAGTCCGTACCCGTGAGCAGGCGGGTCAGCGGCCCGGCCGGTAACGCATCCAAAACAGTGTGGTTTTCTGCGTGGTTAGCCATGCACAACCAGCTTACACGCAGCCTGTCGGCCGGAATAGCCACATTTGCGGCGCAGGGCCTGACCGCAACCGCGCGGCACGGTACACTTTCCGTATCTACCAGCAGGAGCCGTACCGTGAGCGATTACATCACCAACCGTGGGCGCTATCCCGCCACCCGCATGCGCCGCATGCGCCGCGACCGCTTTTCCCGGCGCCTGATGCAGGAAACCACGCTCACCAGCGCAGACCTCATCTACCCGGTCTTCGTCCTGGAGGGCACGGGTCAGCGCGAGCGCGTGGACTCCATGCCGGGTATCGAGCGCCTGAGCATCGACCTGCTGGTGCAGACGGCACGCGAGCTCCACGGCCTGGGCATTCCCGCCGTCGCCCTGTTCCCGGTCACGCCGGTGGAGCGGAAATCGGATGATGCCCGCGAGGCATACAATCCCGAAGGACTGGCGCAGCGTGCGGTACGCGCACTCAAGGATGCAGTACCGGAGCTGGGCGTGATCACCGACGTCGCCCTCGACCCGTTCACCACCCACGGGCAGGACGGCCTCATCGACGCCACAGGCTATGTCATGAACGACGAAACCGTGGAGGTGCTGGTCAGGCAGGCGTGCTCGCATGCCGCAGCCGGGGCCGACATCGTCGCGCCCTCCGACATGATGGACGGCCGCATCGGCGCGGTGCGGACGGCGCTGGAAGCGGCCGGCCACCGCAATACCCGTATCCTGGCCTACGCCGCCAAGTACGCATCCAGTTTCTACGGCCCGTTCCGCGACGCCGTCGGTTCCGCCGCCAACCTCGGCGCCGGCGACAAGTACAGCTACCAGATGGACCCGGCCAATAGCGACGAGGCGTTGCACGAGGTGGCGCTGGACCTGGAGGAGGGCGCCGACATGGTGATGGTGAAGCCCGGCATGCCCTATCTCGACATCGTGCGGCGGGTGAAGGACAACTTCGGTGTGCCGGTGTTTGCCTATCAGGTCAGCGGCGAGTACGCCATGCTCAAGGCCGCTGCTGCCAACGGCTGGCTCAACGAACGCGCCGTGGTCATGGAAGCCCTGCTCTGCATCAAGCGCGCCGGTGCCGACGCGATACTGAGCTACTACGCCCTCGACGCCGCGCGCTGGCTCGCGGAATAATCTGCCCCGGGCGGGCGCCATGACCGACCACTACGCCGTCCTGGGCAACCCCATCGCCCACAGCAAATCGCCGCGCATCCACAGCCTGTTCGCCCGCCAGACACAGCAGGCGCTCGACTACACCGCGATCCTGGTGCCGCTGGACGGCTTCGCGGCGGCCGTTGCAGACTTTGCCGCCGCCGGCGGCAAAGGCGTCAATATCACCGTGCCGTTCAAGGAGCAGGCCTGGCGACTCGCGGCCAGCCGCAGCCCGGTCGCGGAACGTGCCGGTGCGGTAAACACCCTGGTCCTGCACCCGGACGGCAATCACCACGGCGACAACACCGACGGTATCGGCCTGGTGCGCGACCTGCGCGGGAATCATGGCGTGACGCTGGCCGCCAGCCGCATCCTGCTGCTCGGTGCTGGGGGTGCCGCACGCGGTGTCATCGAACCGCTGCTTGACGAAAAGCCGCGGCTGCTGGTGATCGCCAACCGCACGGCAGACAAGGCGCTGGAACTGGCGCGCCACTTCTGTACGCTGGGCCGCATCGAGGGCTGCGGACTCGATGCGGTGGCCGGGCAGAGCTTCGATGTCATCATCAACGCCACCGCCGCCAGTCTGTCCGGCGCCGTGCCGGCATTACCCGATGACGTCGTCGGCGACACGACCCGCTGCTACGACATGATGTACGGCAGCGAGCCCACGGCGTTCATGCGCTGGGCACAGGCGCGCGGCGCGCGCCAGGTCATGGACGGTCTCGGCATGCTGGTCGAACAGGCGGCGGCAGCCTTCTGGCTCTGGCGCGGCGTGCGCCCGGACACGGCAGCGGTAATCGCGGCGCTGCGCAGCGACGGGTAGTATCCCTGGCCCCAGCGGTCTTGCCACCATTACGCAGCCATATCAGGCAGGCGCCCGAAACATGCTTCCATCGATGCCAGGCAACACCCCGCCGCGCGAATAATGGCGCGGTGCCCACGACCGGCTGTGATTTGCGCAGCGTGTATCGGCCCCGCGCAGCGGTGCCGGATCAGGCGGTTGCCAGCGCCTGCCGGCGCCAAAGTCCGGCAAACGCGGCGAGGCCGGAGAGGAACAGCCAGAGCCCGGCCGGCAGCGGTACAGCGACGAGCTGGAAGGTAGTATTCCCGGACAAGACCCATCTAAAGCCCGGCATGTTCGCGTCAGGATTCAAGGTGAAATCCCCCAGCGTGATATTGCCTGCTGCGATAACGTAATCGAGCAAATCGAACGTATCCCCGCTACTGGGGGTAAACCCGCTCAGCAGCTGCACGGTGAGTGTGCCGTTGAAATCCAGATTACCCGAATTGCTGCCTGCGAATGGATCCTGCGTGATTTGCAGGACCGTACCCTGGCCGATACCTGCGAGCTGGATAATCAGTTCGCCATCGATCGTCACGTTACCGACGATCTCCAGCGTATTGTCGACGCCACCCGGCAGCAGGATCGCATCGGGTCCGATATAAACCGTGGGATTGCCTGCTACCACGTCGCTATTGGTGGTATCGATGATGCCACCACCCGTTACGAGGCCGCCCTGGATGTCGAACTTGCTCTGGACGAACTGACCGTCGACGCTGAGCGAGCCGGCCGTCTGCAGAAACCGCCCCGGCTTGAATGCAACAGGCGCAGGACCGGTCGCGCCGGCGCTAATCTCGACCGCGCCCTCGTTGGTGAAGCTTCCCACACCGGGGCCAGAGGCAAAGGCATCGAAGCGTCCGTCGTTGACGATCCGGCCGCCTGCCGCGTTGTGCAGCGTGCCGCTGATTTCCATGGCCGCGCCGGCGGTATTGTGGATGGTGCCGCTGTTCGTCACCGTGCCCTCGATGAACATGTCGGCCCCGTCCGTTGTGCCGGGCGCATAGTTGGTCAGCACGCCCCGGTTGATCAGGACCGAGGTGCTGTCGAGGTACAGCAGGGAATAGTTGTTGAAGGTGCCATCGTTCGTCAGCGTGGCACCGTCGTAGCCGTCGATGTCGCCGTACAGGTAGCCACCGACACCGTCGGGCAGACCATTGTTGAACACCGCACCACTGCGGTTGTAGATGCTGCCCGGGCCGGTGGGCGCACCGCTGCTCAGCGTGAAATTATCCTGCACATATATCGTGGAGAGGTTGTCGGTCGCACCGAAGTTGTCCAGCATCGAACCCGGGCCCATGATGCGGAGCCAGGGCACCACCGCGAGACTGGCATTACCGAGTTCCAGATTGCCCTGGTTCCGGATCGTGCCGAAATTGTAGTAATCGCTGGCGGTCGTGAGCAGCGCAGTCTGGCCGTTATCGACGATCAGCACGTCGCCGCCGGGATTGCCGAACAGGGTGAGCGAGCCGGACGGGAAATTCGCGCCGGGCAGTTCGCAGGGACTCGTGCCGGGAGCGACACCCGCACACAGGACCGTATCCACTGCGCGTGCCTGAGGCGCCGCGAAAACCAGGGCCAGAACAGCGAGCATCCCCGAGCAGGCTCGCCGTGTGGTGCATGCCCTGCACATGAGCACAACCTCCATATCGTTATATTAGTATATTTAATTTTTGTTATTGCGCTTGGCGCATATACAACTGAAGCAGAACTATAGTTTAAACAGCCTCGGGTAACAAGGACGTTAGGGACCGGGCCGGCCTGCTACCTGACTCCCAACGCAGGCCATGTGCCGGTTCTTGAGCTGTACATAATGGGCTGCCGAGTAGTCGAGGAAAGCGGCCTCGCCCGCGCGCAACGCGCGTACCCGGCGTGCCGGCGAACCCACCCAGAGATAGCCGCCCTCCAGCTCGCGGCCGGGCGGTACCAGACTGCCGGCCCCGACGATGGCCCCGGAACGCACCACGGCACCGTCCATGACCGTGGCTGCCATGCCGATCAGGCATCGGTCCTCGACCGTGCAGCCATGCAGTATCGCCTGGTGACCGACGGTCACATCGGCGCCGATGTTCAGGGCGAAACCACCGGGCGCGAACTCGCTGTCGTGACTGACGTGCAGGATGGTGCCGTCCTGGATATTGGTGCGGGCGCCGATCGCGATGGTGTTGACATCGCCGCGCGCCACCACCTTGGGCCAGAGCGAGGCATCCTCGCCGATGGTCACGGCGCCGATCACCAGCGCGCTTGCATCGATGTAGGCACTGGGCGCGATCTGCGGCGCACTGTCCTCGAAATTCCGTACCGTCACAATCCACC
This sequence comes from Pseudomonadota bacterium, assembly GCA_041395565.1. Lineage (NCBI taxonomy): Bacteria > Pseudomonadati > Pseudomonadota > Pseudomonadota bacterium. The sequence continues at coordinate 196,399 of JAWLAI010000003.1, read as the reverse complement.
TCTAAGATCAGGGTTACCGGCTACCGGGCCGGTCCTTGCAGGCGGGCAACGTTACAGGCATTGGATAGGCGCATGCAAGGAAGCCATGCTAGAGTTGCTCTAAGCAGCAGTTACAGAAACCGAGAGGACGCCACGGTATGACCAACCCCCTGCTGATCACAGACGGCCTGCCGCGCTTTTCCGAGATCAGGCCGGAACATGTGAAGCCCGCCATTGCCGGCCTGCTCGCCGAGGGCAGGGCGCTGGTCGAGGAACTGCTCGCCGCCAATACGACCTACACCTGGAACAATCTGGTGGAGCCGCTGGACGAGATGGACGACCGTATCAGCCGGGCCTGGTCACCGGTCAGTCACATGAATGCCGTGGTCAACAGCGAGCAGCTGCGCCATGCCTACAACGAATGCCTGCCGCTGCTGAGCGAGTACGGCACCGAGCTCGGTCAGCACGAGGGGCTCTATAGCGCCTACCGGCAGATCGCCGAGGGCGATGAATACCGGCGCATGGACACGGCGCAAAAGAAGGTCATCGACAATGCCCTGCGCGATTTCCGCCTCTCCGGCATCGAGCTCGACAGTGAAAAACGTGCCCGCTTCAAGACGATCATGCAGGAGCTCTCGCAGCTGACCTCGAAGTACAGCGATAATGTGCTGGACGCGACCAATGCCTGGCACAAGCACATCACCGGCGAGGCGCGCCTCGCTGGTCTGCCGGAGAGCGCGCGCGCCCTGGCGCACCAGAACGCGCAGCAGCGTGAACTGGACGGCTGGGTGCTCACGCTGGACTTCCCCTCCTATTATCCGGTCATGACCTACGCCGACGATCGCGAGCTGCGCAAGGAACTCTACACGGCCTACGTCACCCGCGCCTCCGAGCTCGGCCCCACCGCAGGCCTGTACGATAACGGCGCGACCATGGAAAAGATCATGGCGCTGCGTCACGAGGCCGCGCGGCTGCTCGGCTACGCCAACTACGCCGAGCGCTCGCTGGCCACCAAGATGGCGAAGTCCACCGACCAGGTCATCGATTTCCTGCAGGACCTGGCGCAGCGCTCTCAGCCCGCGGCCGAGATCGAGCTCGAGGCGGTACACCAGTACGCTCACGAGCACGGGGTCGACGACCTGCAGGCATGGGACATCCCGTACTACTCGGAAAAGCTGCGCCAGCAGAAATACGCCATCTCGCAGGAAGAGCTGAAGCCCTGGTTCCCGGAGCCGCGCGTGGTCGAGGGCCTGTTCGCGATCGTGGGCTACCTCTATGGACTGCAGATCGAGCAGGTGGCAGGTGTCGACACCTGGCACGAGGACGTCACCTTCTACCGCATCCGCGATGCGCACGGTGCGGTGCGCGGCGAGTTCTACCTGGACCTGTACGCGCGCCCGCACAAGCGCGGCGGCGCCTGGATGGACGAGTGCATCAGCCGGCGCGCCACGACCGGCGGTGTGCAGATCCCGGTCGCCTACCTGACCTGCAACTTCTCGCCGCCCATTGGCGATAACCCCGCGCTGTTCACGCACGAGGAAGTCATCACGCTGTTCCACGAGTTCGGCCACGGCCTGCACCACATGCTCACGCAGATCGACTATCCCGCCGTTTCCGGCATCAGCGGCGTGGCCTGGGACGCCGTGGAACTGCCGAGTCAGTTCATGGAAAACTGGTGCTGGGAGCGCGACGCGCTGGACCTCATCTCCGGGCATTACCAGAGCAGCGAGAAGATCCCGCAGGAACTCTACGAGCGGATGATGCGCGCGAAGAACTTCCAGACCGCGATGCAGATGCTGCGCCAGTTGGAATTCGCGCTGTTCGACTTCCACATCCACCGCGACTACGACCCGAAGAAGGGCGCGCGCATCCGCCAGACCCTGGAGCGGGTACGCAAGGAAGTCGCGGTGGTACAACCACCGGACTTCAACCGCTTCGAGAACAGCTTCACCCACGTCTTCGGCGGCGGCTACGCGGCCGGCTACTACAGCTACAAGTGGGCCGAGGTGCTCTCCGCAGACGCCTTCTCGGCCTTCGAGGAAAGCGGCATCTTCGATCGCGAGACCGGCGAGAAATTCCTGCGCAGCATTCTCGAGCAGGGCGGCTCGCGCGAACCGATGGAACTGTTCGTGGAGTTCCGCGGCCGCGAACCGACCATCGATGCACTACTGCGCCATTCCGGGCTGGCGGCGTAGGCCCGGTAACAACAGCCTCGCGCAGGGACGCTGAGATTCGCAGAGGAAATCTATTGCTGGTATTCACGGCATAGCCTGACAGCGTCTGCTTCAATCAGGCAGAAATATGGATGTGCCACCCGCTGGTCATCCGTATTTTCTGCCATGCTGAGTGAAAGCAGGTTATCCGGCGCCATTGTCGACGCCGCGTGTGAAGTGCATTCCATCCTTGGGCCTGGATTGCTCGAATCCGTTTACGAAGCGGCGTTGGTCCACGAACTGCGGGAGCGGAAACTTGCCATCACAAGGCAGACAGCGCCGGCCGTAGCATACAAGCGCCTTGTGATACCGAATGCGCTCATGCTGATAGGAAACAGGGTGATCGTCGAGCTTCAGGCAGCCGATGCAATCACGAACGTCCACAAGCAACAACTGCTGACATATCTGTGGCGCTCGGGTTATCAACCAGGGCTTCTGATAAACTTCAACACCGACCTGATCAAGAATGTCCGCACGAGATTGGCAAACGGATTATAAGACAATGGCCTTTTTAGCTCAGCGTATCTCTGCGCCCCTCTGCGTCTCTGCGCGAGGAGAAAAATGAAAATCGCCACCTGGAACGTCAACTCGCTCAAGGTACGCCTGCCGCAGGTGCTCGACTGGGTCGCGACGGCGCAGCCCGACATCCTGTGCCTGCAGGAGACCAAGCTCACCGACGAGAACTTCCCGGCCGAGGACATCCGCGCGGCCGGCTATCACGTCGTGTACTCGGGGCAGAAAACCTACAACGGCGTCGCCATCCTGAGTCGTGAGGAAGCCGACGCGATCATCACCGATATCCCCGGGCTGGACGATCCGCAGCGGCGCATTCTCGGTGCGAGTATCGGTGGTGTGCGTATCCTGAACCTGTACGTGGTCAACGGCGAGGCGGTTGGCAGTGTGAAGTACGACTACAAGCTGCACTGGCTCGGGCGGGTGGCCGAACATATCCGCGCGCAGCTCGAAACACACTCGCGCTTCATCGCGCTGGGCGATTTCAACATCGCCCCCGAGGACCGCGACGTGCACGACCCCGAGGCCTGGCGCGAACGTATCCTGTGCAGTACGCCCGAGCGCGAGGCACTGCAGAAGATCCTCGACCTGGGGCTGGCCGACGTGTTCCGCCGCTTCGAGCAGGAGGAGCAGAGTTTCAGCTGGTGGGACTACCGTGCCGCGGCGTTCCGCCGCAACATGGGGTTGCGCATCGACCTGATCCTGGCGAGCCGGGCCCTGGCGGAGAAATGCACGGCCTGCACGATCGACAAGGGACCGCGCCGCCTGGAGCGACCCTCCGACCACACGCCCGTGGTTGCCGAATTCAGCCGCTGACGCGCCGAACCGTGCCGCCCAGAACAGCCAGGCCTGACAGCATCAGCCAGACCGGCGCCGGCAACGGCACCACGTAGAAGGACTGGCTATCCAGGCTGCCGCCGTTTTCAGGCGCTTCATCGTATCCTGTCACGATCTCATACAGGAGCGCACGCGGATCATTCGGGTTGAAGAACAGCTGCGCCTGGCCGTTGCCCAGGTCCTGGTATTGCAGATAGATCAGGTTGAGCACGGCACTGGACCCGCACCCTGCTGCCAGGCAGAGCGATAGGGCATCCTGGCCGAAGTCACCCAGCAACCTCATATTGCCTTGTATCTCTGAGTTGAAATTTGAATCGATGAAAAAGGTGCGCTCGGCGCCAGCCCCGCTCAGTAAAGCGTCATTGGTCAGATCGATCGCGATATCCAGCCCGTTGCTGTCGCCGAACAGCAGATTCGTGGGCTGCGGGCTTACGGTATCGGTGTAGATGGTTATCCGGTTGGAATCACCGGCAAGATCGTAGGTATCCTGCACCGTCAGCCAGACATCACCCGCAAAGGGTAGCAGCTGCTGATCGAACGAATACCTGCCTGAAGGCGGCGTGAGCGTGTAGCGCAACGCATAGCCCGTCGTATCCGCTCCTGAACTCAGGTCAATGTAGAAGTAAGCCTCCATATTGCCGGTCGAAAAGACGGGTGCTGTTAAGCCAACGACACATGTGAAGTTCGAAAACATGCAGTCCTGCAACTGCCCGGGCAGTGCGCTCACCGGCAGCGACCAGACCTTGCCGAATGGTGTCAGCAGTAGCAGGATCAATGTGACATATCGAGACATGATGCAGTCCTCCCTTTTTTATTCTATCGAGCTGTTACCGGAGGATAACGCCGTTCGCCGCCATGCGCTAATCTCCGGCATTCGCCCGTGCCCCGAAACAAGCGGCCAGTCCGCTGTCCAGATCCGGGTATTGCAGGGTTATATCCAGTTCCTTCAGCAGCTTGTCGTTGTGCATGCGGCGCGAGTCGTTGAGGAAGGAGAGCATGCCCGCACTCAGCACGGCCTCCGCCTGCGCGCGATCGACCACCGGCGGACGCGGCAGTCCGGCGGCGTCGGCGACGCGGAAGAAGTAATCGGTCATGTTGCTGGGATGGCCGTCGCTGACGTTGTAGACGGTATCGGCTCGCGTCGCGGTCATGGCCGCGATGCAGATGGCCGCGAGATCATCGGCGTGGATGCGGTTGGTATACGGCGCCTGGTCCGCGCGCAACACCGGTAATCCCTGGCGTAACCGTTCCAGCGGCAGCTTGCCCGGGCCGTAGATGCCCGGTACGCGCAGGATCATCCACTCGACCCCGTGCGCGCCGGCCCAGGCCGCAAGCTGCCGCTCGGCATCCAGCCGGCGCCGGCCACGCGCCGTGGTCGGCGCGACAGGATGGTTCTCGTCGATCCAAGCCCCGGCGCAGTCGCCGTAGACCGCACTGGTGCTGATATAGACGATGCGCCGCGGCGGTACAGCGAACGCCGCCAGCACGCGCGTCATGCGTGGGTCGGTCGCGCCCGTACCGGGCGGCGGCGCGAAATAGAACACGTCGCGGCTGCCGGCGGCGAACAGCGGCAGGTCGGCGTCGAGGTCGCGCACCAGCGCGTCGATGCCCGCATCGGTCAGCGCCTGCGCGCTCCTGCGGCTGTGCACCAGCCCGATCACGCGCGCTCCGGCTGCCTGCAGCAGGACAGCCACGCGCCGGCCGATATCGCCGCAACCCACGATAAGCACAGGTTTATCCGGTTTATCTTCCATACCAAATCAGCGACAATGCCAGCCCGTTTCACTCCCGATCAAGCCCATGGCCTACCGTGTCACCATCCAGTCCAGCGGCCACACATTCACCGTCGAGGACGGTGAGCGCGTGCTGGATGCCGCGCTGCGTCAGGGCATCATTCTGCCATATGGCTGCCGCAACGGCGCCTGCGGCGCGTGCATGGGCACGGTGGCGAGCGGCACGGTCAGCTACCCGGACGGCAACCCGCCGGCGCTGGGTGAGGCGGATGCCATGGCCGGCAAGGCACTGTTCTGCCAGGCACGGGCCACCAGCGACCTGCAGATCGCGGTGCGCGAGGTCGATGCCGCGCGCGACATCGAGGTCAAGACCCTGCCGTGCCGGGTGGAGAAGCTCGAGCACCTGGCGCACGACGTGATCCGCATCTATCTCAAGCTGCCGGCCAACGACCGCATGCAGTTCCTCGCCGGCCAGTACATCGACGTGCTGATCAAGGATCACGAACCGCGCGCCTTCTCCATCGCCAACGCGCCGCACGACGACGAATTCATTGAGCTGCACATCCGCCATGTCGAGGGCGGCCTGTTCACCGAGCAGGTCTTTCACAGCATGAAGGCCAAGGCCATGTGGCGCATCCGCGGCCCGCTCGGCACCTTCTTCCTGCGCGAGGAATCCAACCGCCCGGCCATCCTGATCGGCGGCGGCACCGGCTTCGCGCCCATCAAGGGCATCCTGGAACACGCCTTCGAGACCGGCATCGATAAGCCGCTGCATCTGTTCTGGGGCGTGCGTGCGCAGCGCGATCTGTATCTCGATGCCCTGCCGCAGCAGTGGCTGCAGGACCACCCGAACTTCAATTATACGCCGGTGCTGTCGGAGCCGCAGGCGGGCGATGACTGGCAGGGTGCGACTGGGTTCGTGACCGACGAGGTGATCCGGCACTATCCCGACCTGTCCAGGTACGATGTGTACATGAGCGGGCCGCCGGTGATGGTGCACGCGGGGCATGATCTGTTCATGCAGCACGGGCTGGACGCATCCCGGTTCTTCTCGGATGCGTTCGAGTACGCGGCAGTCGCGGAAAGCATCAAGGGCTTACGGCAGGATTGAAACGCGTTGGCACGCACGGAAACGCAGCGATTGGCTGTTTCGCGCCAAGACGCAAGGGCGCTAAAAATATGATTGCCACGGTGCGCACAGAGAATTTTCAATTCTCCCTCTGCTACATGCCACGACCCCGCCACAGCCCCGCAGGAACGGCTTGCGCACAAGCCTACCCCGTCATGCCCGCGCATGAGCGAATTCGTTGATAACTTATCCGAAGTGTTCGCACACTTCGGACCCGTACATGCCAAACGGATGTTCGGTGGCTACGGGATCTATCATGCCGACCTGATGTTCGCGCTCGTGGCGGATGACGTGCTGTACCTCAAGGCCGACGCGCAATCGGTCGCGGCGTTTACCCGGCTGGGCCTGCGGCCATTCGAGTACGCGCGTGGCGGCAAGCAGGTGGCGCTGTCCTACTATATGGCCCCGGAGGCGATCTTCGACGACCCCGGCACGGCCAGGGATTGGGCTGTCCTGGCGTTCGAGGCCGCCTTGCGGGGGATGAAGCCGGGGCTTTCTCAAAAATCATAGGAGAATTACTGGTGCACGAAATCATCTGCCCGCACTGCGGAAAAGCATTCAAAATTGACGAAGCGGGGTATGCGGATATTCTCAAGCAGGTCCGCGACGTCGAGTTTGAGCAACAGTTGCACGAGCGGCTTGAGCTGGCAGAGCAGGACAAGCGTAATGCAGTTGAGCTCGCCAGGAACAAGGTCAGCATCGAGATGCAGAAGGCTGCCGCAGCCAGGGAAGCCGAAATCCAGAGCCTGAAGGCAAGACTTGATGCCGGCGAGGTCGCACAGAAACTTGCCGTGGCCGAGGCTCGAAGTATCGTGGAAAAGGAACGCGACGCGCTTGCCAGCGAACTTGAACAGGCAAAGCGCGACAAGCAGGCCGCTACCGAACTTGCCGACACGCGGCTCTCCAGGGAACTGCAGGAGGTTGCCGCGAAGAAAGACTCCGAGATCCAGGACTTGAAGGCCAGGCTCGGCGCCAGCGAGGTTGCGCAAAAACTCGCGATCACCGACGCAGTAAGCGCTGTCGAGAAGGAACGCGACGGACTCAGGAACAGCCTTGAGCGAGTGGAGCTTGAAAAACGTCTCGCTGAGAAATCACTGAAGGACAAGTACGAGACGCAGATAAAGGATCGCGATGACGCGATCGAGCGCCTACGGGACATGAAGGCCCGCCTGTCAACAAAGATGGTTGGCGAAACCCTTGAACAGCACTGCGAGACCGAGTTTAACCGCATTCGCGCCACGGCATTTCCGAGGGCATATTTCGAGAAGGATAATGACGCACGAACAGGTAGCAAGGGTGACTACATATTTCGCGACACGGATGAAGCCAACACCGAGATCGTTTCAATCATGTTCGAAATGAAGAACGAAAATGACGGTACCGCAACGAAAAAAAAGAACGAGGACTTTCTGAAGGAACTGGACAAGGATCGTACAGAGAAGGGATGCGAGTACGCGGTGCTGGTCTCCCTGCTCGAGCCCGACAATGAGCTCTACAACACGGGAATTGTTGACACGTTTCATCGCTACCCGAAGATGTACATCGTTCGGCCACAGTTCTTTATTCCGATCATTACGCTGCTGCGGAACGCAGCGATGAAATCGCTAGAATACAAGAAAGAGCTTGCGCTCGTTAAGGAGCAGAGTATCGACATAACAAACTTCGAAAACGACCTAGAAACATTCAAGACTGCATTTGCAAGGAACTATGACCTTGCTTCCAGACGCTTTCAAACAGCAATCGAAGAGATCGATAAATCAATCGACCACCTGCAGAAGACCAGGGACGCCCTGCTTGGAGCTGATCGGAACCTTCGTCTTGCAAATGACAAGGCGCAGGACGTAACAATCAAGAAGCTGACCAGGCGCAATCCTACGATGGCGGCCAAGTTTGAGGAGTTCAAAAATTCAGAACCCTCCGATAAGGAATAATTGGTGAATAATAGTGTCAAACGAAATTCATCGAGTCTGACTCGATTGATTCACACAGGAAAACAAGGGCGAGATGATGGGCATGCTCTATGATTTTCTCACCGGCAACGAATTCCGCATGCAGGTGGAGGCGATCGTCGAGGGCTTCACGCAGATGCAGGCCGAGCTGGAGTCGGAGAAGCGCTCCATGCAGGGTATCTGGAAGAAACGCGAGAAGCAGATCCAGAAAGTGCTGCTGAACACCAACCACATGTACCACTCGATCCGCGGCATCGCCGGCAGCGCGGTGCAATCCGTTCCCTTGCTGGAGCTGCAACAGGATGAGGCGGATGATACCGCCGAATGAAGCAACGGCTGCATCGGCTCATCTCACCGTCAGCACGGCACAGGGCAATTCCCGCGCGTGATCCGCTAATGCGGCCGCAAGCGCGGCCGATAGCGGCCTTGAGGCGCTATGGATCGCAGCCGGATTGGAGGGATTTCCCATGCCAACGAAACAAATCGACAGGTTGCTGTTCGCGCAGGGCGGGCGTTGCTTCTTCTGCGACAGCGTGTTGGCGCAGAGCGATGCGAGCGTCGAGCACCTGGTGGCGAGCGCGAAGGGCGGCAGCAACAGCGACGGAAACTGTGTGGTTTGTTGCAAGGCCGTTAACGCCCTGCTCGGCAGCATGTCGCTGAAGGAAAAGGTCAGGGTGGTCATGAACCAGCAAGGTCGGTTCAAATGCCCCAACGGCGCCGGCAGGAAAGTGGCCGGGACAACAGCGACGGTACCGAAAAAATCCCACAGCATGGAGGAAAGGCTGGGCATGGTCATCGCCAACCTCAGGCTGCGGGGCCACTCAAGACCGCGCCGCGTCGAAACGCTGAAGACGACCATTGCCGCGCTGTTTCCCACCGGGCTGCCGGAATCCGAACTGAAGGCATTGGTACAGCGACTCGTGGACACGGGCAGCATCGTCATCACCGATGACAGCGTGTCCTATGCCCTCTGAGTGCCTGCTGTCGTTACTGGTGTGTGGCCGTTTTGAACATGTGCATCGGTGCCTTCAGCCACGACCAGCAGCGACAGCCCGATGCATGCGCACATTGCGCGACTCGCGCCGGGGAGCGGCGGCCCGGGATCGTTCCGGTTGACGCGCTGCACAAACTCTGTATTTATAGCTGTATCGCCGCAACGGAACTGACTCGCCGTCGCTCTCATGCCCTCCCGCCAGCACAGCATGCCCGCCGCGGACAGGTTGCCACCGCAGGACCGTTTGCGGAAGCTGTCGGCCCGGACACTTGACCAACAGGATGACCGATGCAAGCCTCGATCAGAAAACATGACCCGGCCACCGAGTTCCTCACCGACGAACAGTGTTATATCACCGAGCTGTCCAACAGTGACGCAGACCCGCTGCTGTCCATCGCGCGCGCCCGGGTGCAGCCCGGTGTCACGACGCGCTGGCACCGGCTGCGCGACACCACCGAGCGCTACTGCATCCTCAGCGGCACGGGTCTTGTCGAGATCGGCGCACTGGCGCCGCGTGCGGTCGGCCCTGGCGACGTCGTGCTGATTCCGCCACTGTGCCGGCAGCGCATTGCCAATACCGGCGCGGACGACCTCGTGTTCCTGGCCATCTGCACACCCCGCTTCAGCACCGCGATCTATGAAGACCTGGAGGCATCCGCCACCGCGGCCAGCGACCGTGCCCCTCCCGCCATCACGCCGAAGGAATAAGTCAGGTGACCCACACATGAAGCGCAGCAAGGAAGCCTTCCTGGAGGTCGTGCGCAACACGCCGCTGGTGTCCATCGATCTCATCGTCCACGACCGCGCCGGGCGCATCCTGGTCGGCCGGCGCGTGAACGAGCCGGCGCGGGGCACCTGGTTCGTGCCGGGCGGAAGCATCCGCAAGAATGAAACGCTGGCACAGGCGCTGGCACGCATCTCGGCGGACGAACTCGGCAGCGCCCTCGGCATGAGCGATGTGCGCTTTGCCGGCGTGTACGAACATTTCTACGACACCAACTTCGCGGAGGTTGCGGGCGTGACCACGCATTACGTCGTACTGGCCTACGTCGCGCAGCGTCCCTTCGACCTGTCCGAACTGCCGGCCGACCAGCACTCCGCCTGGACCTGGCTGACGGAACCGCTCATGCCGGACGCACACCCGAACACGCTGGCTTATCTGAACATTGACTAGAACCTGTCTCAAAATTGGTACAAGTATTCTTACATCGTCATGCCCGCGCAGGCGGGCATCCAGAAAGCCCGCGAAACACTGGATTCCGGCCTGCGCCGGAATGACGAAAAACTTGGCCGCCGAAGGATCTTCCAATTTTGAGATAGGTCCCAGACCCTATTGCATAATCCCGCGCTGCCGCCCTGTCTCGGGCATGCACCTGCAACAGGAACCGCCCGCATGCAACGAGGTCCATTGACTCCCGCCCGCATCCTGCTCCTGGCGCTGGCGCTGACGGTCGCGCGGGCGCCGGCCGATGACGGCATCGTGCAGGATGAACCTGTGCTCGCCAAATCGCTGGCAGACTATGCGAACGCCTGGTGGCAGTGGACAGTGTCCATGCCGGACAGCGAGAGCCCCGTCAAGGACAGGACCGGCGCCAGGTGCGGCGTCAACCAGGCAGGACCGGTATGGTTCCTCGCCGGCGGCTATGGATCCTCCAAAATCAGGCGCAGCTGCACCATCCCGGCGGGCGTGCATGTGTTCTTCCCCGTGATCAACATGCTCTACTATCCGGGCAACGCGGACTCCGAACTCACCTGCGCAGAGGCGAAGGCATCCGCAGCGCTCAACAACCAGTACCTGCGCAGTTTCAAGGTGGTCGTGGATGACCACGAATACGTCAACCCGGTCTTTTTCAGGACGGCTTCGGAGTCCTGCTTCGACCTGATCGCCAGGATGCCGGGCAGCTACAACCCCGCCACGGTCTACCCGGCGGCAACCGACGGCTACTGGGTCATGCTCAAGCCGCTGAGGCCCGGCAGTCACCGCATCGCCTTCCGGGCGGAGTACCACCGACCGGGCGGTGCCTACGGCAGCATGCTCCAGGACATCGAGTACCGCATCGAGGTCAAGGCACTGTAGCGATCGCCGCCGCGCATCCGCGCGCGTCAGCGCACGGCGGCACACACCGGCAAACGGATCGGCGGTTGCCGGGAGTATCAGGCTGCACCTGCGCAGATGGCCGAACAGCCGCGCAGCCTTAACAAATCTGTCACACCGAAGTCAGAAAATCATAACACCCTGCCTCTACAGTCCTGCCCGACCAATCGCAGATCGCGTGACCACGCGCAGTCCGCTGCTGCCGCCGGTACCGCATCGCTCATTCACGACGCAAGCACGAGGACTGATACCCATGCTCAAACCCAATCACCTCGCCACCGCCATCGCGGCCGCACTCCTGACTTCCGGCATCGCCATTGCCGATGGCAACCGCGGATTCAACTTCAAGCCGATCGCTGCCTCCGCGAACTCGGCAGACTGGAACGCGACCGCGCCCTGGAAGGTGCCGCAGGGCTTTAGCCAGTACGTGGTCGCCGACGAGAACAGCCTGAACATCTATGACGGCGGTCGCGACGACTGGCACGACATGAATACTGTCAACGAGACCGGCAAGCAGGCCGGCCGGCACCTGTACACCACGCATGAGGTGCGTGACCAGCCGGAAGGCGGCTCGGTGTCGGTGGTGGACCTGAAGACCGGCAAGGCGAAGCTGCTGTGGCAGGACAGTACCTGGAATGCAATCGACGGCATCCGCTGGACACCCTGGGGCACGCTGCTGGTCGCCGAGGAGGTCGAGGGTGGCCGCCTGTTCGAGATCTTCCTCAACGACGACCTCGTGTCGGCGCGCGAGGTCGTCGACCGCCCCGCGGTCGGCCGCATCGCCCACGAGGGCATCGATGTCGACCGCGATGGCAACGTCTATGTCGTCGATGAGCACCGCGGTCGCAGCCAGGGCTGCAGCGGTGTCGTGCCCTGCGGCGGCGGCATCTACCGGTTCGTACCGGACAGCTACGGCGACCTGTCTGCCGGCAGCCTGTACGCATTGGCCGTGGATGGTTTCGACGGCACCGGTCAGGGCGCCTGGGTCGGCCCGATCGATCCGCTGACCGCGCGCGCGGCCGGTACCGCCGCCGGTGGCCAGAGCTACCAGCGCCCGGAGGATATCGAGGTGATCGGCAATACCCTGTACGTCGCCGTGACCGAAGGGCCGCGCGATGCGCAGACCAATGCCAGCGGCACACTGGCCTTCACGGGCGAGCTGTACGACGCCCGGGTGCTCGCCATCGACCTGCAGACGCTGGCCGTCGCCAACTTCGTCAAGCCGGGCGTGAACGTACCGGTCGAGATCGGTCGTCCGGGTGACGCGGACTTCCAGACCGGTTTCGACAGCGTGGACAACCTGGCCGAGGCCCCGAACGGCGACCTGGTCATGGTCGAGGACAACGTGCCGTCGGACATCTGGTTCGCCAGCAGCCGGACCGACGCCTATGGCGCGTCGAAGCGAGTCGACCTGTTCGCCTCACTGACCGACCCGGAAGCCGAGGGCACCGGCATCTACTTCAGCCCGTTCGACCCCGGCACCCTCTTCGTCAACGTGCAGCATTCCGTTGCGGATGACGGCGATGCGACCTGGGCCATCACGCGTGCTCGCGGACACAGGTAGCGACGGAGCGATAACGAAAACCGCATACAACAACATTCTGCCTCAGGCGGCCTGCGGGCCGCTTTTTTTGCGATGCATGCGGCCCAGGCGCCGCCAACGCGCATGCCCGCCCGCGTGCGGAGCCGCGTCCTGCCGCGAACCGGTGCAGGAAGCGCCTTTCAGAACGCCAGTAGCTGCACGATGCCGGCCAGCATGGCCTCGTCGCTGGCATGCCCGGCGATCACCGCGCCCTGGCGGAAGCCGAGTCGCGCGGCCAGCGCCGCCTGGCGCGGGCTGGCGACCACCAGCGGGATCTCGCGCAGCCGTGGCTGGCCTGCCGCACCCGCCATGTCGAACAGGTTCTGCAGGGACTCGTTGCTGGTCACGGTAATGGCCGCCAGGAAACCCGGCGCGAGCAGGGTCTGCAGCGCCTGCGGGTCGGCCTCCGGCCGCGCGCGGCGGTAGACCTCGACGTACTCCACCGCCGCGCCGCGCGCCCGGAGGGTTTCGTACAGCGTGTCGCGCCCGCCGTTGCCGCGCAGTATCACGACGCGCCGGCCGCGCATGTCAGCCAGTTCCCGCAGCGCCAGCAACCCCTCGCTGCTGTACTCGTGTTCGGGTACGAGCGCAGCCTGCAGGCCGTATTGCGCCAGTGCGGCATTCGAGGCCAACCCGACCGCGGCGATCTGCACACTGTCCGGCCAGCCGCGCCGCGCCAGGATGAAATCGAGCCCGTAGTGCACGGCATTGACGCTGATGAACACGGCCAGGTCGTAGGCATCGAGCCGCGTGACCAGCGCCTCAAGCGGGCCGCTGTCCTGCGGCGGCCGGATCTCGATGGTGGGCAGTTCGACCGCCACGCCGCCGAGCGCCCCGATGCGCGCGCACAGGCCCTGTGCCTGACCCTCGGGACGCGTCACGAGAATACGCGGCGTGCTGTCCATGCGCCGCTCAGCGCCTGCCGGCAGGGTGGCGGATACCGCTGCCGCTAGTCACCCAGGAGTTCCCGCAGGATGGCATCGGCACCGCGTGCGAGCAGGTCCTCCGCCAGTTCCTGCCCCAGCGCCTCGGCCTCCTCCGGCGGCCCGGTGATCGCGCCGCGGATGATGTCGCTGCCGTCGGGGCGGCCGACCAGGCCGCGCAGCTCGAGGTTGCCGTCGATGATCTCGGAATAACCGGCCACCGGCGCCTGGCAGCCGCCGGCCAGGCGTGCGTTCATGGCACGCTCGGCACGGGTACGGATCGACGTCTCGCGATGGTTCAGGGCATCGATCAGCCCGTGTACCCGCGTGTCGCTGCTGCGGCATTCGATACCGATCACACCCTGGGCGATCGCGGGCAGCATCAGCTCGTCCGGGATCGCGCTGGTAATGCGCGCCTCGAGGCCCAGCCGCCGCAGCCCGGCGCAGGCCAGGACGATGGCGTCGTACTCGCCGGCATCGAGCCTGCCGAGCCGGGTGCCGACATTGCCGCGCAGATCGAGGATCTCCAGATCCGGGCGCAGCGCGCGCAGCTGGCACTGGCGGCGCAGACTGGACGTACCGACCCGCGCGCCCTGCGGCAGTGCGGTGATGCCCGTATGACGGCCGGAGACGAAGGCATCGCGCGGGTCCTCGCGCTCGAGGATGACCCGGATCTCGAGGCCGGCCGGCAGTTCGGCCGGCACGTCCTTCATCGAATGCACCGCGATATCCGCCGCGCCGTCCAGCATGCCCTGCTCGAGCTCTTTGACAAACAGGCCCTTGCCGCCGATTTTGGCCAGCGGGCTGTCGAGCACCCGGTCCCCCTGGGTGGTCATGGTCACCAGCTCGACCGCCAGCCCGGAATGCAGTGCCTGCAACCGCGCTCGCACGTGTTCCGCCTGCCATAGCGCCAGGGGGCTCTTGCGTGTCGCGATGCGCAGCCGCTGTGTTGACATCGATCCTGCTCCGGTCTCTAAATAGATGAATGTTCAGACAGTTATTCTATCCGCTTGTGGCGGCGAGTGCAGTAACTTGGCTCACCGTCGTCGCGCCGGCCGCGGCCGGGGTGGATGTACCCTACGGCACCGACCTGCAGGCCGACGGCCGCCTGGCGCAGGCGCGCCGCGTGCCGATCCTGCTGGAATTCAGCGCGGTCAGCTGCAGCTATTGCCGGCAACTGGAGCGCGAGTTTCTCGTGCCCATGCTGATCAGCGGGGAGTATGACGACAAGGTGATCATCCGGCGCCTGCTGCTGGATATCGGACAGCACGTGACCGACTTCGACGGTACCCGGCGCGAGGCCAGCGCGATCGCGGCCCGCTACAGGGCCTGGGTGACCCCGACCCTTGTCTTCATCGACGGCAGCGGGCACGAGGTGGCGGAACGCATGAAGGGCATCAATACCCCGGAGCTGTTCGGCGGCTACCTCGATGCCTGCATCGACACCGCGCTGTTGCAGGTCCGCGAGCCGGGCAGCCCGGTCCGTTTCGCCGGCTGCGAACCGGTACGCTGAGCTGAACCGGAGGCGTAGCGGGTGCCTGCAGCGCCTGTGCGCGTGCAGGGCGACCAAGCCAGCCCCGCCGTGAAATCAGACAGCTGGCGCCCGCCGCACAGCGCGCAACGAACGTAAACATCCAATGAATCATAAGGTTCCCAGGTGATCACCGGAGATCACAGGCACCCTGTCCCGCACGCACCAGTCGGCGCACAGCCGCCAGCCGGCGCCGGCTGACCGGGAGTGTTTCGCCGATGCCGGCCAGGCTGGCGCGGTAAGGTCCACGGCCCGCCGCAACCAGGCCGGTGAGATACTGCCTGGCGACCAGGGCGTTGCGGTGAATACGCACGAAATGACCGGCATACTCGCGCGCGAGCGAGTCCAGGGCGGCACGGATCAGCAGGCGGTTCTGCGCGGTACGCGCCCAGACGTACTTGTCCTCGGCCTGGAAATAGCGCACCTCCGCGACCGGCAGCTGCCGCAGACCGTCAGGGACACGCACGCAGAGCCGGCGCGCCTGGCGTTGACACGGCTGCAGCAACAACAGATCGCCCGGCATGGCCAGTGCCAGCAGCTCTGCCAGTCCGGCGACCGTCCCGGTGCGAGCGCCGCCATCCAGTAGCCGGCACAGCCGCGCGTACTCCGGGCTGGCGCCATCCAGGCGCAGGACCTTTAGCGCCGCAGCCCTGCTCATCGGCGCCGCGTCCACGGGCCCCGGACCTGCTCGCTGCGAACGCATTCCCGGCGCGGATTCGATATACTGCGCGCTGTCCGAATAGCCGCTACGACCATGACCGACGAGACTCCTGCCGTAAAACCCTGGGGTGGCCGCTTCACCGAGTCGACCGATGCCTTCGTCGAGGCCTTCACCGCCTCGATCGGTTTCGACCACCGGCTCTACCGTCACGATATCGCCGGATCACAGGCGCACGCGCGCATGCTCGCGCATGTCGGCATCCTCAGCACCGAGGAGGCCGCCCGGATCGTCGATGGCCTCGACGGCATCCTGGCCGAGATCGAGCGCGGCGAGTTCCAGTGGTCGGTCGCGCTCGAGGACATCCACATGAACATCGAGGCGCGCCTGATCGAGCGCATCGGCGAGACCGGCAAGAAGCTGCACACCGGGCGCTCGCGCAACGACCAGGTCGCCACCGACCTGCGCCTGTACCTGCGCGACGAGATCGACGCCCTGGCCGCGCAGCTCACCCGCCTGCAGGGTGCGCTGGTCGACAGCGCCGAGCGCGAAGCCGACACTATCATGCCGGGCTTCACCCACCTGCAAGTCGCCATGCCCGTCAGTTTCGGTCATCATTTGCTGGCATGGGAGGAGATGCTGGAACGCGATCACCAGCGCCTGCTCGACTGCCGCCGCCGGGTCAACGTCATGCCGCTCGGCGCGGCCGCGCTCGCCGGCACCAGCTTCCCCATCGACCGTGCCTACACCGCACAACTGCTCGGCTTCGAGGCACCGGCGCGCAACTCGCTGGACGCGGTCAGCGACCGCGATTTCGCGATCGAGTTCTGCGCCGCTGCGGCACTGGTCATGACCCACCTGTCGCGCTTCTCGGAGGAACTGGTGCTATGGTCGTCGGCGCAGTTCGATTTCGTCGACCTGCCGGACCGTTTCTGCACCGGTTCCAGCATCATGCCGCAGAAGAAGAACCCCGATGTGCCGGAGCTGGTACGCGGCAAGAGCGGGCGCGTCACCGGCCACCTGGTTGCGTTGCTCACCCTGATGAAAAGCCAGCCGCTGGCGTACAACAAGGACAATCAGGAGGACAAGGAGCCGCTGTTCGATACCGTCGACACGCTCTCCGGCGCGCTGCGCGTGTTCGGCGACATGATGCCCGCACTGGTCGTGAAGCGCGACAACATGCGGGCCGCCGCGCGCCGTGGCTTCGCCACCGCCACCGACCTAGCCGATTACCTGGTGCGCAAGGGCATCGCGTTCCGCGATGCCCACGAGATCGTCGGGCGCGCCGTGCGCCACGGCATAGACAGCGGGCGGGACCTGGCCGAGATGACGCTCGCCGAGCTGCAGCGGTTCTCCCCCGCCATCGGCGACGACGTGTTCACGGTACTCTCGCTGGAAGGTTCTCTCGCGGCGCGCGACCATCTCGGCGGCACCGCGCCCGCCCAGGTGCGCAAGGCCGTCGCCGCCGCGCGTACCCGGTTGGCACAGTACTGAACGCGACATGCCGGCAAACGACAACGATGACACCACGACCACACGATGCCTATGAATGACCTACCGCTTAGCGCCGCGCTGCTGCTGCTGGAGCACTGCCCGATGGCGATGCTGCTCGAGGAACAGGGGCGGATCGGCTACTTCAACCGTGCCTTCGCCGACCTGCTCGGCGCGGCCGCCGACGGCCTGGGCCGCGACCCGCAGCCGGAGGCCCTGATCACGCCGCTGCTGGCGACCAGCTCGCTGGTCAGCTGGGTCATGCCAGACGGCGACGAACGCTGGTTCGCCGTAGAGACCGTCAGCGTCAGCGACCGCCCGGACATGATCGTGCGCTTCTACCAGGACCACACCGAGCGCCTGCGCCTGAAACAGGAGCGCGACGCGCTCGCCGTACAGCTCGCGCGCCAGTCCATGCGTGACCAGAAGCTGCCGGGGCTGCTCAGCAAATACGGCCTGCAGGTGACGCTGGAACCGATGGTATCGCGCTGCCGCCGTTACAATCACCCGCTCACCGTGGTTGCCATGAGCCTGGTCAGCAATCCCCAGCAGGAACGCGAGCGCGCCCTGATCGAGGTCGCGCACCTGCTCAAGGACCAGACCCGCTGGGCGGACCTGATCGGCTGCAACGGCGACTACGACTTTGTGCTGGTGCTGCAGGAAACCACCCAGGACGCGGCATTGCAGCTGGTGGACAAGCTCGCCGACCAGGTGGCCGGACTGAGTGGATCGCTCGGCGCAGAACTGCAGGCGTGTTTCGGCATCACCCAGTGCCAGAAGCACGACGACGCCGACAGCATGCTGGAGCGGGCCGAGGCCGCACTGCTGGAAGCGCGCAGCAATGAAAGCGGGCGCTCGATCGCGGTGTGACGCGGCCGGTGCTGCCGGGACCGGTTCACAGTCTATGACGGTGCACCTGGGCCGGAGCGGCTCTCGTTGCGTCCGAATACCCGCAACCCGGCGCCAACAAGAGTGACGGATAGTGAACGATGATTGCTGCGAGTGAGGCGATACAGCGGCTGAAGGAAGGCAACCAGCGCTTTGTAGCAGGTGTGCGCAGCATCGATGCGATCGTCAAGCAGATGCAGCGGGCCGACCTGGTCCAGGGGCAGGCGCCGTTCGCCATCATACTGGGATGTTCGGATTCCAGGGTGCCGGCAGAGATCATCTTCGACCAGAGCCTGGGCGACCTGTTCGTGATCCGGGTCGCCGGCAATATCGTAGCACCCTCGCAGATCGGCAGCGTCGAATTCGCCGCGGAACGCTACGGGACGCCGCTGGTTGTCGTGCTCGGGCATTCGATGTGCAGTGCGGTCACCGCAGCTATCGATGAGCTGATGTTGCCGGCGAAGCCGCAGTCGCTGAATGTCCTGTCGATCGTGAATCGCATACGGCCGGCAATCGAACCCCTGTTCCAAACCGAACTGCACGAGCACCCGGAGCAACTGCTGGAAGCCTCGATCCGCTCCAACATCCTGGCCTCGGTAAACCATCTGCAGCATGGTTCGCAGACGCTGGAACAACTGATCCAGCAGGGCAGACTGCAGATCGTGGGCGCGGAATACTCGCTGGAAACGGGCGCAGTGGAGTTCTTCGAGTGATCCGCAGGTCGCAGTGGACCGCCGCCACCGGCAGGATGCACGCGCGCACCTAGACTGTAATAAGAACCGTGATAACACCTTCCTGTTCCACGACAGCCGCCGTTGCCGCGCTAGCGCTGGCCTGTTGTGCAATGCAGGAAACGAAACCGATCGAGCCGGTGCAGCTGTCCACAGCCGCACGGTTCACCGGCGAGCTGCGTCATGTGGTGGATAACAGGACCCCTGACATGAAGCTCACGCGGGGTGACGGCGTCACGTACATACAGTACGGCGACGATACCCTGGCACCGTTGCCGATTCAGATACTCGACAGTGAGATCGATGCCAGGCTTGGCGGCAGACTCCGGGATGAAAAAGTCGTCATTTTGAAATTCACCGTTGCACTCAAGCCGGTGATCGGAACATCCACCATCGCACCCGGGCTGGCGGGCGTCTCCGTTCCACTGGCCATCGCGGTCGAAACTGCCGAGACAACTGCGGCAGGAGAACACTACGAGTGCGACATGCAGGGTACCGTGGGCAATCGCGGCTGGTGGGTCAATCACGACATCCCGCCGTCCGGCAAGGGCATAAGTGCGGATATCGAAAACCTGCTGATGCAGTGCATAGCCGTCTCCATTACCCGGATTGCAGCAGAAATCCAACCTCCCGCAGGCGCGCGGACGGCGGACACGCCATGACCGATTGCGCTCTGGCGATTTGATTAGCCGCCCAGCAGGCGGTCCAGCCATGTGCTGATGACCTGCACTTCCTCCGCGCACAGCGCATGCGCCATCGGCCAGGTGAGCCAGTCGACGGCATACCCCTGCTGCACCAGCGCATCCCGCGACGACTGCGCCAGCGGCAGCGGCACGACCGGATCGAGGGTGCCGTGCAGCATCAGAATCGGCGTGGCGCGGTTGGCCGTGGCGGCCTCGCGGGCCAGCGTGTCGCGAAGCGGCAGGTAGGTGGACAGCGCCAGGATGCCGGCCAGCGGCTTTGGATAGCGCAGCCCGGTGTGCAGTGCGATCGCGCCGCCCTGCGAAAACCCCGCGAGCACAACGCGACCCGCCGGTATGCCCGCATCGAGCTCGCGCACGATCAGCGCTTCCAGCTGCTGCTGCGAGGCGCGGATACCCGCGGCATCCTCGCGCATGCGGAAATCGAGCGCGAGGATATCGTACCAGGCCGGCATCCGCAGGCCGGCGTTGATGGTCACCGGGCGCCGCGGCGCATGCGGCAGCACCACGCGCACACCGAGGCGCTCGACGATGTCGAGCTGGGGTATCAGCGGTTCGAAATCGTGCCCGTCGGCGCCGAGCCCGTGCAGCCAGAGGATACTGGCGCGCGGCTTGCCGGGTGGATCGATCTCGACCGCATCGAGCAGGGTTGTCGTCATGCATCCAGTATGCCCGAGGCCGGGTGCGATGTTCACCCCCGGACGCGGGGCGCATTGGGTTTGCCGGAGTGTCCACGTATACTCGCATCTGGTGCCTATGAACCGAGACTCCATGCCCGCTCGCTCCCTGCTCCTGCTGCTCTTGTCCTGCCTGGCCGGCTGCGGTCAGACCGGCCCGTTGTACCTGCCGCAACCGGAAACAGCGCCGCCACCGGCCACGCCTGCCCCGCCGCCGGCTGCGCAGCAGGACCCGGATACCCGGGAGTAAGACATGGATCACTTTCGCTATCACGACGGCGTCCTGCACGCCGAGCAGGTCCCCCTCGACGAAATCGCGCAGCGCGTGGGCACGCCCTGTTACGTCTATTCGCGTGCCACACTGGAGCGCCACTGGCACGTATTCGACGACGCCCTGGCCGCACACCCGCACCTGATCTGTTATGCGGTGAAGGCCAATTCCAATCTGGCGGTGCTGCAGGCCCTCGCCCGTCTCGGTTCGGGCTTCGATATCGTCTCGGGCGGCGAACTCCAGCGCGTGCTGACCGCCGGCGGCGATACCGGCCGGGTCGTCTTTTCCGGGGTGGGCAAGCGCACGGACGAAATGCGCCTGGCGCTGGAGGCCGGCATCCGCTGCTTCAACGTCGAATCCGAAGCCGAGCTGGAGCGTCTCAACGATGTCGCCGGCGCATGCGGCAGGACGGCGCCGGTCTCGCTGCGCGTCAATCCCGATGTCGACGCGAAGACCCATCCCTATATCTCCACCGGTCTGCGCGACAACAAGTTCGGGATTGCAGTGGACGCGGCGCTGGATGCCTACCGTGCGGCAGCCAGGCTGCCGCACCTGCAGATCACCGGCATCGACTGCCACATCGGCTCGCAACTCAAGGAAGTGACGCCGTTCGTGGATGCGCTGGACCGCGTGCTGGTCCTGGTCGATCGCCTGCACGCGGAAGGGATCCGTCTGGCGCACATCGACCTGGGCGGCGGGCTGGGCATCCCCTATCGCCCGGATGACGTGATGCCCTCGCCCGAGAGTTATGTCGACGCCCTGTTGGCGCGTCTCGGCGGACGCACCCAGGAAATCCTGCTCGAGCCGGGCCGCGCCATCGCCGGCAATGCCGGCATCCTGCTCACGCGCGTGGAATACCTCAAGCACACCGCGCACCGCAATTTCGCCATCATCGATGCCGCGATGAACGACCTGGCGCGGCCGGCGCTCTACAATGCCTGGCATGAAATCGAACCGGTACAGCCGCGCACCGGTACGGGCACGGTCTACGACGTCGTCGGACCGGTATGCGAGACGGGCGATTTCCTCGGCCGCGAGCGCGTGTTCCACCTCGCCACGGGCGACCTGCTGGCGATACGCTCGGCTGGCGCCTACGGGTTCAGCATGAGCTCCAACTACAACACCCGGCCGCGCGCGGCCGAAGTCATGGTGGACGGCAACCGGGTGCATGTGGTGCGCGAACGCGAGCGCGTCGAGGACCTGTACCGCGGCGAGCACCTGCTGCCGGCATAGCTGCCGGTATCGCGCAACCACGCGCATTGCCCGGCGGGCACGGAGTGAATCGATTGCCCCCGTGCGCGGTTCCGGCATATACACGGCCCGCATACGGTATCCGAGATGGCGTGTATCAAGCGCGCTTGTGCTTGCCGGGAGCGGGCACCGGAAGCCATCGATCCTCTGTGTTCTCCGTGGCGTTGAATCTTTGCGGCTTTGCGACATTGTGCGAGATATTTCTTGCAATCCATGGCACGATTCGACCATGCGCCTCGAATTCACCAAGATGCACGGCCTCGGCAACGACTTCGTCGTGATCGATGCCATCAACCAGCAGGTCGCGCTCGATTCCGCAACGGTGCGCCGGCTGGCGGACCGGCATTTCGGCATCGGTTGCGACCAGCTGCTGCTGGTGGAACCGGCCAGCTCGGCGGCAGCCGATTTCCGTTACCGCATCTTCAACGCCGACGGCGGCGAGGTCGCCCAGTGCGGCAACGGCGCGCGCTGCTTCATGCAGTTCCTGCACGAGCGCGGCCTGAGCGACAAGCCGCGCATCCGGGTCGAAACCCAAAACGGCATACTGGAGCTGGTGCGCAACCCGGACGGCCAGATCACCGTCAACATGGGCGTGCCGCGGCTGGCGCCGGCCGAGATCCCGTTCGCCGCGGCGCTGCAATCGACGCACTACACACTGGAGGTGGAGGGACGGCCGTACGAGATCGGCGCCCTCTCCATGGGCAATCCGCATGCAGTGCTGCTCGTGGCAGACATCGCCACGGCGCCCGTGGCCACCCTGGGTCCGCTGATCGAGCGCCACCCGCGTTTCCCGGAGCGGGTCAATGTCGGTTTCATGCAGATCCTGGATGAAGCGACGGTGCATGTGCGCGTGTATGAGCGCGGCGCCGGTGAGACCCTGGCCTGCGGCAGCGGCGCCTGCGCCGCGGTGGTGGCCGGACGGCTCTGGGAGGAGCTGGATGAAACGGTGAAAGTGATCCTGAGCGGCGGAGAACTTGTGGTAAGCTGGCCTGGCGAGGGGCATCCGGTTATGATGACGGGACCCGCCACGACCGTATACCAGGGGCGCATCCAGCTATGACCACATCGCAGCAGACCCGCCCGGTGGCCGAGCCGCCGGACGAGAAGGCCGTCGCCGATTACCTGCGCGACAACCCGGAGTTCTTCCAGAACAACACCAGCCTGCTGGCGAGCCTGGAGATACCCCATAGCTGCGGTCCGGCGATCTCGCTGGTCGAGCACCAGGTGAAGGTGCTGCGCGACCAGAACAGCCAGCTCAAGCGCAAACTGATGGACCTGGTGCAGGTGGCGCGCGACAACAACCGCCTGAACGAGCGCATGCACCAGCTGACGCTGGACCTGATCGGCTGCAACTCGCTGGAGGCGCTGCTGGACACGCTGCGGGACAACCTGCTCGGCGAATTCCATGCCGACACGGTTACCCTACGCATCATCGGCCTGTCAGACGTGCAGGCGCGCGAGTACGGCGTCGAGATCTTCCTCCCGGACAGCCCCGACCTGGAACACTTCGAAACCTTTCTCAAGAGCGCGCGCCCGCAGTGCGGCCGGTTCAAGAAGGAACAGCTGCAGTACCTGTTCGGCGACCAGGCCCAGGCCATCGAGTCGGCCGCCCTGGTCCCGCTGGGCCAGAAATGCGGCTTCGGGCTGCTCGCCATCGGCAGCCAGGAGGCCAGCCACTTTCATCCCGGCATGGGCACGCTGTTCCTGACCCACCTGGGGGAACTGCTCGGCACCCTGCTGGCCCTGCATACCAAGAAGATCGGCATCATGACGCCTGCCGGGCAGGAAGCCTGAGGCAGACCACCGCCCTGCCAGCCATCCGTGAGCGCCGACGCCGCCGCCTGGATAGCGCGCTTCCTGCATCACCTGCAGACCGAACGCCGGCTGGCGGCCAACACACACCGACATTACCGGCGCGACCTCGAGGAACTGCTCGCCTGGTGCCGTGACCAGGACATTCATGATTGGCAGCGGCTCGATGCCCGCCAGGTGCGCCAATATGCCGCCCAGGCCCATCGGCGCGGGCTCAGCGGCCGCAGCATCCAGCGCCGGCTCTCTGCCCTGCGCACCTTCTTCAACTATCTGCTGCGCGAAGGTGCCGTACGCAGCAACCCCGGCCTCGACGTGCAGGCCCCGCGTACCCCGCGCCACCTGCCCGAAACCCTAGGGGTGGACGACCTCGACCGCCTGCTGCGCGGGCACAGCGACGATCCGCTGATCGTGCGGGATATCGCCATCCTGGAACTGTTCTATTCATCCGGCCTGCGCCTGGCCGAGCTGGTCGCGCTCGATCTCGGCGATGTCGATCTCGACGAGCGCGTGGTGCGCGTCACCGGCAAGGGCGCCAAGACCCGGGTCGTGCCGGTCGGCGCCAAGGCCGTCGCGGCGCTGCGGTCGTGGCGTGCCGTCCGCCCCGCCGCCCCCGGCGAATCCGCGCTGTTCACCGGTCGCGGCGGCCGCCGGCTGGGCGCCCGCGCCGTGCAGCAACGCGTCCGGCAGCGGGCCCGCCTGCGTCAGGTGCCGGGCAACCTGCACCCGCATACCCTGCGCCATTCTTTCGCCAGTCATCTGCTGGAGTCGAGCGGCGACCTGCGCGCCGTGCAGGAATTGCTCGGACATGCCGACATCAGCACCACCCAGATCTATACCCACCTCGACTTCCAGCACCTCGCCCAGGTCTATGACCAGGCCCATCCGCGGGCTCGCAAGCTCCGCGATACCTGAGTCGTGCCTGCCCGCGACAGTGGCCGGATCTGCCACGGCATCGCCGATTTGCGATAACAACAGATTTATATTCAACTATAATTATTAATTATTTATTCATTAAAATCTGAACGATGCATCGGCGTACGATGCCGGCAACAGCCATTCCGCAATCCCCCCGTTCCCGCCCGCAGCAGCACCCCGGAGGTAATGGACCGTCGCCACGGCAACACCCGGACCGGACTAGACATGAATTGGT
This sequence comes from Pseudomonadota bacterium, assembly GCA_041395565.1. Classification (NCBI taxonomy): domain Bacteria; kingdom Pseudomonadati; phylum Pseudomonadota; species Pseudomonadota bacterium. The sequence goes on along the minus strand of JAWLAI010000003.1, from coordinate 171,291 downwards.
GAAAACTATTTATTTGGCGTTAACACGAATTTTTGGCTGCTGTGTGATGGCAGCGACCGCTGAGTGACCGTCATTCGCCCGGGTATTCGGTCCGCCATTGGGATCGGACCGACCGCCCCAATACTATGGTGTACAATCGGGCGCCCTTGAGCCGGCAGGAGTCAGCAGGTGGATCAGTTTCGCGGGACAACCATACTCTCGGTGCGACGCGGCAACAGCGTCGTCATCGGCGGTGACGGCCAGGTCACCATGGGCGACACGGTGATGAAGGGCAACGCCCGCAAGGTGCGCCGGCTGTACAACGACCGCGTGATCGCTGGCTTCGCCGGTGGCACCGCCGACGCCTTCACCCTGTTCGAGCTGTTCGAGGCCAAGCTGGAGAAGCACAGCGGTCAGCTGACCCGTGCCGCCGTCGAACTGGCCAAGGACTGGCGCACCAACAAGATGCTGCGCAATCTCGAGGCGTTGCTGGCCGTGGCCGACCGCGAGACCTCGCTGATCATCAGCGGCAACGGCGATGTCATCGAGCCGGAGCAGTCGCTGATGGCCATCGGTTCGGGTGGGGCCTACGCCAAGGCGGCCGCCCGCGCCCTGCTGGAGCATACCGAACTCGATGCGCGCGCCATCACCGCGACGGGCCTGCGTATTGCCGCCGACATCTGCATCTATACCAACGGCAACCTGGTGCTCGAAGAGCTCGCGACGGCCTGAACTCGACACCCGAGAATCACTCAACCCTAAGCAACCGTTCGCCCGCGGCGAAATACATTCAGCAACTGCAGCCAACATGTCGGAAATGACCCCCAGAGAGATTGTCCAGGAACTGGACAAGCACATCATCGGCCAGGATGCCGCCAAGCGCGCCGTCGCCATCGCCCTGCGCAACCGCTGGCGCCGCATGCAGGTGGACGCATCCCTGCGTCCGGAGATCACGCCGAAGAACATACTGATGATCGGGCCAACGGGCGTGGGCAAGACCGAGATCGCACGCCGTCTGGCGCGACTGGCCAACGCCCCCTTCATCAAGGTAGAGGCAACGAAATTCACCGAAGTTGGCTATGTAGGGCGCGATGTTGAATCGATCATCCGCGATCTTGTCGACGCATCCATGAAAATGGAACGCGAGGCTGCCATGGCGAAGGTCAGCCACCGCGCCGAGGATGCCGCCGAGGAGCGCATCCTGGACGCACTGCTGCCCGCGCCGAGGAGCATGGCCCCGGACGAGGCCGGGCCGGCTGAATCCGATACCCGGCAGAAATTCCGCAAGCGCCTGCGCGAGGGCGCCCTCGACGACAAGGAGATCGAGATCACGCTGGCGGCAACCCCGGTCGGCGTGGAGATCATGGCACCGCCCGGCATGGAGGAACTGACCGGCCAGCTGCAGGACATGTTCCAGAACATGGGCGGCAAGCGCAGCCGCACCCGCAAGCTGCGCATCCGCGACGCGCGCCGGCTGCTGACCGAGGAAGAGGCCGCGAAACTGGTCAACGAGGACGAGCTCAAGCACCGGGCGCTGGAGAATGTCGAGCAGAACGGCATCGTGTTCATCGACGAGATCGACAAGGTCACACGACGCGGCGAGAGCAGCGGTCCGGACGTCTCGCGCGAGGGCGTGCAGCGCGATCTGCTGCCGCTGGTGGAAGGCTGCACGGTCACCACCAAGCACGGCATGATCAAGACCGACCATATCCTGTTCATCGCCTCGGGCGCGTTCCACCTGTCCAAGCCGTCCGATCTCATCCCGGAACTGCAGGGCCGCCTGCCGATCCGGGTCGAACTGGACGACCTCAATGCCGCGGATTTCGTGCGCATCCTGACCGAACCGGACGCCTCGCTGACCGAACAATACACGGCGCTGCTCGCCACCGAGGCCGTGGCGCTGGAGTTCAGCCCCGACGGCATCGAGCGGATCGCGGAAATCGCCAGCAACATCAACGCCCGGACCGAGAATATCGGCGCACGGCGCCTGCACACGGTCATGGAGCGGCTGCTGGAGTCGATCTCGTTCGAGGCAACCGACCACGCCGGCAGTACCGCCCGCATCAATGCGGACTATGTGGACGAACACCTGTCCGCACTGGTACAGGACGAAGACCTGAGCCGGTATATACTCTGACCACGCCTGTTGCGCCGTACCGACACCACACCCTGAAGAAGGAAGCACCATGCCCGGCACCCCGAAACCCGTAGAAATCAGCCTGCACCAGAAATCGCGTGTCCTGAAGATCACCTTCGATAACGGCGAGAATTTCTCGCTGAGCTATGAATTCCTGCGCGTGCATTCGCCGTCGGCCGAGGTGCAGGGGCACGGGCCCGGACAGGGCGTGCTGCAGATCGGCAAGGAGGACGTCATGATCACGCGCGTCGAACCGGTCGGCACCTATGCCATCCAGCCGACCTTCGACGACGGGCATGATACCGGCATCTATTCCTGGGAAACCCTCTACGACCTGGGCAAGCACCAGGCGCGCTACTGGCAGGAATACCTGGCGCGGCTGGCCGCCGCCGGCCACCCCCGCAAGGCGCAGTGACGACCGCGGCCGCAGCGGTATTTTCCCCTGCGCGCCGTGCGCCTTTGCGGTAAATTAACAATAAATCCAGACAGTCAGGCCGCCATGCCAGAGAAGATGACCCATTTCGGATTCCGTAACGTGCCCGTGGCCGAGAAGGCCGGGCGCGTGCGCGCGGTATTCGATTCAGTCGCCGACCGCTACGACCTGATGAACGATCTCATGTCGTTCGGCGTACACCGGCTGTGGAAACGCTATGCCGTCAACATGGCGGGCATCCGCCCAGGACAATGCATCCTGGACCTCGCGGGTGGCACCGGCGACCTGGCCCGGCTGATGGCGCCGCTCGTCGGCGCGCAGGGTCACATCGTGCTGTCGGACATCAATGACGCCATGCTGAACAACGGTCGCAGCAACCTGCTGGATCACGGCATCAGCGCCAACGTGACCTTTGCGCAGGCCAATGCCGAGCAGCTGCCGTTCCCCGACCGCAGCTTCGACCTGGTCACCATCGCATTCGGGCTGCGCAACGTCACCGACAAGCAGCAGGCGCTAAACGAGATGCACCGGGTGCTGCGCCCGGGCGGGCGCCTGCTGGTGCTGGAATTCTCGCGCCCCGTAGCGCTGCTCAAACCGGCCTACGACCTCTATTCCTTCAGCATCCTGCCACGGCTCGGCAAGCTGGTCGCACGCGACGCCGACAGCTACCGCTACCTGGCCGAATCCATCCGCATGCACCCGGACCAGCAAACGCTGCAGGGCATGCTGGAACAAGCCGGCTTCGAGCAATGCGACTGGCATAACCTCAGTGGCGGCATCGTCGCCATCCACCGTGGTTACCGATTCTGAACACGAGCGCGACCGGCCCGCATCCGGCGCATTCGCCCTGCCGGCGGGCCTCGTGCATGCGCTCGAGGCCGCCGCCAATGGTTGGATGGGCCTCGATCCCGACAATCGTGCCCGCATGGCGGCACTGGAAGGACGCTGCATCGGCATCGACATCACCGGACTGGGCCTGCAGCTGTACCTGTATCCCGGCGATCACGGGCTGCACGTCAGCAGCACGCACGAAGGCCCGCCCGATACCATGCTGCACGGCAGCCCGCTGGCACTGGCGCGGCTAGGGCTCGGCAGCGACAGTGGCGCACCCCTGTTCAGCGGCGCGGTCACTATCAGCGGCGACGTCGAGACCGGGCAGGAATTCAAGGCCATCCTCGACGCGATGGACATCGACTGGGAGGAACAGCTCGCACGGCTCACCGGCGATGCCATCGCCCGCCGGCTGGGCAACGCCGCGCGCCGGGCAGGCAGGGTACTGCGGCATGGTCGGCTGACCCTGGAGCAGGACATCGGCGACTATCTCAGGGAAGAGCTGCGCCTGTTGCCGGCCCGCATCGAGATAGAGAACTTCGCCGCCGACGTCGCCCGCCTGCGCACGGATACAGACCGCTTGGCGGCCCGTATCCGGCGCCTGCAGAGCCGCGATGAGGACACGCAGCCCGCATAGCGCGCCAGCGCCGGCCGCGGCTGCGTTGACAGCATGGATAGAACAGGTATGTCGCGTATTGATGCAGCTACAAAACCCGGGTTAGCCCCGCGCATCCGGCCGGCGGCCGCGTGCGGGATCCAAGCACACGCAGGCATACCCGTCCTGCGCAGGGTGACCACGACAGGCGCGGCGCACGGCAGCAGGCAGCAGGCGCTGTCACGCTGCGGTCGCGGGAACGGCCCGGGCCGCAGCGGCGGCTTCCGGCAAGCCCGCCACCAGCGTACGCGATGGGCCAAGCCGGCATGATTCGGCCAGCGCAGATCGTCCGTCTGATCCATATCAACTTCGTGCTGGTCCGGCACGGGCTGGACGAAATCATCCTCGCGACCCACCTGTTCCGGCCATTCCGTTTCCTGTACTACCTCGCGCCGTGGAACTGGATCCCGCGCCGGCGCGGGCCGCGCGGCGTGCGCATCCGCCGCGCGCTGGAGGAGCTCGGGCCGATCTACGTGAAGTTCGGCCAGATCCTGTCCACCCGTCAGGACCTGCTGCCCGAGGACATCGCGCTGGAACTCGCGCACCTGCAGGATGACGTGCCGCCGTTTCCCGGCAGCCTGGCACGGGCGCAGATCGAGAAGGTCTTCGGCTGCCCGGTGACCGGCATGTTCGCAGCGTTCGACGCAACACCGCTGGCCTCGGCCTCCATTGCACAAGTGCACGCCGCGCGTCTGCAGGACGGCAGCGAGGTCGTCATCAAGGTCCTGCGGCCCAACGTGCGGCATCTCATCGAACGCGACGTCAACCTGCTCTACACGGTTGCCGGCCTGGCCGAGCGCTACTGGAAGACCGGCCGCCGGCTGCGCCCCCGCGAGGTGGTGGCCGAGTTCGAAAAAACCTTGTACGACGAGCTCGATCTGCTGCGCGAGGCCGCCAATGCCTCACAGCTGCGACGCAATTTCGCCGGCACCAATCTGCTGTACGTACCGGAGGTCTACTGGGACTACTGCCGCCCCGAGATCATGGTCATGGAACGCATCCGCGGCATCCAGATCAGCGACGTCGGCGCACTGCGCGCGAGCGGCATCGACCTGAAACAGCTGTCCGAACGCGGCGTGGAAATTTTCTTCACGCAGGTATTCCGCCACAACTTCTTCCATGCCGACATGCATCCCGGCAACATCTTCGTGGGGCGCGATGGTCGTTACATGGCCGTCGACTTCGGCATCATGGGTACGCTGAATCCGGTCGACCAGCGCTACCTGGCGGAAAACTTCCTTGCCTTCTTCAACCGTGACTACCGGCGCGTGGCCGAGCTGCACGTCGAATCCGAATGGGTCCCGGACGGCACGCGGGTGGATGAATTCGAGTCGGCGATCCGCACGGTCTGCGAACCGATCTTCGAGAAGCCGCTCAAGGAGATTTCCTTCGGTAACGTGCTGCTGCGCCTGTTCCAGACGGCGCGTCGTTTCAACATGGAGGTGCAGCCGCAGCTGGTGCTGCTGCAGAAGACACTGCTCAACATCGAGGGACTGGGACGCCAACTGTACCCGGAACTCGATCTGTGGAAGACCGCCAAGCCCTTTCTGGAACGTACCATGAGCGAGCAACTCGGCGCACGCTCGCTGCTGCACAGCATCAGGGAGAACGTGCCGGACTGGAATACCGCGCTGCCGGAACTGCCGCTGCTCGCGCATCGCGTGCTGACACAGGCCAGCACCGGCAAGCTGGAAGTGCACTGGCGCTCCGACGACCTGCGGCACCTGCGGCATGAGCTGCGTCGAGCCAACAGGCGCACGGTCGGCGCCGTCACCGGTGGCAGCCTGCTGCTGTCCGCCGCCGTGATCTACGGGCTGGACGGCTATGCGCCGGCGATGATATTCGGCGCGCCGCTGCTCACCTGGCTGGCAGGTATCGCCGGCCTGGTCCTGCTGCTGCTGAGCTGGCCGGGCGATCGCGACTGATCAGCCCTGCAGGCTGTGGCGCACGCTGATGGCGGTCATCAGCAAGGCCAGCGCGACAATCCAGAACAGGGTCGTGATCAGCAGTGACTGGCGGGCCTTGCTCTTTTCGAGCCAGGTGCGCGGCTGCACCCCCCGGAAGATGAACATCAGCTTCGCGGCCAGGTTGATGCATACCACGTTGACGGCCAGCAGCAGACCGGCGCCCGAGGCCAGGTAGTACTGCCCGCTGCCCAGCATCATCCCCAGCGTCGCCGTCGGCGGCAGCAGCGCCACCGCGACCATGACACCGACCAGGGTGCTGGAAAGCCCGGTCACCAGTGACAGCACGGCGGCGGCGCCGGATGCAAGCGCCAGTGCAACGCCGGCCAGACCGACATCGGTACGGACGAGGATTTCGCTGCTTTGCACGCGATCCTGCCACAGGGCGCCGGTCGCGATCGACATCAGCAGCGCCAGCCCGATCCCGGCAAGGTTGGTCTGCAGCGCCTGCCACATCAGCCTGCGGTCGCCGAGCGCGACGGAAAATGCCAGGGCGATGTTCGGACCCAGCAGCGGCGCGATCACCATGGCACCGACGATGACGGCGACGTTGTCCTCGACCAGACCGATGGATGCCACCACCGTGGACAGCACCACCAGCAGCAGGTAGTTCAGGTCCAGGCGGGCACCGCGCTTGATGCGGTCATACAGCTCTTCGCGTGTCTGGCTGCCACTGCCCGCACCGGTCTTCTCCCGCTCACTCTCCTCGCTGCTGCGCGGCAGTACCGCCTCGACCGGCTGGATGATGATGTGGGTGCCGGCGCTGGCGCCGAGCACGTTCTGCAATGTATCGACCACCTTCTGGCGCGCGGCATCGTCGACCAGCATCCGTGTCATGCAGCGGCCGTCCTCGCCTGGCGGGCTCGACCAGCAGTCGTCGACCCCATGCTGCTCGGCGATGCCTGCCAGGGTGTCGATATGCCCGGAATCCGCGATGATCTCGATGATACGCATGACTGCCGGCCTTATCCGTCTGCACCAGGCAGCACGCTCAGCGCGGGCGTTGCAGTGCTGCCTCGACCGTGTCGCGCTGCTCCCGGCCGGCCAGGATATCGATGAGTTCGAGCGCGAAGTCCATGGCGGTGCCGGGACCGCGCGAGGTAATGACGGTACCGTCCCGCACCACCGGCTCGTCGCAGTAGTCGATACCGGGCACCGACGCCACATCGAGCGCGCCCGGAAAGCTCGTGGCGCGGCGACCGTCCAGCACGCCGGCCCGCGCCAGCACCCGCGGCGCGGCACAGATTGCGGCGGTATAGCGCTCCTGTTCCGCCAGCCGCGCAACGAGTTCGATGATGCGCGCATCGTCGCGCAGGTGGTCGGCACCGGGCAGACCGCCGGGCAGCACGATCATGTCGTAGTCGCGTGCCAGGGCCTCGTCCAGGGTAATGTCCGGCACCAGTACCGTGCCACGCGAACCGCGCACCGGCCGCCCGTCCAGTCCGGCGCTGTCGACCGTGATACCGGCACGCCGCAGCAGGTCGATGACCGTCACCGCCTCCAGTTCTTCGCAACCCTGCGCTAGCGGGACGAGGACGCGTGCCATGCCAGTTGCCTGTTGCTCTGCCGTTCGATCAGCTGCGCGACGGGGACCAGCTGCACTCCATGCGCATCAAGCCGACCCAACTCCTGCAGCAGCACCTCGAGTGTTGCCGGGTGGGGATGGCCGATGCCCAGTGCCGTGCCCTCGCGCCGTGCCGTGGACACCAGTTCACGGAATTTAGCGCGGACGGCGTCCAGTTCCGCCTCGTTGTCGAGAAAGACGTTGCGTTCACTGTTCGGGATGCCGTATTCCTGTGCCACGCGGCGCGCCACGGTCGCGCTGGTGGTGCGGCTGTCGACGAAGAACAGGTTGCCGTGTTCGCCGATCGCCTGCATCAGCCAGGCCATGCTGCCGGGATGCCGGGTGAGCAGGCTGCCCTGGTGGTTGTTGAGACCGCTGACGAACGGCACCGCGGCGATATCCCGTGCCAGCGCGCTGCGCAACTGAGTGAAGGTCATGTCCAGCGTGAGCTCATCCTGTTCCGCCGCCTGCGTTTCGGTCGCGAGCGCCTGCATCGGCAGGTGCAGCATGACCTCCTTGTGGTCCGCATGGGCGCGCCGCGCGAGTTCCCGCGTGTAAGGGCCGCGCGGGAGAAAGGCACAGGCAACCGGACCGGGCAGGCTGACGACCTGGCGTCCGGCACCCAGCCGGTTACCCAGGTCGTCGATGATCAGTGCGATGACCGGCTGCGGATCCGCCTCGCCCTCGTCCAGCGCGTCGGCTGTCGCGGCCGGTGCCAGCACGGCCAGCCAGCACAGGCAGAGAACGCTCCAGCCGGTTCGGAACGGCATCCGGGCCGGCACGCTGCTACTGCATGCGTGCCTGCAGGATTGACAGGCCCTTGAGCAGGTTGAGTGCTTCGTAGAGCATGTAATCGTCTTTCAGCAGCTTGCTCGCCTCGCTGTCCGTCTTGCCGTCATCGGACTTCTGCTTGCCGTTACTGCTGCCGTTTTCGAGATGCTTGGTCAGGTTCGCTTCCTTCAGCGGCTCGATGTCCTTGTCCACCGCCGACACCTGCACCGGCTCGAGCGGGATGTCCGGAGTAATGCCCTCGGCCTGGATGGAACGCCCGGACGGCGTGTAGTAGCGCGCCGTGGTCAGCTTGAGCGCGGAGTCGTTACTCAGCGGCAGGATGGTCTGCACCGAGCCCTTGCCGAAGGTTTTCGCACCCATGATGATCGCGCGCTTGTGATCCTGCAGGGCGCCGGCGACGATCTCCGAGGCAGAGGCGGAACCCTGGTTGACGAGCACCACGAGCGGCGCGCCGTCCAGGATGTCATCCGGCGTGGCATTGAAGCGCAGCTTGGAATCGGCGATGCGGCCCTCGGTATAGACGATCAGGCCCTTGGTGAGGAAGGCATCGGACACGGCCACGGCGCCGTTGAGCACGCCGCCCGGATTGTTGCGGAGGTCGAGCACCAGCCCGTCCAGCTTGCCGCCATGCTCCTTCTTGAGCTTGTTGATCTCGTCGACCATGTTGGTCGCGCTCTGAGACTGGAACTGGGAAATGCGGAGGTAGGCATAGCCATCCTCGAGCATGCGCGACTTGACGCTCTTCACCTTGATCACGTCGCGGGTGATGGTCACCTTGATCGGCTGGTCGACGCCCTCGCGCACGATGGTCAGCACGATGTCGCTGCCTGGCTCCCCGCGCATGATCTTGACCGCGTCGTTGAGGGACATGCCTTTCACCGGCGTCTCATCGAGACGGATGATGAGATCACCCGCGAGGATGCCCGCACGCTGCGCGGGTGTGTCGTCGATCGGCGCGATCACCTTGACGAAACCGTCTTCCATGCCGACCTCGATGCCGAGCCCGCCGAACTGACCCGTGGTGCCGACCTGCAGTTCGTTGAACTGTTCCGAGTCGAGATAGGACGAGTGCGGATCCAGTCCTGCAAGCATGCCGCGTATCGCGTTCTCGATCAGCTCCTTGTCATCCACGTCGACGACGTAGTCGTTCTTGATCCGCCCGAACACGTCACTGAAGGTGCGCAGCTCCTCGATCGGCAGCGTGGCCTGTACCGTCTCGCGCTCCGCCAGCACACCATGCCCGATCGAAACCAGGACGCCTGTCACCAGGCCGGTTAGCAGGAGCAGATAACTGTGAATGTTCGCTTTCAGTATGGATTTCATCTCTCGTGTCCGTCGTGCGCTAACCGGGCGGCATCCCGCTGATGCTGCCAGCCGTTGCGCTGTTATCGGGACATATCAACATTATCACAGCGTTGCTATTAGCGGTATCGGCCTGCAGCAAAATCTTCTCAAGCACACCCGCTGCCCCTTGCCGGCTCCGGATTGGACCGGAAAAAGCGGCGCGGATTCAATCCCCGCCAGCGCGGCTGGCCTGCTGCGCAAGCGGTCGCCCCTTGAACCAGCTGCCGGGATCCAGCGGCTGGCCGTCCTTGCGCAACTCGAGGTACAGCCCGGTGCGCTGCTGACCGCCACTGCTGCCGGCCGCGGCAACCACCTCGCCGGCGCCAACCTTGGCGCCGACATCCTTGTATAGACTGCTGTTTTCACCATACAACGACATGTAGCCGTCGCCATGATCCAGGATCAGCAGCAGGCCGAAGCCACGCAGCCAGTCGGCGAAGACGACCCGCCCGCGGGCGATGGCGTGGACATCGGCACCAGCCGCGGTGGTGATGTGTACACCGCGCGCGCGCATCTTGCCGGCGCCCAGCTGCGCCCCGTACCCCATGCTGATGCGGCCGGCGACCGGCCAGGCCAGCTTGCCCTTGAGCTTGGCCAAGGGACGGTTGTCGCCTGGCGCCGGGAGATCACGCAGTGCCTGTTGCAGCGCTACCAGCAGCTTGTTGACCCGTTCGGCATCAGCCTCGAGTTTCCCCAGCTCCGCGGTCCCGCTGGCCAGGCGCCGCTTGAGCTGGGCGACGATGTCCGCCTGCTGCGCCTTTTCCGCATCGAGTCCGGCGATCTGCCGCTCCCGTTCGGCCCGCAACTCGCCCAACGCCGCCTGCTGTTCACGCACCACGCGCTCGGCATCCTGCAACTGCTCCAGGGTAGTACGAAACTCGTCCATGCGCCGGCTGCGGGCCCGAGTGAAGTACCCCTGATAGATCAGCATGCGCCCCACCTGCGCGGGGTCTTCCTGGTTCAGCAGGAGTTTGATGCGTTCCTGACGCCCGTTACGGTAGGCCGCCCTGAGCTCCCGCACCAGCGTGCCGTGCATCTGCTCGAGCCGCGTCCTGGCGCTGTCGCGCGACGCCTCGAGTCGGGACAGCTCCTGCCGTGCCTCGGCCTCGCGTACATCCAGCTTGCGCAGTTCCGCGGTGATACGCCCGATCGACCGGTCGGTCTGTTCCAACCGCGCCTGTTCTGCGTCGTGCTCGCCGCGGACCGACGTCAGCTCGTCCGTGAGGGCCTTGATGCGTGCGCGCAGCTGCTGCAGCTTTTCCGTTTCCTGGGCGATCTGGGCGTTGCCCGCGGCGGCTGCATCGGGCGGCGCCAGCTGTAGCAGCAGACACGCGGCGGCAAGCAGGCCGGCACGGAGATGCATGCAGCAGACTGACGGTCGGATTGCCGGCGCGGTGGGCGCGTGCCGCCTAGCCATGCAGTTTGGCGGCAGCCGCTGGCGGGTCTTGTGCGCCGCTTTGCGGCTGCAGGTTGATGAGCGTGGTGCCGGTCATTTCCGGCGGTACTTCCATGTTCATCAGGTAAAGCATGCTCGGCACCACATCCGAAAGCGCACCGTGCTCGGCCATGGCTGCCGGCCGGCCGACATAGATCAGCGGCACCAGGTTACTGGTGTGGGCCGTGTGCGGCTGGCCGGTTTCCTCGTCCAGCATCTGCTCGGCATTGCCGTGATCGGCGGTGATCAGCATTTCGCCGCCGCATGCCTGCACTGCCTCGAACACACGTCCGAGCGCGCGATCGACGGCCTCGATCGCCTTGACCGCCGCATCGAATTTGCCCGAATGTCCGACCATGTCCGGGTTGGCGTAATTGCAGATGATGACATCGTAGGAACCGCCCGCGAGCGCCTCGACGAGATGTTCGGTCACCTCGCCGGAACTCATCTCCGGCTGCAGGTCGTAGGTAGCCACCATCGGCGACTTCACCAGAATGCGATCCTCGCCCTCGAACGGCTGCTCGACGCCGCCGTTGAAGAAGAACGTGACATGGGCATATTTCTCCGTCTCCGCCAGGCGCAGCTGGCGCAGACCGTGGTTGGATATATATTCGCCGAAGACGTTTTTCAGGCGTTCGGCGGGATAGGCCACGTGAATCTTGAAATCGGACTTGTACTCGGTGAGGCTGACGAAATCCGCCAGGCGCGGCTGGACCTCGCGCTGGAAGCCCTCGAAACCGGATTCGATGAACGGCCGCGTGATCTGGCGCGCGCGGTCGGACCGGTAATTCATGAACACGACCACGTCGCCGTCCTCGACACGCACCGGCGCGGTACCCGGCGGCACAATCGCGGTGCCCTTGACGAACTCGTCGCCCTCACCGCGCGCATAGGCCGCAGCGAGCGCGCTCAGCGCATCGGGGGCGGTGTAGTCCGCCTTGCCCTGGGTGATCAGGTCATAGGCGGCCTGGATCCGCGGCCAGTGGTGGTCGCGGTCCATGGCATAGTAACGGCCGATCACCGAGGCGAAGCGGCCGCCCTGCAGCCGGGCGAACTGTTCCTCCATGGCCCGGAGGGAGGGTTCGGCACTGCTCGGCGGGGTGTCGCGGCCGTCCAGGAAGGCGTGCAGATAGACCTGCCGTGCGCCGCGCTGCACGGCGAGCTCGACCATGGCATGGATATGCTCCTCGTGGCTGTGCACCCCGCCGGGGGACAGCAGGCCGAGGATGTGCACCGCCCGGTCGCTCTCGATGGCCTTGTCGACGGCGTCGGTCAGGGTCAGGTTGGTGAAGAACGACCCGGTCTTGATGGCACGGCTGACGCGGGTGAATTCCTGGTAGACCACGCGCCCGGCGCCGAGATTGAGATGGCCGACCTCGGAATTCCCCATCTGGTCCGCAGGCAGGCCGACGGCGGCACCCGAGGTGCGTATCAGCATGTGGGGATGCTCGCGCCAGAGCGCATCCCACACCGGCTTGCGCGCTGCGGCAATGGCGTTGTGCTGGGGGATCTCGCTGTAGCCCCAGCCGTCCAGGATCAACAAAACCATGGGCCTTGCAGGGCGATTACGGTGCTGTGCTGGCTTTCCACTCATAAGGTCGGGGCGAAGTCTAAAGTATCATTCGTTCTATCGCCAACACGGGGGCGGACCGTAGGGGCAAGGCCGGCCGGGCCTGCCCGGCCATGCGGAAAATTGCGCCGGATATGGCCCGAAAGGCTTATTATTGTATAATGTTTTAGTAATGAATGCAGTAACCTATCGCAGCAACACCCAACTCAGAGAGGCTGCTGAATGACAGCAAGCAACGAATCACTGCTCACCCGTGCCGAGGACATCGACCGGGCATCGCGCTCACTCAAAGCCATGTCGCATCCCCTGCGGCTGAAGATCCTGTGCACCCTGGGCGACCAGGAGATCAGCGTGCAGGACATCGTCGAGCGCGTCGGTACTTCGCAGAGCAACATCTCGCAGCATCTGGCCATCCTGCGGGACAAGGGTATCCTGGCATCACGCAAGGATGCCAACCGTGTGTATTACCGTGTCGGGGACTCGCGCACACTGCGGCTGATCAGCATGATGCGCGAAGTATTCTGCACCAGCCCCTGACGCCGGCGCCGGCCCGGCTGCCGCGTATACAGACTGACTGCGAAAGCGCGGCCTGCGCCCAGGGTCGCGCCCAGCATCCGAGGGAACAATGGAAATCAACCAACTCATAGAATTCAGCGGCAACCATCCGGCACTCGTGTTCGCACTGTTCGCGCTGCTCGCCATGCTGATCGGCGGCGAGTTGCGTCAGCGGCTGAGCGGTGTCAGCGAGGTCGGTCCGGGTGAAGCCATCCGCCTGCTCAATCACGACAATGCCGTCATGATCGACATGCGCAGTGACAAGGAATACGGCGATGGACACGTGGCGAATGCCATACACGTACCGAGCGCCGACAAACTCACAGCACTCGAGAAGTACCGTGGCAGGCCGGTGATCGTGTATTGCAACAGCGGCAATCGTTCAACGGGATTCTGCAGCCGTCTGCGCAAGGATGGATTCGAGAACGTATACAACCTGAGAGGCGGTATACTCGGGTGGCAGAAGGCCGAGCTGCCGCTCGCCAGAAAATAAACCGGTGGCGCCACCCGTCCGGGTACGGTGCCGCTGCAGACAACAACCATCAGCCCACCAGGAACGACAGCCATGGCCGGATCGGAACAGAACAACACGCAGAACCAGGGGAACACTGCGGTCATCCACACGCAGAAGGTGTATACCAAGGACATCTCTTTCGAAACGCCGAATTCGCCAGATATCTTCACGCGCGAATGGAAGCCCGCCCTCAATCTCGACCTGGGGCAGAAAGTCACCGAGCTGGCGGACAACCATTTCGAAGTGGTCCTGACCCTGACCGCCACCGTCAAGGTGGAGGATACCACTGCCTACCTCGCGGAGGTGCAGCAGGCCGGCATCTTCCTGCTGCAGGGCATCGACAAGGACACACTGCGCAACATCATCAACGTGTACTGCCCGCAGCTGCTCTATCCCTACGCCTCGTTCGTGATAGCGGATCTGGTGTCACGCGGCGGATTCCCGCAGCTGGTGCTCTCCCCGGTGAATTTCGAGATGATCTTCAAGAAGCGGCTGGCGGAAGCCGCCGCGCAGCGCAAGGACGTCAACTGAGACGGCACCGGGCCAGCCCGACAGCGATCGGGAAACCGCGCCGGCACTGACAACATGAGCCGTGGACCCATAACTGTACTCGGTGCCGGATCCTGGGGTACGGCACTGGCGATACGCCTGGCGGCGAACAGCAACGATACCATCCTCTGGGGGCATGAACCCGCGTTCATGCAGCGGCTGGCCGACGCGCGGCAGAACCGTGAATTTCTCCCCGGGATCGCCTTCCCGGACAATTTGCGCATCGAGTCGGAGCTTGCGCCGGCGGTGAGTGCCGCGCGCGATCTGCTGATCGTGGTGCCAAGTCATGCATTCCGTGAAGTCCTCACGCACCTGTTGCCGCTGCTCGACGCCCGATCGCGCATTGCCTGGGCGACCAAGGGCCTCGAGTATGGCACCGGCAAGTTCATGAGCGCGGTACTCGAGGAAGTCGCGGGCACCCGCTTCCCCGCCGCCGTGCTGTCCGGCCCCACCTTCGCCCTCGAGGTGGCGCGGGGCCTGCCGACCGCACTGACGGTTGCCGCCAGCGATCCGGCCTTCGCCGGTGACCTGGCCGCCCGTCTGCACGGCGAGGTGATGCGCGTATACACCAGCGCGGACATGATCGGCGTGCAGCTCGGCGGAACGGTGAAAAACGTGCTCGCGATTGCGGCAGGGATCACCGACGGCCTGCAGCTCGGCGCCAACAGCCGCGCCGCGCTGATCACGCGCGGCCTGGCCGAGATCATCCGGCTTGGCGATGCCATGGGCGCACGGCGCGAGACCCTGATGGGGCTTGCCGGCATGGGCGATCTTATCCTGACCTGCACCGACGACCTGTCGCGCAACCGGCGTCTCGGGCTTGCCCTCGGCCGCGGCAAGCCGCTGGATGCGGCCGTGCGCGAAATCGGACAGGTGGTGGAAGGTTTCAATACCGCGCGCGAGGTCGTGCAGCTCGCCCGCAACTGGGATGTCGAGATGCCGATCTCCGAACAGGTCTACATGGTGCTGCACGAGGGACTGACCGCACCAGCGGCGGTACACAACCTGCTCGCCCGCGAGGATATGCGCTCAGAGTGAATCGACCGCACCCGCGAAGGACTGCTGACGCCAGGCCTCGAAGACCAGCACGGCGACGGCGTTCGACAGGTTGAGGCTGCGGCTGCCGCTGAACATCGGTACGCGTAGTATGGCATCCAGCCCGAGCTGCTCCAGTATTGCGGGCGGCAGCCCCCGCGTTTCCGGCCCGAACAACAGCGCGTCTCCCGGCCGGTAGGCGACATCCGTGTACAGGCGGCTGCCGCGTGTCGACACGCCGCGCAGCGTGCGCGGTTGCACGCTGCGGGAGAACGCTTCCAGCGTGGTGTGCTCCTGCACGGTAGCGAATTCGCGGTAGTCCAGCCCGGCGCGGCGCAGGCGGCGATCATCGAGTTCGAAACCGAGCGGATGTATCAGGTGCAGAGTACTGCCCGTGTTGGCGCAAAGGCGTATGATGTTGCCGGTATTCGGCGGAATTTCCGGCTGGTAGAGTACGACGTGAAACATCTCTTACCCTGGCAAGACCCGAGCGCATGAAGGCAGCCGACGCACACAAACTCAAGGTCGATTTCTGCGGCATGTCGTTCGCGACGCCGCTGGTGCTGCTGTCCGGCTGTGTCGGCTTCGGCGAAGAATACACACGGATCGACGGCTTTTCCAACCGCGACGTGGGCGCAGTCTGCCTCAAGGGCACCACGCTGCAGGCGCGGCTGGGCAACCGTCCGCACCGGGTCGCGGAAACACCTGCCGGCATGCTCAACGCCATCGGTTTGCAGAATCCGGGCGTGGATCACGTGGTCAGCAGCATCCTGCCGTCACTCGACTTCGGCGAGACCCGCTTCATCGCGAACGTTTCCGGATCCACCGTTGAGGAATATGTCGAGGTCACGCGCCGTTTCGACGATTCTCCGATCGACGCCATCGAGATCAACATCTCCTGCCCGAACGTGAAGGAAGGCGGCGTGGCGTTCGGCAACGATCCGGACATGTCAGCGCGCGTGGTGAGCGCCTGCCGCGCGGCCACAGGCAAACCGCTGATCACCAAGCTCTCGCCCAACCAGACCGATATCGCGGAGAATGCCCGGCGCTGCATCGAGGCCGGAACCGATGCCTTCTCCGTGATCAACACCCTGATGGGCATGGCCATCGATATCGAAACCAGGACACCGATCATCGGTAACAATCAGGGCGGGCTGTCCGGCCCTGCCATCAAGCCGGTGGCACTGCTCAAGGTGCACCAGGTACACCAGGTGTGCCGGCAGCACGCGATCCCGATCATCGGCCAGGGTGGGATCACCAGCGCCGCGGATGCCATAGAATTCATCATCGCGGGCGCGAGCGCGGTCGGGATCGGCACCGCGCTCTTCTATGACCCGCTGATCTGCACCCGTATCAACGACGGAATCCTCGCTTACCTCGAGCGGCATCGACTCGACGGCATCGGCCCGCTGGTCGGCAGCCTGGCACTGCACGGCGCGGTCTCTGCCTGCAGCACCTGAGCGTCCCGGCCGTGTGGAACGATGAGACAGGTGCTACTGCATCTCGAGTTCCTTGAGTTTGCGCGTCAGGGTATTGCGACCCCAGCCCAGCAGCCGGGCGGCGTCCTGGCGGCGCCCGCCGGTATGCTGCAATGCAACCTCGATGAGGGTGCGCTCGAACGCCGGCAGGGCGTCGTCGAGCAGCCGTTTCGAGCCGCTCCCGAGCCGCTGCTGTGCCCAGTGCCGCAGGGTCGACTCCCAGCTGCTCTCCACCGGTGCGGCAGCGCGCACCGCACCCGACAGGTCGTGCGGCATGTCCTCCACGTGGATTTCCTGTCCCGGCGCCATCACCGTGAGCCAGCGGCACAGATTCTCGAGCTGGCGGACGTTGCCCGGCCAGTCGAGCCGCATCAGGTATTCCACCGCATCGCGCGACAGCGTCTTTGCCTCCACGGCGAGTTCGGTAGCCGCCCGACCCAGGAAATGCTCGAGTAGCGCGGGGATGTCCTCGCGCCGTTCGCGCAGCGGCGGCAGCTGCAGGCGAATGACATTGAGCCGGTGGAACAGGTCCTCGCGGAAGCGGCCCTGCTTGACCAGGGTCTCCAGATCCTGATGGGTGGCAGCGATGATGCGTACATCGACCTTCTTCGGGGTGTGCGCACCGACCGGGTAGAACTCGCCGTCCGCCAGCACACGCAACAGGCGCGTCTGCAGTTCCGCCGGCATATCACCGATCTCGTCCAGCATCAGCGTGCCGCCGTCGGCCTGTTCGAACCTGCCCGTACGCCGGTGCTGTGCGCCGGTAAAGGCGCCACGCTCGTGACCGAACAGCTCCGACTCGAGCAGGTCGCGCGGGATCGCTGCCATGTTAAGCGCCAGGAACGGCTTGCCGGCACGCTGGCTGTGACGGTGCAGCGCCAGCGCCACCAGTTCCTTGCCGGTACCGGATTCGCCGTTGATCAGCACGGTGGCGTTGGAATTGGCCAGCCGCCCGATGGCGCGGAAGACCTCCTGCATCGCCGGGGCCTTGCCGATGATTTCCGGCACCCGGCGTGAGTCCGCAGCTGCCGCCGGCGCCGGCGCCTGTGCGCGGGCCTCCACGGCGCGGTTGACGAGGGCCACGGCATCATCGATATCGAACGGCTTGGGCAGGTACTCGAACGCGCCGCCTTTGAATGCAGCAACCGCGCTGTCGAGATCGGAATGCGCCGTCATGATGATTACCGGCAGCTCGGGATGCGCGGCGCGAATGCGCTCGAGCAGCGCGAGGCCGTCGATACCCGGCATGCGGATGTCCGTCACGATCACCGCCGGCTCCTCGCGCTCGATCGCCGCGATGGCGCTGTTGCCGTTTTCAAAACACTCCACCTGCAGATCCGCCGCTGCCAGCGCCTTTTCCAGCACCCAACGGATCGACCGATCGTCGTCGATCACGAAAATCTTGTCACTATGCTCCATGCACGTCATCCAGTGGTAACAGAATTGTGAAAGTCGTTTCTCCGGGCTGGCTGCTGCACTCGATCAACCCGTGGTGGCGACTGACCAGCGCTTGCGCGATGGACAGTCCGAGCCCAGTCCCGTCGCTGCGGCTGGTAACCATGGGATAGAAAATCTTCTTGCGCAGCTCCTCGTCGATACCGGGACCGGTGTCGATGATCTCGATGCGCGCCACCAGCCGGTACTTGCGGATACCGATGTTGAAATTGCGCGAGACACGCGTGCGTAATGTGATCTCGCCCTTGCCGCCGAGCGCCTGATTGGCATTACGCACGATATTCAGTATGGCCTGGATCAGCTGGTCGGCATCGGCCTGCAGGTCGGGCAGGCTGGGATCGTAATCCTTGTGGATACTCAGGCCGGCGCCCGCCTCGGCCTGCACCAGCTCGCGCACCCGCTCCAGTACCAGATGGATATTTACCGGCTTCAGGTTCGGCAGGCTGTTCGGACCGAGCATGCGATCCATCAGCACCTGCAGACGATCGGCCTCGCCGATGATGATGCGCGTGTATTCCTTCAGCGCGGGGTCGGTGATCTCGCGCTCCATCAACTGCGCCGCGCCGCGCAGGCCACCGAGTGGATTCTTGATTTCGTGCGCCAAACCCCGCACCAGCGCATGCGCCGCCTGCTGCTGGTTGATCAGCAGTTCGTCCTGCTCGACGCGCAGCTGGTGGTCGACCTGGCGCAGCTCGAGCTGCACGAAGGTCCCCAGGCTCGACTCCATGACCGGTGTGAAGGTGCAGTTGACGCGCAGGTCGGGGGCGTCCGGCAGCTCCAGCAGACAGCCGCGCCTGGAGATCACCTGCTGCCGGGTAATCGCGTCGGCGAGGTGCTCGACCAGCATCCCGGCGTTGGTGACCAGTTCGTGCACGGAACGTCCGCAGGCATAGCGCGCGCTGTGCGCCAGCATGACCTCGCCCGCCTGGTTGAGATAGACCAGGTGCAGCTGCGCGTCGAATACGAGTACCGCGGTGCTCAGGTTGTCGAGAATGCGCTCGGCAGTGATACGCGGCACTGGAATATCGGTTGGCATACCGAGGCTGCTGCAAAAAACAAACCAGAATCGGGCAAAGCGCCGGAAAAAATCTCAGGCGCGTAAAAAATCTTCTAAACCAGCTGGCTACGCCAACCCATGGCGGCCATACGCGGGGTTCACGGGCGCAGCTGTCAGCCAGTATGCACCATGATGGTGCGCATGACCAGCGGGGGTGTCAGGGTGGGACGGCCGGGCGGCCGGCCGGGTCACAAGCCCTTGGAATGGGAGACCGTACCGGTACTGCCGCCGCCGGTGCTGCCGCTACCGGAGGCACTGCCGCCAGCGGAGCCGCTGCCCGCCCCGGCAGCGTTACTGGCGCTGTTACCGCCATTGCTGTTGTTGTTGCCCGTGTCTTCCTTGCGGTCGGGATTGAGGGGATTGTTCGGCTGCTGGATGGAGGCACGCAGCAGATGCACCGTAACCGGTGTGGACGTGACGAGCTCCGCCCCGCTGTCGTCGAGGACGGCGGCCGAGATGGCATGGCTGCCACGGTCGACGTTCCTGAAGCTGGTGGACAGGCGCGCAACCGGTTTGCCCTGCGGCTTGCCGTCCAGGTAAAACTGCACACGGTGCCCGGCCTCGATCTGCAGCGCCGGTTCCAGGCTGACGCTGATATTCACGATGCCGGCGTTGCTGCGTATAGTTTCGTCATGCTCCGGTTGAGTCATGCGCAGGGCGCTGTAGACGGCCGCGGCCGCGGGGGGCGCGGCCGGCGACATGCCGGGCGCAGCCGGCACCGGTGCCGGCGTATAGGTCGGCAGTGCCGGCATCTGCACCCGTTCGGCGCCCGTCGAGGGCACATCACTGTAGATTACCTGGCCTTCGGCATTGACGGACTTGTAGACCTCTGCCTGGGCGGAAACCGCCAGCAGCGCCAGCAGTAATAGAGAGTATTTCATGACCACCGCCTTGCAACCGGATTGCTTCACTGTTCTTTTATCGGGCTTTTTCGCCGGGCGGTCAAGTCATGCGTGCCGGAATTGCCGGCCAGTTCCGCCAGTTGCAGGCTGCGCTCGCCGCCCTGCCGCCGGCCGGGCAAAAAAAAGCGCCCCGCAGGGCGCTTTTCGAAGCACGTTTGGTGCGCAGCTCAGAGGCTGTAGTACATGTCGAACTCGACCGGATGGGTGGTCATGCGCAGGCGCGTGACATCCTTCATCTTGAGTTCGATGTAGGCATCGATCATATCGTCGCTGAACACGCCGCCGGCGGTGAGGAACTTGCGATCCTTGTCCAGGGAGTCCAGGGCCTGGTCCAGTGCATGGCAGACCTGCGGTATCTTCTTCGCTTCCTCGCGCGGCAGATCGTAGAGGTCCTTGTCCATCGCCTCGCCCGGATCGATCTTGTTCAGGATGCCGTCCAGGCCGGCCAGCATCATGGCCGAGAAACCGAGGTACGGATTGCAGGTCGGATCCGGGAAGCGCACCTCGATGCGGCGCGCCTTCGGGTTGGAATCGAACGGAATGCGGATCGACGCGGAACGGTTGCGCGCCGAATAGGCCAGCATGACCGGCGCCTCGAAGCCCGGTACCAGGCGCTTGTAGCTGTTGGTACCCGGGTTGGTGAAGGCGTTGATCGCGCGGGCGTGCTTGAAGATGCCGCCGATGTAGTACAGCGCCTGCTGGGACAGACCGCCGTACTTGTTGCCGGTGAACAGGTTCTTGCCGGCCTTGGCCAGCGACTGGTGCACGTGCATGCCGCTGCCGTTGTCGCCTACGATGGGCTTGGGCATGAACGTGGCGGTCTTGCCGTAGCCGTGGGCGACGTTATGGACCACGTATTTCAGGATCTGGTTCATGTCGGCGCGGCGGACCAGCGTATCGAAGCGGGTACCGATCTCGCACTGGCCGGCGGTGGCGACCTCGTGATGATGCACTTCCACCGGGACGCCCATCTCCTCCAGTGCCAGACACATCGCACCGCGGATGTCATGCAGCGAGTCGACCGGAGGTACCGGGAAATAGCCGCCCTTGACGGTGGGGCGGTGACCGATGTTGCCATCCTCGTAGACGCGCTCGGTGTTCCAGGAAGCTTCCTCGGAATCGATCTTGCAGAAGGAACCGCTCATGTCGGAACCCCAGCGCACGTCGTCGAGAATGAAGAACTCCGGCTCCGGCCCGAAGTACGCCGTGTCAGCCACCTTGGTTGACTTGAGATATTCCTCGGCGCGGCGCGCGATGGAACGCGGGTCACGGTCATAGCCCTGCATGGTATTGGGCTCAAGAATGTCGCAGCGCAGGATGAGGGTGGGCTCGTCGCTGAACAGATCCATGACGGCGGTGGTGGTATCCGGCATCAGTACCATGTCGGATTCGTTGATGCCCTTCCAGCCCTGGATACTGGAACCGTCGAACATCTTGCCGCTCTTGAAAAAGTCGTCCGCGATAGTGCCGGCCGGCAGCGTCACGTGCTGCTCCTTGCCGATGGTGTCGGTGAATCGCAGGTCGACGTACTTGACCTTGTTGTCCTTGATGGTTTTCAAAACTTTCGTTGCAGACATTACTACCCCTCCGGATAACTGCGCTGGATAAGAACTCACCCACCATGCCCGCGGGCACGGTAGCCTGGAAATATCGCGATTCTTGTGCTTACAGGTGGCGGGAATTATGCCACGGGTCATTTTACCCGCATACGTAAATACTTCACCGGGTTAGCAGCATTACGCCGATCGTGAGTGCACCATTTTAGTGCAACATCTACCGCTTATGCACCATTTTTATGCGCATTTTCGCCAAAATAGATCACGACCTCACCGACGTCCTCGGCAGCGACTGCCTGCGTGCGAATCGCCGCCGCCAGCGTGGCCTGCGCCGCAGGACTCAGGCCCTGCCGGCGCACGAACACGTCCACATTCACCCTGCCGTCGAGATAATGCAGGACGACCCGCTCCAGCCAGCGCGTCGGCTCCAGCCCCTGCCATTGCCGCTCGAGCCGCCGCATGATCACGTCGCGCAGCGGCAGCTGGTCGCAGGGCGATGCCAGCTCGTCGTTTTCCGGATCGATGTGCACCGTGACGTCGGCCACGTGTTCGATCTCGCTGATCAGCTGCTGGCGCACCCGTTCGCCGATCTGGTGCCCCTCGGATACGCTCAGCGTGGGATCTACCTGGATATGCACGTCTACCAGCGAATCGCTGCCGCTGGTCCGTGTGCGCAACATGTGGCAGTCACGCACGCCGTTCACGTCCAGGATGCGCTGGCGGATGTCCTCGACCAACTCCGGCTCGAGCGCCTTGTCGATCAGCTGCTGCAGGCTGGTCCACAGCAGATCCCACCCGATCTTGGCTATCATCAGCGCGACCGCGATCGCGGCCACCTCGTCGAGGTACGTGAAGCCGGCCATGCTGCCCCCCACGCCGATCAGCACGATGATCGACGAAATGGCATCGCTGCGGCTGTGCCAGGCATTGGCATGCAGCATGTTCGAGCGCAGCCGCCGCGCCACCCCGACCGTGTAGTGGTAGATGTATTCCTTCGCCGCGACCGAAAGCAGTGCCGCTGCCAGCGCCCAGGTACCGTGATGCAGCATTGCCTCCGCGCTCAGCATCCGCCGAAAGGCATCAATGCTGATGCCGATCGCCACCAATGCCAGCGCGACCCCGAGCAGCACCGTGGCAAGGGTCTCGATGCGCCCATGCCCGTAGGGGTGTTCTTCATCGGCTGCGCGGTGGGCGTGCTTGGCGGCGAAGATGACCAGGAAATCGGTGGCCAGATCAGACAAGGAGTGCACCCCGTCCGCGATCAGCGCCTGCGAACCCGCGACCAGCCCGATCGCGATCTTGACGATGCCAAGCACCAGATCGACGACCGATCCGATCAGCGTGACCTTGCGGATCTCCTGGTAGCGCGCGTGGCGCGGGTCCGGCAGATGCGTATGGCTCATGGCGTGCCGGCGGAGCCGCCTACCGTGATATCGATGACGATCTCGCGCTCCTCGTGCACGATGCCGCGCACGCTGTGTCCGTGCACGCGACACCAGGCCGGAATGTCGTGCACCACGCCGGGATCGGTACAGCGTATCTGCAGTTCATCGCCGGGCGCGCATCCCGCCACGGCATCCTGGGTTCGAATCACCGGCAGTGGACACAGCAGGTTGCGGGCGTCGACCAGGCGTTTGCTCACAGGTACCAGTCCTGCGGGATCTGCTCGGCCGGCAGCGGCACGACATCGAGGACACGTACCTCACCACTGCCGTCGTTGACCTCGACGGTGACGTGCTCCGCACCGCGTCCCTTGCTGAAGCGGGCGGTGAGCCGTGCGGCCAGTTCGATGTCATCCGCATCAACGGCGCCGTCGATCAGCACCAACGGTCCGACATGGCTGCGCGGAAACATATGCACGAAGCGCTTGCGGTAGCCTTCGAGAAAGCGGTTCTCGCCTTCCTCGCGTCCGACGATGAGCTTGAAGTGCGGCTTCGGCCGCAGGTGCCTGCCGACCTTGAGCAGCATGATGTCGTCGAGTTCGTAGTCACGCCGACCGCGGGTCTGCCACAGATCCTCGAGCTTGACGGCGTACTGCCGGTCGGTCAGGAAGCAGCAGCCGCCGGCCGGCTGGGCGAAATCCTCGATACCGTAACGGGCAGCCAGCGCGATCTGCGGTTTGCGCGAGCGCCCGCTGAATCCGTGCAGACGTTCGCGGTCCAGCCAACCCTCCCGTTCCGGCAGCGTGGGCGGCAGGTTTTTCGCACACAGCGGCCGTACCAGCCGGTCCTGCGCACCCGAATCACGCGCCACCACCGGCAGCGTGTCCTTGCGCTGCGACATGGGGCGCTGGCCGATGACCTCTCCGGTGATGATGAAATCGAAGCCGTGGCGCTGCATCCACTCGTGTGCCTTGTGCACCATGAAGATCTTGCAGTCCAGGCAGGGATTCAGGTTGGCGCCGTAACCGTGCCTGGGATTGAGCACGATATCCTTGTATTCCTCGATGATGTCGAGGATGTGCAGCTTGATGCCGAGCTGTTCCGCCGTCCACAGCGCGTTGTTGCGTTTGGGACGCGCGCCGTGCTGCCGGCGGATGGCGTGGGTATGTCCCTCGACACAGAAGCCGGTGAAGAAATTGATGCCTTCCACGTGTACGCCCTGGTCCATGACGACCCGCGCGGCAAGCATCGAGTCGAGCCC
This sequence comes from Pseudomonadota bacterium, assembly GCA_041395565.1. Taxonomy (NCBI): domain Bacteria; kingdom Pseudomonadati; phylum Pseudomonadota; species Pseudomonadota bacterium. Next base: position 146,843 of record JAWLAI010000003.1, on the reverse strand, counting down.
GCCGGAGATCAGTGCCACGGCCTTGCGCGGATCGCTCATATTGACTTGCACAGCTGGACCAATGTCGGGTTTACGGGAAGCGCCGCCACATTTGCCGGTCGGCGGCATGGGCGCAGTGCGCCATGCACGCAGGGATTCTAACCCATGCGCCGCGCGCTGTCGTAATTAGAACAGTGATTCAGTGGGTTTCGCGGCCGCCGTCGGCGGGTACGGCATGACCGGCGCGGCAGACCTGCCGGTAACAGCGGCGCGAGCCGGTCTCCCGCCACAGCTCCATGGCCTGGATCGGTGTCAGCAGCGGTTCGCCGCCGAGCTCACGCATCGCGTGCAGTATGTCCATCAGCACGATGAAGGCATCCGACAGATGCACGTATACGCTTGCCACACCGCGGTCCAGTACGGCGGACAGCTGCCGGTAGGCATTGCGACCCATGTTCACGAAGTAGCCGATGCGTACCAGGCGCCGTTCTGCCAGTTGCGGGAACAGCCCGGAAAACAGCAGGCAGTGATCCCCGACCTCGCGCAGCCGGTCGATCCGGTGCGTGCCGGCGAGCTGCTGCGACTCGAGATAGTCGCGTGCCATGATGCGCGCGGTGCACTCTGGCCGGTCTGCGAAACGCATGAGCAGGAACACGAGATAGCTTTCCAGCGTCTCGTCGAGCGTCCTGTCACACGCGCTCTGCGCCTCCTGCACCAGTGCCTGCCACTGCGCCACGGAAGTGGGTTCGAGAATCAGCCGCGCCATATGCCTGCTCCTCGCTGTACTGGGAATCAGATCGACCGTCACCGCAACCGGCTTGAGTCTCTCCGTATTCCTGTCTTCGGTCATAACACAGAAACCCCGGACAAGTCACGACCCCGCGGCGAATCTGCCGGGCGCTGCACCGGTCCAGCGTCCCCGGCAGCCGGCACGCTGGTGAAAAGTCCCGGCGGCTCGGGCTATACTGCCGTGCTTTGAACAGCGCGAAACGAGCCGTGTCCGATACTCCGAAGACCTTCCAGGACCTGATCCTGGCCCTGCAGCGCTACTGGGCAGGCCAGGGCTGTGCCCTGCTGCAGCCGTACGACATGGAGGTCGGTGCTGGGACCTTTCACCCGGCCACCTTCCTGCGTGCGATCGGTCCCGAGCCCTGGCGCGCCGCCTATGTGCAGCCCTCGCGGCGTCCCACCGACGGCCGCTACGGCGAGAACCCCAACCGCCTGCAGCACTACTACCAGTTCCAGGTGATGCTCAAGCCGTCGCCGCCGGATATCCAGGAGCTCTACCTGGGATCATTGCGCGAACTCGGTATCGACACGCTGGTGCACGACGTGCGCTTCGTCGAGGATAACTGGGAATCGCCCACGCTGGGCGCGTGGGGACTGGGCTGGGAGGTGTGGCTGAACGGCATGGAGGTCACGCAGTTTACCTATTTCCAGCAGGTCGGCGGCCTCGAGTGCCGTCCGGTAACCGGCGAGATCACCTACGGTCTGGAGCGCATCGCGATGTACCTGCAGGAGGTCGAGAGCGTCTTCGACCTGGTGTGGACACAGGGACCGGACGGCCCGGTGACCTACCGCGACGTCTATCACCAGAACGAGGTCGAGATGTCGGCCTACAATTTCGAACAGGCCGCTGTCGAGGCGCTGCTGCAGTGGTTCGACGTCTGCGAACACGAAAGCAACCGGCTCATCGAGGCCGGGCTGCCGCTGCCGGCCTTCGAGCAAATGCTCAAGGCCTCGCATACCTTCAACCTGCTCGATGCCCGCGGCGCGATTTCGGTCACCGAGCGCCAGCGCTTCATCCTGCGCGTGCGCACGCTGGCACGCCAGGTCGCGGAGGCCTACTACCAGCGGCGCGAGGCCCTCGGCTTCCCGCTGGCGGGAGCCAGGGCATGACCGCTACCCGTGATCTGCTGTTCGAGCTCGGTACCGAGGAACTGCCGCCGAAGTCGCTGCGCGGCATGCGTGACGCCCTGCGCGCGTCCATCGACAGCCTGCTGGACGAATACCACCTGCCGCACGGAACCAGCCATGCCTATGCCACGCCGCGCCGGCTCGCCGTGCTGGTCCGCGACGTCCCGGTACGGCAGCCGGATCGTGCCGTGACCCGGCGTGGCCCCGCGCTGAAGGCCGCCTTCGATGCCGAGGGCAGGCCGACCAAACCGGCCGAGGGCTTCGCGCGCTCCTGCGGGGTGGCGGTCGCAGATCTGGAAACCCTGGAAACCGACAAGGGCGCCTGGCTGGTATGGCAGGCCACCGAGGCGGGCCGGCCCACGTCAGAACTGCTCGAGGCGCTGCTGGAGAAGGCACTGCGGGCGATCCCGGTGGCACGCCGCATGCGCTGGGGCAGCGCGGATTCCGAGTTCGTGCGCCCGGTCCACTGGGTGTTGCTGCTGCTCGGCGACGAGCCCGTACCGGCCACCGTGCTGGGCCACCGTGGCGATCGCTACACCCGTGGACACCGTTTCCATCACAACGAACCGATCGCGATCGCGCAGCCGGCCGAGTACGCGGATACCCTGGAGCGCAGCGGCCGGGTGCTGGCCGACATGGACCGGCGGCGCGACAGCATACTCACGCAGGTGACCGAGGCCGGCACGGCACTGGGCGGCGTGACCCGCGTCGACCCTGATCTCCTCGACGAGGTCACCGCCCTGGTCGAATGGCCGGTGGCCATCAGCGGCGCCTTCGATCCGCGCTTCCTCGAGGTACCGGCGGAAGCGCTGGTATCCAGCATGCAGGATCACCAGAAGTTCTTTCCGGTCAGCGCCGCGGACGGCAGCCTGCTGCCCGGCTTCGTCACCGTGGCCAACATCGCCAGCAAGGATCCGAACCAGGTCAGGGCCGGCAACGAGCGTGTCATCCGTCCGCGGCTCGAAGACGCCGCGTTCTTCTGGAACCAGGACCGCCGGCAGCAGCTGTCCAGCCGCGCCGTCCAGCTCGACAGCGTGACCTTTCAGCAGCAACTCGGCTCGCTGGGTGACAAGCAGCGGCGCATCGGCACGCTGGCCACCCACATCGCCGCCGCGCTCGGGTTCGACGCCGCCAAGGTGCAGCGCGCCGCGGCGTTGTGCAAGTGTGACCTGGTGAGCAGCATGGTGTTCGAGTTCCCGGAACTGCAGGGCATCATGGGACGCTATTACGCGCTGCACGACGGCGAGGACCCTGCCGTCGCGGCGGCGCTGGACGAACAGTACCAGCCGCGCCATGCCGGCGACGGGCTGCCGGCCTCGCCCGTCGGCCAGACCCTTGCCGTCGCCGAACGGCTCGACACCCTGGTCGGGATCTTCGCCATCGGCCAGCCGCCCAGCGGCGACAAGGATCCGTTCGGCCTGCGCCGCGCCGCGCTCGGCGTGATGCGCATCCTTATCGAGCGCCGGCTCGACCTCGATCTGCAGGACCTGATCGCACGGGCGGCGGCCGGCTTTCCCGCGGCCCTCGGTGCGACAGCGGTATGCGATGCGTTGTTCACATTCATGATGGAACGCCTGCGCAGCTGGTATACGGACTCCGGCTGCGACACCCTGGTGTTCGATGCCGTGCTTGCGCGACAGCCGGTACGGCCGCTGGATTTCGATTTCCGCATCCAGGCGGTACGTGCTTTCCAGCAGCTGCCCGAGGCAGCCAGCCTGGCCGCGGCGAACAAGCGTATCCGCAATATCCTGCGCAAGAGCGCGACCGTCGTGCCGGACGCCCACCGGGCGGAGCTGCTGCAGGAACCGGCCGAACAGGCACTCGCGGTCGCGCTCGAGGAACGGGCCACGGTGGTCAAGCCGCTGTTCGCGGCACGCGACTACACCCGCGCGCTGTGCGAGCTCGCTGCCCTGCAGGTTCCGGTGGACCGGTTCTTCGACTCGGTCATGGTCATGAGCGACGATACCGCACTGCGGGACAATCGCCTGGCCCTGCTGCACAGCCTGTCGGAGCTGTTCCTGCAGGTGGCTGATATCTCGCTCCTGCAGACCTGATGGCGGGATGCCGTGGCTGTCGGACAACATGACGACTGGCGGCGTAGCCGGCGCGCGCAACCTTGCGGAGCATGCATGACATGAACGATAGCGACTCCTACCGCCGGATGCTGGCCGCGGTCCAGGCATTCCACGACAAGCACGATTTCAGGAACACCGGCGGCGAGGAACTGGCCTACCGCGTCGCCCTGATGACCGAGGAACTGGGTGAGATATCCGCTTGCGTCACCAAGGGCAAGGACCGGGACAAGCTGGCCGAGGAATGCGCCGACCTGTTCATCCTGCTGATCGGTACCGCGATCGCCGCGGACTTCGACCTGGCCGCAGCCTTCTGGCAGAAGATGGACAGACTCGGCAAGCGCGAGTCTCGCATGATCAACGGCCGCATCCGCGTCTCGGAATTCAGGGACACCTGATGCAGCTCGCCATACTCGATCGTGACGGCGTCATCAACGAGGCCCTGGAAGGCGGCGTAACCGCGCCTTCCGACTGGAAGCCGCTACGCGGCAGCCTGGAGGCGATCGCGCGCCTGCACCGTGCCGGCTGGCGCGTCGTGGTCGCCATGAACGAACCCGGCATCGCGCGCGGTACTCTCGATCTCGACACCCTGGTACGAATCAACGAAACCATGCTGCGGCGCGTGACCGAGTCGGGCGGCGTCATCGATGCCGTTTTTTTCTGCCCGCACGCCCCGGAAGCCCGTTGCCGCTGCCACAAGCCGCAGCCGGGGATGTTCACCGACATCGCCAGCCGGCTGCATATCCGGCTCGATGATGTCCCCGCGATCGGCGACTCGCTGAATGACATCCGTGCGGCAAGCCGAGCCGGCGCGCGCGCCTTGCTGGTCAAGACCGGAAAAGGATTCGGCACGGTCGGCTCCTCGGAACTGGATCCGGACGTGCCGGTCTACGATGATCTCTACTGCGCGGTCGACGCCGTACTCGGCTCGAACCACGCCTGACACCGCCATGCCCGCAGCGACACCCGACGCCCCCTATCCGATCCTCTGGCTACGTTCGCTGGCATTCTGGATCGTGTTCCCGCTGTCCATCATGCTCTATGCCGTGCTGCTGCTGTTCACGTTTCCCCTCAAGCTGAACGCACGCTGGGCACTGATACAGACCTGGTCGCGATTCACGCTCTGGTGGCTGCGGGTCACCTGCAAGCTGACCCACGAGATTCAGGGTGCCGAGAATATTCCGGCCGGCGCCGCCATCGTCTTTTCCAAGCACCAGTCGACCTGGGAAACGATCGCCCTGCAGCAGATATTCCCCATGCAGGTGTGGGTCGCCAAGCGCGAACTCCTGTGGATCCCGTTCTTCGGTTGGGGACTCGCATTGATGAAGTGCATCGCCATCAAGCGCGGCAGCGGCCGCGCCGCGATTCGCCAGCTGGTCACCGAGGGCAAGGCGCGACTGGACGAAGGTATCTGGATCGTGATCTTTCCCGAGGGTACCCGCAGTCCGCCCGGTCACCGTGGCCAGTACCGGATAGGCGGCGCCATCCTCGCGGAGCATTCCGGCTACCCGATCGTACCGGTTGCGCACAATGCCGGCGAATACTGGGCCCGCCGCAGCTTCATCAAGCGACCGGGGGTCATCCAGGTGCGCATCGGCAAACCGATCGTGAGTCAGGGCAGGAACGCGCAGGCGCTACTCGACGAAGCCGCCGACTGGATCGAGGCACGCATGGTGGAGATCACCACGTTCGTCCACGAGCGCTAGCTCGGCACTGCGGCTGATGCGGCAGTCATCGATAAATTTTGCCTATCGGAAAATATTGATGACCCATCGCAAAATAGGGTTTAAATAAATAATAGGCTGTATATAAAATAATTAATATTCAAAAACAATTAATTAAAATTTTTCATGCTGTGAAGTCTATGAATTCGACGCCACTGTAGCGATGCGTGCCCCGCTTACGGCCACGGTAGACTGCGGCTTGGGGCGTATCAGATATCCAGATTGGAAACCGCGAGCGCGTTCTGCTCGATAAATTCGCGCCGGGGCTCGACCTGGTCGCCCATCAGCGTGGTGAAGATATCGTCTGAACCGACCGCATCCTCGATCTGCACCTGGAGCAACCGGCGCGTTTCCGGATCGAGGGTCGTGTCCCAGAGTTGTTCCGGGTTCATCTCGCCCAGCCCCTTGTAACGCTGGATCTGCTGACCGCGGCGCGCCTCGTCCATGAGCCAGTTCAGCGCCTGTTTGAACGACGCGACCGATTCACGCCGGTCACCACGCTCAACATAGGCGCCCTCGCTCAGCAACCCGTCCAGTTGTTGCCCCAGCGTGGTCAGCTGACGGTATTCCGGGCTGCTGAAGAAATCCGGGGTGAGTGTCTGTTCGGTCGCGACGATGCCGTGCGTCCATTTACCGATGCGTACGGCAAAGGGTGCGTTGTCTGCGGCGTTGGCAGGCGCGTATTGATAGCGCTGGCCGCTGGTGAGCCCCGCGTTGCTGCGTTTTATCAGCTCGGCGAACCAGGCGTTGAGCCGTCCGCTGTCCTGCAGCGTGCCGGCATCGAGCACCGGCATATAGATCATCTTTTCCAGCAGTTCCGGATCGAGCCGGCGCGAGAGCCGGCGTATGGTGGCCATGACGGCCATGTAATCATTTGCCAGGCTTTCGAGTGCCGGTCCGCTCAAGGCGGGCGCAGCCGGATTGACATGCAGCTGTGCCTTGTTGATCGCACTCGACAACAGCATGGCATTCAGCGCGGCATCATCCTTAACATATTGTTCTTGCTTGCCTTTTTTGACTTTATAGAGTGGTGGCTGGGCGATATAGACATGCCCCCGTTCGATCAGTTCTGGCATCTGGCGATAGAAGAAGGTCAACAGCAGGGTACGGATATGCGAGCCGTCCACGTCCGCGTCCGTCATGATGATGATGCGGTGGTAGCGCAGCTTCTCGATGTTGAATTCCTCGCGACCGATACCGCAACCCAGTGCGGTGATGAGTGTGCCGACCTCGGCGGAAGACAGCATCTTGTCGAAGCGCGCCTTCTCCACGTTCAGGATCTTGCCCTTGAGCGGCAGGATGGCCTGGGTGCGGCGATCGCGGCCTTGCTTGGCGGAACCGCCGGCGGAATCACCCTCGACCAGGAACAGCTCGGAGAGCGCCGGATCGCGCTCCTGGCAATCGGCCAGCTTGCCCGGCAGGCCGGCGATGTCCAGGGCGCCCTTGCGTCGGGTCATTTCACGTGCCTTGCGTGCGGCCTCGCGTGCACGGGCCGCGTCGATGATCTTCCCGGTGATCGCCTTGGCCTCCGCCGGATTCTCCAGCAGATAATCGACGAAACGCTCTCCCACCAAGGATTCCACCGCACCCTTGACCTCGGAAGACACGAGCTTGTCCTTGGTCTGGGATGAAAACTTCGGGTCCGGTACCTTCACCGACAGTACCGCCGTCAGGCCTTCGCGCGCGTCATCACCGGTTGCCGTGACCTTGGCCTTGCGCATCATACCTTCCTTGTCCATGTACTGATTCAGGGTCCGGGTCAGCGCGCCACGGAATCCGGCCAGATGCGTGCCGCCATCACGCTGCGGGATATTGTTGGTGAAGCAGAAGATGTTCTCCTGGTAGGAATCGTTCCATTGCATCGCCAGCTCGACGCCGATACCGTCCTTCTCGCCGGAAAAATAGAACACCGTGGGGTGCAGCGGTGTCTTCTTGCGGTTGAGGTGCTCGACGAAGGCACGTATCCCGCCCTGGTATTCGAAGACATCCTCCTTGTCGGTGCGTTCATCCGACAGTCGGATACGGACGCCGGAGTTCAGGAACGAAAGCTCCCGCAGGCGTTTTGCCAGGATATCGTAGTGGAATTCGGTATTCGTGAAGATCGTGCGACTGGGCTTGAAACGGATCTCCGTACCCGTGCGATCCGTATCGCCGACCACCGCCAGCGGTGCCTGCGGCACGCCCAGCCGGTACTCCTGCGCATGCATGTGCCCGTTGCGGTTGATCGTGAGGCGCAGCTCCTCAGACAGTGCGTTGACCACCGAGACACCCACGCCGTGCAGGCCGCCGGATACCTTGTAGGAGTTGTCGTCAAACTTGCCGCCCGCGTGCAGCACGGTCATGATCACCTCGGCGGCGGACACGCCTTCCTCCGGATGCAGGTCGACCGGTATACCACGGCCGTTATCGCTCACGGTCGCCGAGTCGTCGGCATGCAGGGTCACCGAGATTTCCGTGCAATAACCGGCCAGCGCCTCGTCGATGGAATTATCCACCACCTCGAATACCATATGGTGCAGGCCCGTCCCGTCATCCGTGTCACCGATGTACATTCCCGGACGCTTGCGGACGGCATCGAGCCCTTTCAGCACCTTGATATTCGATGAATCATACGTATCTTTCATGTCCGGGACGGCTCCTTGAAATCAAGCGCGGCATTATAGCACTTCCTGTATCGACCCATGTTCCACGTGAAACCGTCGGAGATCTCCCCAGCCGCGGGTGTCGATGCGTTCACCTTCGATAGCGGTCACGAACACCTGGGCATCGAGTTCATGCAGGGCCTCGAGTACCCGCGCCTGGTTCGCCGGGTCCAGTTCGCTGGCGAGATCATCCAATAGAAAGGCACCTGCCGGACACTCCCGCTCCTGCTGCAGCCGGACCTGCGCCAGCATGAAGCCCACCAGGACGGCCTTTTGTTGACCTCGGGAACAGTGCGACATGACATCACGCCCGGCGATCAACAGTCGGAAATCGGCGCGATGCACACCGCTGTGGGTATATCCTGCCTCCCGATCCCGTTGCAGCTGTGCCTCGAGTGCTGCGGCCAGCGTCGAACCCGCCGGCCAGCCCGGGCTGTAGCGCAATTCCGGTATACCGTCCGGCATCAGCCGCTGCAGCTCCTGCGCCAGCAGGACGGAAAAGCGCTCGAGGTAGGCACGCCGTAGCCGTTCGAGTGCCAGCGCCGCCTCGACCAGCTCGCCGTCCCACACCGTAATGAGCGCCGGTCTGACCTGGCTGCGCAGCGCGGCGTTACGCTGCTTCAATATGCGCGTGTAGCGTTGCCATAGCTCGCGGTAGCCCTGTTCCACGTGAAACAAGGCCCAGTCGAGTACCTGCCGGCGGTACCGTGGCCCGCCAGTGAACAGGCTGGCGGTATCGCTGCTCAGCACCTGGACCGGGAAATAACCGGCCAGATCAGACAGGCGCCGGATCGGTTCGCCGGCGAGATGCACCTGCAAGGACGCGCTGCCCCGTTCGATACCCACCGGAACGGTTTGTCCACTGCTGCTCGTGATGCGGCCCACGAGTCGGAACGCCGCCTGACCATAGTGGATGGTTTGCCGGAAATCGCCCGTACGGAACGAGCGGATCCTGCCGAGGGTATAGATCGCCTCCAGCAGGCTGGTCTTGCCGGAGGCATTGCGGCCGCTGATCAGATTGAGGCCGGGCGAGAACCCCAGTCGTGCCGACGGGATATTGCGGAAACCCTGAATCTCGAGCGATTGCAGTCCGCGGTAGCGTGCATCCGCCAGCCCGGCGGACAGGGGTGGCTCGTACGTCAATGTCTTCTCTGCTGCCGCGCGTTACAACCGCATCGGCATGACGACGTAACGACAGTCTTCGGTACCCGGCTGGTTGATCAAGGCACTGCTGTTGGCGTCGTTCAGATGGATCTCGACATTATCGGAATCCAGCACATTCAGGACGTCCAGGATATAGGTCACGTTGAAACCGATCACGAGGTTATCGTGCTCGTAGCTTGCATCGATCTCCTCGACCGCCTCCTCTTGCTCAGGGTTATGTGCTTGTATTTTAAGATTATTTTTAGATATATCCAGGCGAATGCCCCGGTATTTCTCGTTGGAGAGGATGGAGGTCCGGGTCAGGGCCTGGCGCAGGAGATCGCGATTGACGATCAGCTGTTTGTCCGCCTGTTTGGGCAGCACGCGCTGGTAATCGGGGAAGCGCCCATCGATCAGCTTCGAGGTGAAGCGCAGGTCGTCTGTGGTGATGCGGATGTGGTTGGAGCCGAGCTCGAGCTGGATGCTGCTGTCGCTGTCCGCCAGCAGGCGATGCAGTTCCTGTACGCCCTTGCGCGGCACGATGACCTGTTGCGCCTCGCCCGCCCCGACATCCGCCGTCATCTGGCATAACGCAAGCCGGTGACCGTCGGTGGCAACGGCACGCAGGACCTTACCGTCGGGTTCCAGCATCAGGCCGTTGAGGTAGTAGCGGACATCCTGTTGCGCCATGGCGAAGGCGGTCCGCTCGATCAGTGCATGCAGTTCGTTTTGCGCCATCGTGAACTTGCGCGCGCTCTTGATTTTGTCGATCACGGGAAATTCGCCGGCCGGTAGCGTGGACAACGTGAAACGGCTCTTGCCGGAGCGTACCAGCGCGCGTTCGTTCTTCACCGATACATCCAGCTCCGCGCCTTCCGGCAGGGTCCGGCAGATATCGAGCAGCTTGCGCGCGGGCAGCGTGATGTCGCCGGCTTCGGTAACCGCTGTGTTGATCTGCGCCTGCAGTTCCACTTCCAGATCGGTTGCCGTCAGCCTGATGTTTTTCTTGCCTGCGTTCACCAGCACGTTGCCGAGTACCGGCAGTGTCTGGCGTCGTTCCACCACTCCGATGACCTGTTGGAGCGGTTTCAGGAAGGTTTCTCTCTGGATCGTGAATTTCATAGTTAAATATCTTTTAGGTAAATTCTTTACTACGGTGTTTGTTAGTGCAGCAAACACCTGTGAATAAGCTGTTTCGCGCCTTTTGCATCAGTTACCTGCAGCCTTGATAACCGCCCTTCCAAACTCCGGAAGCATTGTGGGATGGCTGTGGAAAAAACGGGTATAAAAAACGCCTGCATTGTTATCCACAGTTTGTTCAGGTTATGCGGTCAGTATTCTCAACAGGTTGTTATAGTCCTCGTTGATGCGGCTGTCGGTCGCACGCAGTTCCTGTACCTTGCGGCAGGCATGCAGCACCGTGGTGTGATCGCGCCCGCCGAAGGCCTCGCCGATTTCCGGCAGGCTGTGCGTGGTCAGTTCCTTTGCCAGTGCCATCGCGATCTGGCGCGGCCGCGTGATGGTGCGGCTGCGGCGTGCCGAAGACAGATCCGCCAGTCTGATCTTGTAATACTCCACGACCACCTTCTGGATATTGCTGATCGTGACCAGCTTGTCCTGCAGCGCCAGCAGATCGCGCAGGGCATCGCGGGTCAGGTCCAGGGTGATGGGCTGACCGGTGAAGCGCGCGCTGGCGATGACCCGGCGCAGCGCGCCTTCGAGTTCGCGGATGTTGGACTGGATGCGCTTGGCGATGAAGAAGGCGACATCAGACGGCAACTCGATGTTCACCTGGCTCGCCTTGCTCATGAGGATCGCCACCCGCGTTTCCAGTTCGGCCGGCTCGATCGCCGCCGTCAGGCCCCAGCCGAAGCGGGACTTGAGGCGGTCCTCCAGACCGTCGACCTCCTTCGGATAGCGGTCGCAGGTGAGGATGACCTGCTGCTGCCCTTCCAGTAAGGCATTGAAAGTATGGAAAAATTCTTCCTGTGAGCGTTCCTTGCGGGCGAAAAACTGGATATCGTCGATCAACAGCGCATCGACATTGCGGTAGAAGCGCTTGAATTCATTGATGGCATTGTGCTGCAGCGCCTGCACCATGTCCTGGACGAAACGCTCGGAGTGCAGGTAGACCACCCGTGCATCCGGCCGTTTTGCGAGGATCATGTTGCCGACCGCGTGCATCAGGTGGGTCTTGCCCAGTCCCACGCCGCCGTAGATGAACAGCGGATTATAGGCGCCGCCCGGGTTTTCCCCGACCTGGATGGAGGCGGCGCGCGCGAGCTGGTTGGACTTGCCGCCGACGAAGGACTCGAAGGTGAAGTCCGGATTCAGATTGCTCTTGTGCGCAACGGGCTCGGCCGGTGCCGGCGCTGCCGGTACGGCGGGCAGCGGCGGGTTGATGATGCTGTTGACCTTCTTGCTGCTGCCGATGTCGAGCTGCAGCCGGGTCTCGCTGCCCTGGCCGACCTCGTGCAGGGTCTGCGATATGGTGTCGAAATGATGTTTCCGGACCCAGTCGAGCACGAACTGGTTGGGTGCCAACAGGCGCAGATTCTCGCCGTTTTCAATGGCATGCAGGGGGCGGATCCAGGTGTTGAATTGTTGCTCCGGTAGCTCGTGTTCCAGTCGAACCAGGCATTTTTGCCAGAGCGTGACTTCCACCTCGTACCCCCCGTACGGTTGTCCAGCCGCGATGCAGGTGGGGGAGTCTATACCTGTCCCAACAAGTTATCCACACCCCTGCTCCAAGTGTCTGAACCGGATGGTAGTTGACAGGGTGGCCCGGGTGACAGTAACCTTTGCGCCCTTTCACGCCGCCTGGCCGGCGTGGTTATGCAACCATCGTGACGTGCCATGAAAAGAACCTATCAACCCAGCAACCTGAGGCGTAAGCGTACCCACGGCTTCCGGGCACGCATGAGCACCAAGAACGGCAGGCGTGTCATCAATGCCCGGCGCGCCAAGGGCCGGGCGCGGCTGTCCGTCTGATCGCCCTACCGTGTGCCCGCGAGCGCGCGGTTTTTCCAGACGGGTACGACTCACAGAACCGGCCGATTACCAGCGCGTCTTCAAGCAATGTCAGTACAAGGCGGCCAATCGCTGGCTGACCCTGCTGGCTACAGCGAACACGCTTGAACATCCACGCCTGGGACTGGCGATCTCGCGCAAGGTTGCCCGCCATGCCGTGACGCGCAACCGCATCAAGCGCGTGGTGCGGGAAAGCTTTCGGCACCGGCAGACCGAGCTCGGTGCCCTCGATATCGTCGTGCTCGGGCGCGACGACGTGGCGAGCCAGACCACCAGGACGCTGGCTACCGCATTGGACAGGCTCTGGACAAGGTTGATTCAAGCATGCGCTGGCTCATCATCAAACTGATCAGGGGATATCAGTATCTGCTCAGCCCCTGGCTCGGCAGCCATTGCCGCTTCTATCCCAGCTGTTCCAGTTACGCGCTGACCGCAATCGAGCACCACGGCGCACTGCGTGGCAGCGCGTTGGTACTGCGCCGCCTGCTGCGCTGCCATCCCTGGCACCCGGGTGGCATCGACCCGGTCCCGGACACGGAGCATCGTCACAGTCATGGATAACCAGCGTCTGTTTCTGTTCGTCGCGCTGTCCTTCGTCGTGCTGCTGCTGTGGCAGGCCTGGATGAAGGACTACGGTCCCGCTCCCGAACCGGCACCGGTCGCGGAACAGGCCGCACCGGCAGGCACCGCAGCACCGGGCGGCAAGGCTGACGACCTCCCGGCCGGCGCGCCGCACGAGGCTACCGCGGCTGCCGCCCTGCCCGAGGATGCGGGGCTGCTCAACAGCGATACGCAGGTCGTGGTGGAAACCGACATGTACCGCGCCGTCATCGACACCGCGGGCGGCGATCTGCGCCAGCTCGATCTGCTCGATTACGCGGCGACGACCAAGCCTGATTCACCGCCCTTCCGGCTGCTGAACGACACCCTGCCGAACCTGTTCATTCTGCAGTCCGGCCTGCGCAGCGCGGGCGGCGCGGAGCCGACCCATCATGCCGTGTACCGTGCGGCACAGGCGCAGTTCCGCATGGCCGCAGGCGCGGAGACCTTGGAAGTGCCGCTGGTCTGGGACAGCGGTGACGGCGTGACGGTGACCAAGCGCTACATCTTCCACCGCGGCCGGCATGTCGTCGATCTCGAGCACGAGGTGGTCAACAACAGTGCCGCCGAATGGAGCGGACGGCAGTACCGCCAGCTGCAGCGCACCGAGGTGGCGAAGACCGGACAGAACAGGTTCATCTATACCTATACCGGTGGCGTGATCTACAGCCCGGAAGAGAAATACGAAAAGATCAAGTTCGAGGAGATGCTGAAAAAGCCGCTCGACCGCACCATCACCGATGGCTGGGCCGCGATGCTGCAGCATTATTTCCTGGGCGCCCTCATCCCGGAGCGCGGCATACCCGAGCACTACTACACCAAGGCGCTGAGCAACGCGCGATATGTGATCGGTCTCGTCTCGCCCGACCGCACCCTCGCCCCGGGCGAGCGCGCGGTGTTCGGAACACAGCTGTTCCTCGGTCCGAAGCTGCAGGACGAGATGAAGCAGGTCGCGACCGGTCTCGAACTGACGGTCGACTACGGGCGTCTCACCTTCCTCGCACAGCCGCTGTTCTGGTTGCTGAAGGCCATACACGGGTTGGTGGGCAACTGGGGTTGGGCCATCGTGCTGCTCACCCTGATGATCAAGCTTGCCTTCTACAAGCTGTCCGAAACCAGCTACCGCTCGATGGCCAACATGCGCAAGCTGACGCCGCGCCTGCAATCGCTGAAGGAACGCTACGGCGATGACCGGCAGAAACTCAACCAGGCGATGATGGAGCTGTACAAGAAGGAAAAGATCAACCCGCTCGGCGGCTGCCTGCCGATCCTGGTACAGATCCCGGTGTTCATCTCGCTCTACTGGATGCTGCTGGAAGCGGTCGAGCTGCGCCAGGCCCCGTTCATGCTGTGGATCACGGATATGTCCGCGCCGGATCCCTATTACATCCTGCCGCTGCTGATGGGTGCGACCATGCTCATCCAGCAGAAGCTGAATCCGGCCCCCATGGATCCCATCCAGGCCAAGGTCATGATGGTGCTGCCGGTCGTGTTCACGGTGTTCTTCGCCTTCTTCCCGTCCGGTCTGGTGCTCTACTGGGTGGTCAACAACACCCTGTCCATTGCCCAGCAGTGGACCATCACCAAGCGCATCGAACGCGCAGGCAAGTAACCCGCCTCAGCCGTCACGGCCGAATCCCCCGCGATGCAGCGTGCCGTGCCGGATACCATCGCCGCCGTCGCCACCCCGCCCGGCGCCGGCGGCATCGGTATCGTGCGCATCTCCGGCGGCGGGGTCCCGGAGCTCGGCAGCCGGCTGCTCGGCGCCCTGCCGCCGGCACGCCGGGCGGTGCTGTGCGAATTCACCGCCGCGGACGGGACGCTGATCGATACCGGTCTGGCGCTGTATTTCGCGGCACCTGCCTCCTTCACCGGCGAGGCCGTACTGGAACTGCACGCGCATGGCGGGCCGGTGGTGCTCGATCTCCTGCTGGATCGCGTGCTCGGACTCGGCGCGCGCGCGGCGCGGCCCGGGGAATTTTCCGAGCGCGCCTTTCTCAACGGCAAGCTCGACCTGCTGCAGGCCGAGGCGATCGCCGACCTGATCGAGAGCGGCACCGCCCAGGCGGCGCGCGCCGCAGCGCGTTCGCTGCAGGGCGCCTTCTCGGAGCGGGTGCACGATCTCGTGGCGCAGCTGACGCGGCTGCGCATGCAGGTCGAGGCCGCCATCGATTTTCCTGACGAGGACATCGACTGGCTCACGGATGCCGCCCTGCAGCAGGATCTGGCGGGGCTGCGCGCGGCATTCGGCGACCTGCAGGACCGGGCGCAACAGGGCCGCCTGTTGCGGGACGGCCTGACCCTGGTCATCGCCGGGCAGCCGAATGCCGGGAAGTCCAGCCTGCTGAATGCCCTGTCCGGGCGTGACAGCGCCATCGTGACCGCGATACCCGGGACCACACGCGATCTGTTGCACGAGCAGATCCAGCTCGACGGCATGCCGCTGCACCTCGTCGATACCGCCGGTCTGCACGAGAGTACGGATCCGGTCGAACAGGCGGGCATGCAGCGTGCGCGGGATGCCCTCGCCGGCGCCGACCACGTCCTGCTGGTGCTGGATGACCAGGCCGGGTTCACACCGGCCGATGCCGCGATCCTCGCCGCGCTGCCGGCTGGCGTGCCGCACACCTGCATTCACAACAAGGTGGACCTGAGCGGTCGCGCGCCCGGCGCGTTCGCGCAGGACGGACAGCCGGCGCTGGCGCTGTCCCTGCATACGGGCGCCGGACTCGAGGACCTCCACGCGCATCTGCGCCGGGCCGCCGGATTCACCGGTACGGCGGCGGGCGAATTCAGTGCCCGCCGGCGTCATCTCGATGCGCTGGCACGCGCACGGGCGCATGTCGATGAAGGTATCCGCCAGCTCGAGCGCTACCACGCCGGCGAACTGCTCGCCGAGGAATTGCGCGCCGCCCAGGGGGCGCTCGGCGAAATCACCGGCGAAGTCAGCAGCGACGATCTGCTGGGGCTGATCTTCAGCAGCTTCTGCATCGGCAAATAGCCGTCCCGCCGGGGCCGGTCGGGCGGTGCCGTCAAAAATAGAGATCGCACGAAAATTCCGGTTGACCTTGGTCCGATCCGGCCGTAGAGTGCGGCATGTATCGACCAAGTTTAATTATCGGACTAATATTTTATAATACTAGAAAATATATATCAAATTGATAACACAAAGATTTATTGCGATTTCGGTGATGGTGATCGATGCCAGAACGCAGTCCGCCATACCACAGCACAGTTCCGGGGTTATTACCCTTAATAAAACATGTGTTTTCAACAGGCAATCCGGATCGGTGTGAACGGTAAATTTTTTACTCAAGAAACAAGCACCTCTCTAATTGGATGTTAATTCAAAATTCGGGAGTACTGTAATTATGCTGGCACAGACGACACGTCCTTCCTTGCGGGAGCGCAAATTCGCCCGGACCCGGCTGGCGCTGGCGGAGGCGGCCACACAGCATCTGGAGGTGGCATCGTTCGAGACCCTCTCGGTCAGGTCTCTCTGCGAGCGGGTGCAGATTTCCGAGGCAACCTTCTTCAATTACTTTCCACGCAAGGAAGACCTGATCGTCTACCTGGACCGGTTGTGGACGCTGGAGCTGAACTGGTACGGGCGGCAAGCCGCGCAGCAACAGAAGGGAACGGCGGTGATCGATGCACTGTTTCGCTATACCGCCATCCAGATCCAGAAGAAGCCCGGGCTCATGGGCGAGGTCATCGCGCACGAGGCGCGTGCGCGCGAGCGTACCCAGGGTATCGAGATCACCACGGCCGAGCGCCTGATGGCATTTTCCGACCTGGAGGGGATCGAGGATCTGCCGGACGACAGTCTCGAGGCACTGCTGCGCAACTCACTGCAGGCCGCGATCGACCAGGGCGAACTGCCGCCCAATACCGCGATCGCGGCGGCGATGGTTGCGCTGGTATCCATCTTTTATGGTGTACCGCTGGCGATGCAGCATGCCAATCCCGCCGCGATCGGTGCCATGTACCGGCAGCAACTCGCTTTGCTATGGGCGGGTCTGCGCGCGGTCGCGATCAAGTAACCCGGCACAGCGCGCCGGCAGCGCGTCAACGCATGGCGCGATGCAGCGCTTCCTGCCAGGCGGCCGCGAAGCGCGGCCACCACAGGGGTTGCGAATGTTTCCACCAGTCCTGCCAGGCGGTCTGCAGCCAGCGGCCGCTGCTGGCCGGCGCGGTTGCGAGAAACCGCGCGAACTGCTGTTTCATCCGGAGCGTGAGGGTGGGTTTGGCCAGCAGCTCGAGCAGGGTATGCTCGCGTTGCCGGGCGGACCACAGTTCTCCCTCGATGCGCCGTTCCAGCAGCTTCATGCGCTGGCGGAGCTGTTCGAGTTCGTCGTTGGCCGGCGCGGCTGTCTGCTGTGCCTGCGCGCGCGCGCGCTCCTGGATCCGGCGTTCCAGTTCCTCGATACGGCGCTGCAAGTGTTCCAGGTCGAGGGCACGGCGCCGTAGCGGCTTGTCCGTACTGCCCGGCTTGATTGGAAATACCCGGGGATTCTTGGGCGAAAGCTTGCCGCTGACAGACCGTTTCAGGACGGGCGCATCCGGCTCGGGCTTCCTGTCGGTCTCGTGTAACGGGCCAGGGTGCCGTGCTGCTTCGGCGTCCTCGTTACCTCTGAGCTCAAGAAGTCTCATTCACTTTCCCTTATGTAGTGAAATCCGGCGTATTCTAGCACAACATATTCCGATATATACTTATTCTGAACAATTAATAGACACGGTCGCCGTGCGCGGGGTGTGCATTGCCAGCTTTTTCCGGCGCGGCGTAGAATCCGGGCAGTTTCAATGCGGGGAACGGCGTGAGCGCAGGCACGACACACTATGACGTCATCGTGGTGGGTGGTGGTCATGCCGGCACCGAGGCGGCGCTGGCCGCTGCCAGGACGGGCGCCCGCACCCTGTTGCTGACCCACAATCTGGAAACGCTGGGTCAGATGAGCTGCAATCCGGCGATCGGCGGTATCGGCAAGAGTCACCTGGTGCGCGAGATCGACGCGCTGGGCGGGCTCATGGCCCGGGCCACGGATCAGGCCGGGATCCAGTTCCGCGTGCTCAATGCCAGCAAGGGGCCGGCGGTGCGTGCCACGCGCGCGCAGGCCGATCGCGTGCTGTACCGTCGTGCGGTGCGGCATGCCCTGGAACACCAGCCGGGGCTGCAGCTGTTGCAGCAGGCCGTGGAAGACCTGATGGTAACGGGTGGTCGTGTCACCGGGGTGGTCACCGCGGTGGGGCAGCGCCTGTACGCACGCAGCGTCGTGCTGACGGTCGGCACCTTCCTCGGCGGGCGCATCCATATCGGCCCCGCCAGTTATGCCGCCGGCCGGGCGGGCGATCCGCCGGCCAACGCCCTGGCACGGCGGCTGCGCGAGCTGCCGCTGCGGGTGGGGCGGCTCAAGACCGGCACGCCGCCACGCCTCGACGGGCGCAGCAGCGACTGCAGCCGGATGCAGGAACAGCCTGGCGACACGCCGGTGCCGGTCATGTCCCTGCTGGGCAGTGCCGACCTGCACCCGCGCCAGGTCAGTTGCCACATCACGCGCACCAACACCCGCACCCACGAAATCATCCGTGCCGGGCTGGACGGCTCGCCGCTGTACAGCGGCGCCATCGAAGGCACCGGTCCGCGCTACTGCCCGTCGATCGAGGACAAGGTCGTGCGTTTCGCCGAGCGCGACTCGCACCAGATCTTCATCGAGCCGGAAGGGCTGGACACGCATGAGGTGTATCCCAACGGCATCTCCACCAGCCTGGAGTTCGAGGTGCAGCAGGCGCTGGTGCATTCCATCGCCGGTCTCGAGCAGGCCCATATCACCCGTCCCGGCTACGCCATCGAATATGATTTCTTCGACCCGCGCGACCTGAAGGCCTCGCTGGAGACCAAGTCCATCGACGGGCTGTTCTTTGCCGGGCAGATCAACGGCACCACCGGCTACGAGGAGGCCGCCGCGCAGGGCCTGATCGCCGGTCTGAACGCCGCACGCATGGCGCACGGCGTTGCGCCGTGGACCCCGGGGCGCGACGAGGCCTATATCGGCGTGCTGATCGACGACCTCGTCACCCGCGGCACACGCGAACCGTATCGCATGTTCACCAGCCGCGCGGAATACCGGCTCGCACTGCGCCAGGACAATGCCGACCTGCGCCTCACCGCCACGGGGTACCGGCTGGGACTGGTGGATGCGGCGCGGTGGGCGGCGTTCTGCAACAAGCGTGACGCGATCGAGCGGGAACAGCAGCGCCTGGCTACCGTGCTGGTACGGCCCGACAGTCCGGCCGGCAGCGTCGTGGCCGGCCTGCTGGAGCGGCCGCTGGCACGGGAGCAGTTCGCTGCCGAGCTGTTGCGCCGTCCGGAACTCGATTATCACACGCTCACCGCCATCGCCGCGCTCGGGCCGCCGGTGGCAGACCCCGCAGTGGCCGAGCAGGTGGAAATCCAGGCGAAGTATGCGGGTTACCTGGCGCGCCAGGCCGGCGAGATCGACCGGCAGCGTCGCCACCTGGAACAAACATTGCCGGCGGAATTCGATTACAATGCGGTACGCGGCCTGTCCAGCGAGGTGTGTGAAAAACTGCTCGATGTGCGGCCGCAGACCATCGGCCAGGCCGCGCGCATCCCGGGTATCACGCCGGCGGCAATTGCGCTCTTGCTGGTCCACATCAAGAAGGGCGGACTGGAACGCAGGCGCGCGTAGCACTCATCGGGGTACCACGAAACGCTATGTATACCGGACTGTACAACCGCAACCGCAAGGGTAGAAACAACGGCTACGTTGATCCCGGTGAACTGCTGGAGGACGGTATCCTGGAGCTCGGCCTGGAAGAGCGCCTCGGCGGTGACGAGCTGCTGATGGAGTACGTCACCGAGCTGATGAACTGGAACCGCATCTACAATCTCACCTCGGTGCGCAAGCCGACCGATATCGTCACGCGCCATATCCTTGACAGCCTGTCGATGGTCGAGCATCTGCGCGGCGAGCGTATTCTGGATATCGGCACAGGCGCGGGCCTGCCGGGTATCCCGCTGGCCATCGCCTGTCCCGAACGCGAGTTCGTGCTGCTCGACAGCAGCAGCAAGAAACTGCGCTTCGTGCAGCAGACCCTGGGCATCCTCAACCTGGACAACGTCACGCTGGCCAATGCGCGTGTCGAGGACTACCAGCCCGATGCGCTGTTCGATACCACCATCTGCCGCGCCTTCTCCGATCTGCCCGATTACCACCGGCATGCCTCGCGCCTGTGCAAACCCGACGGTCTCATCCTGGCCATGAAGGGCGTCTACCCGATGACGGAGATCGAATGCCTGACTGCCGCCGGCGTGAGTGCGGATGTGCACGCACTGAAGGTGCCGGGGCTGGATGCCGAACGCCACGTGGTTACCATGCAGGCGGGCGCCGCTTCCCGGGAGTCCGCCTCATGAGTGCCAGGATACTCGCGGTTACCAACCAGAAGGGCGGTGTGGGCAAGACCACGACCAGCGTGAATTTCGCCGCGTCGCTCTCGGAAACCGGCCGGCGCGTGCTGCTCATCGACCTGGACGCCCAGGGCAACGCGACCATGGGCAGCGGTATCGACAAGCACGAGGTCATGCGCACCGGTTACGACGTCCTGCTCGGGCACAGCCATATCCGCAGCGCGATCGTGCATGCCGACCAGGCGGGTTACGACATGCTCCCCGGCAATGCCGACCTGACCGCGGCCGAGGTCGAACTGATGGCGCGGGATGACCGCGAACGGCGCCTGCGCGCGGCGCTGGCCTACGTGCAGGCCGATTACGACATCATCCTGATCGATTGTCCGCCGTCGCTCAATATGCTTACCGTCAACGCGCTGGCCGCCGCCCACGGTGTGCTGATTCCGATCCAGTGCGAGTACTATGCACTCGAGGGTTTGTCCGCGCTGCTCGACACCGTGGAGCAGGTACGCATGGCGGTCAATCCCGACCTCGCGATCGAGGGTTTGCTGCGTACCATGTTCGATGCGCGCAACAATCTGGCGATGGAGGTGTCCACGCAGCTGCAGCAGCATTTCGGCGACAAGGTCTATCGCACCATCATCCCGCGCAACGTGCGCCTGGCCGAGGCGCCCAGTCACGGACTGCCGGTGCTGCGCTACGACAAGAGCTCGCGCGGGGCCATCGCCTACCTGGCGCTGGCCGGCGAATACCTGCGCCGGCACGCGCCGATAGCCGCGGCACACGGGCTGCCCGAGGCGCTGGAGGAAACCGCGGACACTGCGGATACCGATACGGCGGAATATCAACAGACAGATTAGCGGCGGAATCTCACATGGCAGTCAAAAAACGCGGATTGGGTCGGGGACTGGATGCATTGCTGGGGTCGGGCATGCGTCCGGCCGCGCCGGCACCGGAGACACCCGCGCCGCCGGCACCGGCCGCCGCCGGACCCTGGCCGGTACAGGTGGCCCCGGCGCAGGCGGCTCCAGCCGCCGCTGCGCAAGCGATGCCGGCGGCGCCGGTCGACGGTGCGCTGTGCCAGCTGCCGGTCGACATCATCCGGCGCGGCAAGTACCAGCCGCGCATCGACATGCACAAGGAATCCCTGCAGGAACTCGCCGATTCCATCAGTGCCCAGGGTGTGCTGCAGCCGATCGTGGTGCGCAGGGTCGACGACGATGCCTACGAGATCATTGCGGGCGAGCGCCGCTGGCGCGCCGCGCAGCTGGCCGGGCTGCACGAGATCCCGGCCATCGTGCGCGAGGTGGAGGATCGTGCCGCGATCGCGATCGCGCTGATCGAGAACATCCAGCGCGAAAACCTCAATCCCATGGAGGAGGCCAAGTCGCTCAGCCGGCTGATCCGCGAGTTCGAGCTGACCCATGAACAGGCCGCCGAGGCGGTGGGGCGTTCGCGGGCCGCGGTGTCCAATCTGCTGCGTCTGCTCGACCTCGACGACGCGGTCAAGGCCATGGTCGAGCGCGGCGAGCTGGAGATGGGGCATGCGCGCGCATTGCTGGCGCTGGCCGGACACCTCCAGGTCGAGGCGGCGCGTCAGGTCATCGCCCGCGGCCTGAGCGTGCGTGCCACCGAGGGGCTGGTCAAGCACTATCAGCAACCGCGCCCGGTCAGGGCGCCGCCAGCGCGCAAGGATCCGGATATCCGGCAACTGGAGACGGACCTGTCGGACCGGCTCGGCGCGAGCGTGGCG
Organism: Pseudomonadota bacterium; assembly: GCA_041395565.1. Lineage (NCBI taxonomy): Bacteria > Pseudomonadati > Pseudomonadota > Pseudomonadota bacterium. The sequence goes on along the minus strand of JAWLAI010000003.1, from coordinate 124,554 downwards.
ATACGCCCGGGACGCGGCGGCAAGGGCAAGCTGGAGATCAGCTACAACAGCCTGGACGAGCTCGACGGGATTCTGGCGCACATTCGCTAGTCGAGGTTCCTGCGCGCCATGCGCGCCGGACTCGTTTTATTGACCCCTCCCATAGACCATCCTTATAATCCCGGGCTGCCTCGTGCCCGGTTTTTCTCTCGTGTGCGCCGCCCAGCCTGCTGGCGCGCGTGATCGGCCAGCTGGTGTCACGTAACTATATGAATAAAGGTTGGTAATTGTGGCCTTGGCGCGCGATCTCCGGAACCTGGCGGCGCTGCAGCTCGGGCTGGTCGCAATCACCTCGACACTGTTTTTCTTTCTGTACGGCGGATTCCAGGCGGGATCTGCCGGGTTTGGCGGCCTGGTGGCCGCGTGCAATGCCGGGCTGCTGCAGTGGCGCCGCGCGCGCGCGGATGCGGGCCGTGCGCTGAGCGCAGGGGAAAGCCTGCGGCTGCTCTACCGCAGCGCACTGGAGCGGTTCGTGGCGATCGCGTTGTTGTTCGCCCTCGGGCTCGGGTACTGGCGGCTGGATCCGCTGGCCGTGCTGACGGGATTTATGGCGGGCCAGCTGGCCCTCGTGTTCATGGGGATGAAGGGAAGATCTGCAAGCCATGTCGTCTGAAACACTGACATCGTCAGAGTACATCAAGCATCATCTGACCAACCTGACCTTCGGCAAATTTCCCGCGGGGCACGAACATGCCGGGCACTGGGGTTTCGCGCACAGCAGCCAGGACGCCGCGGCGATGGGGTTCTGGGCCATCAACGTCGACAGCATGCTGTTCTCCATCGGGCTCGGCGTGCTGTTCCTGTGGCTGTTCCGCACGGTGGCGAAACGCGCCAGCGTCGATACACCCGCCGGCTGGCAGAACTTCGTCGAATGGATCGTCGAGTTCATCGACGACAGCGTGCGCGGCTCGTTCTCCGGCCGCAACCCGCTGGTCGCGCCGCTCGCGCTGACCCTGTTCGTGTGGATCTTCCTGATGAACCTGATGGACCTGCTCGCCGTGGATCACGTCCCTTGGCTGGCCGGGCTGCTGGGTGTGGGCCATCTCAAGATCGTGCCTTCCACCGACCCCAACGTCACTTTCGGCCTGTCGCTGTCGGTGTTCGTGCTGGTGCTCTATTACAGCATCAAGGTCAAGGGCTTCGGCGGCTTTTTCGGCGAGCTGGCGTTCCAGCCGTTCCCGAAATGGATGTTCCCGATCAACCTGCTGCTGGAAGGCGTGACGCTGATTTCCAAGCCGATCTCGCTGGCGCTGCGACTCTTCGGCAACATGTACGCCGGCGAGATGATCTTCATCCTGATCGCGCTGATGTACGGCGGCGGCTTCGTGCTGGGCGGTTTCGGCGGGCTGCTGCAGCTCGGCTGGGCCATCTTCCACATCCTGATCATCACCCTGCAGGCGTTCATCTTCATGACACTGACCATCGTGTACCTGGACATGGCGCACCAGGAGCACCACTGATTTTGTATTGCAACAGTACCCAACTCTAGGAGAGCAACATGGAAAACGCATTACTCTATATCGCGGGTGGCCTGATGATGGGCCTCGGTGCGCTGGGCGCCGCGGTCGGCATCGGTATCCTCGGCGGCCGTTTCCTGGAAGGTGCCGCGCGTCAGCCGGAACTGATCCCGATGCTGCGCACCCAGTTTTTCATCGTCATGGGTCTGGTCGACGCGGTGCCGATGATCGCGGTCGGTCTGGCCATGTATGTCATGTTCGCCGTGGTGTCGTAAGGGCGTCAGCAGATATCGTTACCACACTGAGGTGCAAGCATGAATTTCAATGCGACACTGATCGGGCAGACCCTCACGTTCATCGTATTCGTGTGGTTCTGCATGAGGTTTGTCTGGCCGCCGATCATGAACGCGCTCGAGGAACGCCGCAGGAAGATCGCCGATGGCCTGGCCGCGGCCGAGCGCGGCAAGCACGAAAAGGAACTCGCCGAGGAGCGTGCGCGCGAGATCCTGCGTGACGCCAAGGCGCAGGCCGGCGAGATCATCAGCCGCGCCGACAAGCGCGCCGCCGAGATCATCGACGAGGCCAAGGACGACGCGCGTGCCGAGGGCAACCGTATCAAGACGGCTGCTGCGGCCGAGATCGAGCAGGAGGTCAACCGCGTCAAGGAGAGCCTGCGTGGGCAGGTCGTCTCCATCGCGCTGGCCGGTGCCGGCAAGGTGCTGGAGCGCGAGGTCAACGCGGGCACCCATGCCGAACTGCTCGAAAAACTGGCGGCGGAACTGTAGGCATAACCCATGGCCGAAACCCTCACCGTCGCACGCCCGTACGCGCACGCCGCATTCCTGCATGCCCGCGAGCAGGGCGCCCTGAAGGAGTGGTCCGGGATGCTGGAGCTGCTGTCCATGGTAGCGGCAGATCCCACCATGCAGCGGCTGATCGAGAATCCGCGCGTGACCGAAACGCAGCTGGCCGACCTGATCGTCGACATCGCCGGCGCCCGGCTGGACGGCAGCTGCGCCAACTTCGTGCGCGTGCTGGCCGACAATCGCCGGCTGGCGCTGCTGCCGGACATCGCCGCCCTGTTCGAGATCGAGCGCAGCAAGGCCGAAGGCCGCGTGCAGGCCGAACTGACCACCGCCTTTCCTGCCACCGATGCACAGCAGGCCAGCATCATCGAGGGCCTGCGCCGACGCCTCGGTCGCGAGATCGAACTGACCTGCAAGACCGATGCGAGCCTGCTGGGCGGCGCCATCATCCGTGCCGGCGACCTGGTGATAGACGGTTCCGTGCGCGGCAAGCTGGAGCGCCTGGGCACCGCGCTGAGCCACTGAATTGAAGGTTTATCCAAGGTAAACGACTATGCAACTCAATCCGACTGAAATCAGCGAGCTTATCAAGAGCCGCATCGAACAATTCCAGGCTGTCTCGGAGGCGCGTACCGAGGGCACGGTGGTCAGCCTGACCGACGGTATCGCGCGCATCCACGGCCTCGCCGACGTCATGCAGGGTGAGATGCTCGAGTTCCCGGGCAGCATCTTCGGCCTCGCGCTCAATCTCGAGCGCGACTCGGTCGGCGCGGTGATCCTGGGCGACTACAAGAGCATCACCGAGGGCGATAGCGTCAAGTGTACCGGCCGCATCCTCGAGGTGCCGGTCGGCGAGGCCCTGCTGGGTCGCGTGGTCGACTCGCTCGGCAACCCGATCGACGGCAAGGGGCCGATCGAATCGAGCCTGACCTCACCGATCGAGAAGATCGCGCCGGGCGTTATCGCGCGTCAGTCGGTGGACCAGCCGGTGCAGACCGGACTCAAGGCAATCGACTCGATGGTGCCGATCGGGCGCGGTCAGCGCGAGCTGATCATCGGCGACCGTCAGACCGGCAAGACCGCGGTGGCGATCGACGCCATCATCAACCAGAAGGGCACGGGCATCAAATGCATCTACGTTGCCATCGGCCAGAAGAATTCCTCCATCGCCACCGTGGTGCGCAAGCTGGAGGAATTCGGTGCGATGGAACACACCATCATCGTCGCTGCGGCCGCGGCCGAGTCCGCTGCCATGCAGTACATCGCGCCGTATTCCGGCTGCTCCATGGGCGAGTATTTCCGCGACCGTGGCGAGGATGCGCTGATCATCTACGATGATCTGACCAAGCAGGCCTGGGCCTATCGCCAGGTGTCGCTGCTGCTGCGCCGTCCGCCGGGGCGCGAGGCCTACCCCGGCGACGTGTTCTACCTGCATTCACGCCTGCTGGAGCGCGCCGCCCGCATCAATGCGCACGAGGTGGAGAAGCGCACCAACGGCGAGGTCAAGGGCAGGACCGGTTCGCTGACCGCGCTGCCGATCATCGAGACGCAGGCCGGTGACGTGTCCGCGTTTGTGCCGACCAACGTGATTTCCATTACCGACGGCCAGATCTTCCTGGAATCGGACCTGTTCAACGCCGGTATCCGCCCGGCCATCAACGCCGGCCTGTCGGTGTCGCGCGTGGGTGGCGCGGCGCAGACCAAGATCATCAAGAAGCTCGGCGGCGGCATTCGTCTCGCCCTGGCCCAGTACCGCGAGCTCGCGGCGTTTTCCCAGTTCGCCTCCGATCTCGACGAGGCCACCCGCAAGCAGCTGGAACGCGGTCAGCGCGTGACCGAGCTGATGAAGCAGAAGCAGTATTCGCCGCTGACCGTGGCCGAGATGGCGGTGTCGCTGTTCGCGGCCGATCAGGGTTACCTCGACGATGTCACGTTGAACAAGGTCGTCGACTTCGAACACGCGCTGCATGCCTACATGCGCGCCAGCCAGTCCGCGCTGATTGACAAGATCAACGCCAGTGGCGACTACAACGACGAGATCGCGGCCGCGCTCAAGTCCGCGGTGGAAGACTTCAAGGCAACCGGTACGTGGTAAACGATGGGGATTGCTGATACAGGAGCGCGTTGTCGGGCCGTTTCCGGCTTCCTGCCGCGCACGGCACTCGTACATCCGGGTACGTTGCGCGGCAGGCAATTGAACTCGCGGACGCGGTCCGCTCCTACAGCATTCCGGAACAGGTGAGCAAATGGCAGGCGCGAAGGAAATCCGCACCAAGATTGCGAGTATCAAGAACACGCAGAAGATCACCAAGGCGATGCAGATGGTGGCTGCGAGCAAGATGCGCAAGGCGCAGGACCGGATGCTGGCCACGCGGCCGTATGCCGAGCGCATTCAGCGGGTGATTTCGCATGTCGCGCAGTCGCATCCCGAATACCATCATCCCTACCTGATCGAACGCCCGGTGAAACGGGTCGGGGTCATCGTCATCTCCACCGACCGCGGCCTGTGCGGCGGTCTGAACATCAACCTGTTCAAGCAGGCCATCGTGGCAATGCGGGAGTGGACTGCCGCCGGCTACGGGATCGACCTGACGCTGATCGGCAGCAAGGCCAATTCCTTCTTCAAGCGCATGGGCGGCAATATCGTGTCCACCGCAACCCACCTCGGTGACAAGCCGTCGATCATCGAGCTGATCGGCACCGTGAAGGTGATGCTGGATGCCTACGAGGCCGGCGATATCGATCGCCTGTATCTGGTGCACAACCGTTTCCTCAACACCATGAGCCAGGAGCCGGAGGTCAAGCAGCTGATACCGGTGACCGGGGAAGAGGACGAAGAGCTGAAGATACACTGGGACTATATCTACGAGCCCGATTCGCAGCCGGTCATGGACGCGCTGATGATCCGCTACATCGAGTCTCTGGTTTACCAGGGTGTGGTGGAAAACGTCGCCTGCGAGATGGCTGCGCGCATGGTCGCCATGAAGGCGGCAACCGATAACGCCGGCAACCTGATCGACGAGCTGCAACTGATCTACAACAAGGCGCGGCAGGCTGCGATTACCCAGGAGATATCGGAGATCGTCGGGGGCGCAGCAGCGGTGTAATGGATTTATTTGGTGTAGGTGCGGGCCAGCCGCGGTCTGTTCGAAAAGATTCGCGCTTGCGCAGAGCTCCTACAACAAACAAAGATTAGAGCTATGAGGAAACCATCATGAGTGCTGGCAACATTGTTGAAATTATCGGCGCCGTCGTCGACGTGGAATTCCCGCGCGACGCCGTGCCGAAGGTCTACGACGCCCTCAAGGTCAGCGCTGCGGACCTGACTCTGGAAGTGCAGCAGCAGCTGGGCGACGGTATCGTGCGCACCATCGCCATGGGTTCCACCGACGGCGTGCGCCGCGGTCTCGAGGTGCTCAACACCGGCGAGCCGATCAAGGTGCCGGTCGGCACCAAGACCCTGGGCCGCATCATGGACGTGCTCGGCAACCCGGTGGACGAGGCCGGCGACATCGGCGCGGAGACCAGCATGCCGATCCACCGCCCGGCGCCGACCTTCGCGGAGCAGGCAGCGGCGCTGGAGATTCTCGAAACCGGCATCAAGGTCATCGACCTCATCATGCCGATCGTCAAGGGCGGCAAGGTCGGCCTGTTCGGCGGCGCCGGCGTGGGCAAGACCGTGACGCTCATGGAGCTGATCCGCAACATCGCCGTCGAGCACTCCGGCTACTCGGTTTTCGCGGGCGTCGGTGAGCGTACCCGCGAAGGCAACGACTTCTACCACGAGATGAAGGAAGGCGGCGTCATCGACAAGGTCTCGCTGGTTTACGGCCAGATGAACGAACCGCCCGGCAATCGCCTGCGCGTCGCGCTGACCGGCCTGACCATGGCGGAATATTTCCGTGACGAAGGCCGTGACGTGCTGATGTTCATCGACAACATCTACCGCTACACGCTGGCCGGTACCGAGGTGTCCGCGCTGCTCGGCCGCATGCCGTCCGCGGTGGGCTATCAGCCGACGCTAGCCGAGGAAATGGGTGTGCTGCAGGAGCGCATCACCTCCACCAAGACCGGCTCCATCACCTCGTTCCAGGCGGTGTACGTGCCGGCGGACGACCTTACCGACCCGTCGCCGGCCACGACCTTCGCGCACCTGGATGCGACGCTGGTGCTGTCGCGCCAGGTTGCGGAGCTGGGTATTTACCCGGCTGTGGACCCGCTCGATTCCACCTCGCGCATTCTCGACCCGAACGTGATCGGCGCCGATCACTACGATACCGCGCGCGCCGTGCAGGGCACCTTGCAGCGCTACAAGGAATTGAAGGACATCATCGCGATCCTCGGCATGGACGAACTGTCGGAGCAGGACAAGCTGGTGGTGACCCGGGCGCGCAAGATCCAGCGCTTCCTGTCGCAGCCGTTCTTCGTGGCCGAGACCTTCACCGGCACACCGGGCAAGTACGTGTCACTGAAGGACACCATCGCCGGCTTCAAGGGCATCGTCAACGGCGACTATGATGCTTTGCCGGAACAGGCGTTCTACATGGTCGGCGGTATCGAGGAAGCGGTCGAGAAGGCCAAGAAACTGTAAGAGTAAGAGCACATGGCTATGACCCTGCACGTCGATATCGTCAGCGCCGAGGCCGAGATCTACTCCGGCACCGCGACGATGGTCTTTGCACCCGCCGAAATGGGCGAGGTCGGCATCGCGCCGCGCCACACCCAGCTGCTGACCCGGCTCAAGCCCGGCGAGGTGCGGGTGCAGTCGCAGGAGGGCGATGAACTGTCCTTCTACGTATCCGGTGGCATGCTCGAGGTGCAGCCGCACATGGTTACCGTGCTTGCCGATACCGCCATCCGCGCCGATGACCTCGACGAGGCCCAGGCCCTGGCGGCGAAGGAGCGCGCCGAGAGGATTCTCTCCGACAAGGCTGCCGATATCGACTATGCCAGAGCCCAGGCCGAACTGGCCGAGTCCATGGCGCAGCTGGCCGCCATCCGCAAACTCCGCAAGAAACGCTGATGTCCGCGCAGTTCGTGGAGCGCAACAAGGTGGTTACGTTCACCTATTCGATCAGCGACGAGGCCGGGACCGTGCTCGAGCAGTCCGATCTGCCGATCAGCTATGTACACGGCGGCCCGCATGACCTGTTCGAGAAGGTGGAGCAGGAACTGGAGGGCAGCGTGGTCGGTGACACCGTCGAGGTGGAGCTGACCCCGGAGGAGGGGTTCGGCGTGCACGACCCGGACCTGACCTACACGGACGATCTGGAAAATGTCCCGTCCGAGTTCCGCCATGTCGGCGCCGAGGTGGAGATGATGAACGACCAGGGCGATACCCGGACTTTCACCGTCACCCACATCGAGGATGGCAAGCTGACGGTGGACGGCAACCATCCCATGGCCGGCAAGACCATCCTGTTCCACATCCGGGTAACCGCGATCCGGGATGCCACGCCGGACGAAATCCTCAACGGCGTCGAACCCATGCACGCGCCGGTGCTGCACTGAAGCCCGTCCACAGCTCAGGTTTGATGCCACCGGCCGATACAAGGCCATGTACCACGCCGCCGTTCCGACCAGCCTCACACGGATTTTTGTCACCACTGGCAGCCGAATTGCCTTTGCCTACCGCCGGGTTGCTGTGCAATAGTTCCGTCCAGGGATATGCCCGCTGATATGCCACTGAGTATCGTCATTCTTGCCGCCGGGCAGGGGACGCGCATGCGTTCTGATCTGCCCAAGGTGCTGCATCCGCTGGGGGGCCGGCCGCTGCTTGCGCATGTGATCGACTGCGCGCATCAGCTCGCGGCTGCTGCCGTCCACGTCGTCATCGGCCATGGCGCGCAGGTCGTGCGCAGCAGATTCGCAGACGCCGGCGTCAACTGGGTCATGCAGGATCGCCAGCTGGGCACCGGGCACGCCGTGGCACAGGCCATGCCATCCATCCCGGACGGGCATACCGTGCTGGTGATGTACGGCGATGTACCGCTGATCCGCAAGGAGACACTCGCGCCGTTGTGCCACATGGCGGCACAGGGTTTCGTCGGCCTGCTGACTGCGGAACTCGAGCAACCGGCGGGCTACGGCCGCATCCTGCACAACGCCGATGGCAGTATCTGCGGCATCGTGGAGGAAAAGGATGCCAGCCCCGCCGAGCGCTCGATCCACGAGGTCAATACCGGCTTCATCGCCGCGCCGGCGGCGAAATTGCGCCGCTGGCTGGAGTCGCTCGATAACAGCAATTCACAGGGTGAGTTCTACCTTACCGATATCGTCGTGCGCGCCGTCAATGACGGGGTCAGCGTACGCGGCTTCGGGGCCAGCAGCGTCGCAGAGGTGATGGGTATCAATGACCGCGCACAACTGGCCCTGCAGGAACGCCGCTACCAGCGCCGCCAGGCGGAGCAATGCATGCGCGACGGTGTGACGCTGATCGATCCGGCGCGCTTCGATCTGCGCGGCACGCTCGTCGCCGGGCAGGATGTGCTGATCGACGTCAATGCCGTGCTGGAGGGCGACATCCATCTCGGCGACCGTGTCAGCATCGGTCCGAACGTGGTGCTGCGTAATGTTCGCGCGGGGGATGACGTCGTGATTCTGGCCAATTGCGTGATCGAGGACGCCGTGATCGGCGCCGCGGCGCGCATCGGTCCGTTTGCGCGGGTGCGGCCGGAGACTCGACTCGCCGAACATACCCATGTGGGGAACTTCGTCGAGATAAAGAAATCGGAGATCGGTGCCGGTTCCAAGATCAATCACCTGAGCTACATCGGTGACACGGTCATTGGCCGCGGCGTGAATATCGGCGCCGGCACCATCACCTGTAATTACGATGGCGCGAACAAGCACCGTACCGTCATAGGCGACGACGTATTCGTCGGCTCGGATACCCAGCTCGTGGCGCCGGTGACGGTTGCGGACGGCGCCACCATCGGGGCGGGCTCCACCATAACCCGCGATGTGCCGGCCGGAGAGCTGACGCTCAGCCGCAGCGAGCAGGTAACGCGCCGCGGCTGGAAGCGGCCGGTGAAAAAACCGAAGCCGTAGCCGATGCCATAGGTCGTGCGACGGGATTTGCTGCCGGTGCACAGGCGGTAGTATGCGCCACCCGGCAACGGCATCAACGAAACAGGGCGGGGTTTATCCCCGTGCGAGTGCAGGCAGGAAACCATGTGCGGAATAGTGGGTGTTGCGGCGCAGCAGGACGTGGTACCGCTACTGATCGACGGGCTGCGGCGGCTGGAATATCGCGGTTACGATTCGGCCGGTATCGCCGTGCAGACCGAGGCCGAGCGGCTCGAGCGGGTCCGCAAGGTCGGCAAGGTGGCCGAGCTGGTGAAGGCCTTGGAGGTGACACCGCTCAGCGGCGTGACAGGCATCGCCCACACACGCTGGGCGACACATGGTCCGCCCAGCGAGCAGAACGCGCATCCGCACGTCTGTCATGAGCGCGTCGCGCTCGTGCATAACGGCATCATAGAGAATCACGATACCCTACGTGCGCAGCAGCGTGCCGGCGGTTACCGGTTCACCTCGCAGACCGATACCGAGGTGATCGTGCACCAGATCGATCACTACCTGGACCAGGGCCAGGACCTGCTCGCGGCAGTGCGCTCGGCGGTGGGTGACCTCGAGGGGGCCTTCGCGCTGGGCGTGATCTGCCGCGAAGAGCCCGGCCGTCTGGTCGCGGCGCGGCGCGGCAGCCCGCTGGTCGTCGGGCTCGCCGGCGACGCCATGCTCATCGCCTCGGACGTCGCGGCGCTGATCAAGCGTACCAGCGATTTCATCTTCCTCGAGGAAGGGGACGTCGCTGATATCACCTACAACCGGCTCACGGTGTACGACGCCAGCGGACGGGTGGTCGAGCGCCCGGTGAAAAAATCGGCACTGCGCCTGGGATCCACCGACAAGGGCGAGTTCGCCCATTACATGCTGAAGGAGATCTTCGAACAGCCGCGCGCGATTGCCGACACGCTGGAAGGACGCATCGGCAGCAACCGGGTGCTGGAAGAGGCCTTCGGCGCCGGTGCGCGCGAGATCTTCGACCAGGTCCGGGGCGTGCATATCATCGCCTGCGGCACGAGTTACCATGCCGGCATGGTGGGGCGTTACTGGCTGGAGTCACTGGCCGGCATCCCGTGCAGCGTCGAGGTGGCGAGCGAATTCCGATACCGGCGGCCGGTAGTGCGCAAGAACTCGCTGATCGTGACATTGTCGCAGTCGGGCGAAACCGCCGATACCCTGGCCGGGCTGCACGAGGCGCGCCGGCTCGGCTTCGGTCATGCCCTGTCGATCTGCAATGTGCCGGAGAGCTCGCTGGTGCGCGCGTCGGATCTGGTGCTGATGACGCACGCCGGCCCCGAGATCGGCGTCGCCTCCACCAAGGCCTTCACGACCCAGCTGGTCGCGATGCTGCTGCTGACCATCGTGCTGGGACGACGGCACCACATGAGCCAGGAGACCGAGGCCCGCCTGGTCAACGAACTGCGCAGCCTGCCGTCCAAGGTGGAGCACGCGCTGCAACTCAACGACGAGATCCGCGCACTGGCCAACATCCTGATGGGCAACAAGCACAATGCCCTGTTCCTCGGTCGCGGCGCGCAATACCCGGTGGCGATGGAAGGGGCGCTGAAACTCAAGGAGATCTCCTACATCCACGCCGAGGCCTATCCGGCGGGTGAACTCAAGCACGGACCGCTGGCACTGGTGGATGCCACCATGCCCGTGATCGTGGTCGCGCCCAACAACGAGTTGCTGGAGAAGCTGAAATCGAATCTGCAGGAAGTGCGGGCGCGCGGCGGCGAGCTGATCGTGTTCGCGGACGTCGATGTCGGCATTACCAGCGAACCGGGCGTCACGGTACTGCCGGTCGCACCGACCGACGACAGTATCGCGCCGGTCATCTTCTCGGTGCCGCTGCAGTTGCTGGCCTACCACGTCGCGGTGTTCAAGGGGACCGACATCGACCAGCCGCGTAATCTCGCCAAGTCCGTTACGGTGGAGTGAAACGCCGCCGCCTGCCGGCGTGCCGGCAGTGCGGCGTGAATACCCCGAAAAGCCTAAGTCATTGATATTTCATGCGCCGCTGTGCACGCAGCCGCCGCCTGTGCTATCATTTCGCGCTTCACGAGGTCGGATACCCGCGCCCCAACGGGACCAAAGGAGTTTAGTTTTGGATATGGATTCAATGTTTTACTGCATCCCCCAGCAAGCCTACCTGAGCGTGACCACCTGTAAGAACCTGCGGGCAAGGCCGGTCGGCAAGGCACCTGCCGGGGCGCCGCCCAAGTTGATCGCCTGCGAGAAGTGCACCATGCACCCGCTGGTCGATCTGGCCCAGATCCCCACGGTGACGCTGGAAGCCTATCTGCGCGGCTCCAAACCCAAGACCGTCAACCTCAATTCGCCGAAAAACAAGAAATTACTGGCAGACGTCGCCTGAGTGCGGCACACCTCAATAGGTGTGATCGACCCATTTGTCGGCGCGCCGCCGGCTGATCCGCGAGCGCCGGTCCGGTTTGTTGACATTGAAGCGCACCACCTCGCGGCGGTCCGGATGCGTGCGCCGTATCCGCATGCGCCGTTCCGGCATGCCGCGAAACTGGCAGGTACAGGCGGCCGAGTCGCACCCCGCCAGGGGCAGCGCCGGCGCCTCGTCGAAGGTGAATTTCCGGCCCTGCAGGTCACGCGCGGCCATGCAGCCGGTTTGTGCCAGCTCGACCCCCCAGAACTGCTTGTTATCCTTCAGCTTGTCGATACCGCCGGGGCGGGGCGGGGTGGCCGCTTGCTTGGCCGCCGCGATCCGGCGCCGGCCGCTGCCGGGCCGGCGGCCGTATGCCAGCCAGGCGCCGCCAGCCAGCACCAGCAGTAGCACGAGCACGATCAGATATAGTCCCATAACCACCTCAACCGGCTTGGTTTATTGGCATGGCCAGGGCCCGCGCGTGGAACGGGGCCGGCGCGGTGCGTCTGCGCGCTGGGCGTGACGACCGCAGCACGCCGTGTGGTGCCGGTCACTGTAACCCGCGTGTCGATTATTGTCGGGGGCTACCGTATAGCAGTGTATAGGAACAGCGGCCGCCGATGCACGCCCGGCCGACTGAAACGGTTTGCGGCAGTTGCTAGAATGACACGCCATGGATGTCTCCCGCATCATCGATTCGCTCAATGAAGCCCAGCGCGAGGCGGTTTGCGCAGGCCAGGAACCGTTGCTGGTACTGGCCGGTGCCGGCAGCGGCAAGACCCGCGTCCTGGTCCACCGCATCGCCTGGCTGATCGATGTCGAAGGGCTGTCGCCGTACTCGGTCCTGGCGGTGACCTTCACCAACAAGGCGGCCGGCGAGATGCGCGGGCGCATCGAGCGGATGATCCAGGCGCCGGCCAGTGGCATGTGGGTCGGTACCTTTCACGGCCTTGCGCATCGCCTGCTGCGCACGCACTGGCAGGAAGCCGGCCTGCCGCAGGGATTCCAGATCCTGGATTCCCAGGATCAGCTCCGGCTGATCAAGCGCGTGCTGAAGAGCCTGGACCTGGACGAGGCGAAATGGCCGCCACGGCAGCTGCAGTGGTATATCAACGGCTGCAAGGACGAGGGCCGGCGTCCGCAGCATATCGAGCACCGCAACGATCCCTACCTGAAACGCCAGCTCGATATCTATCAGGCCTACGAGGATTTATGTCAGCGCTCCGGACTGATCGATTTCGCCGAGCTGCTGCTGCGCTCGCACGAGTTGTGGCTGAAATATCCGGCGCTGCTGGATCACTACCGCCAGCGTTTCCAGCACATCCTGGTCGACGAGTTCCAGGACACGAATGCAATCCAGTACGCCTGGCTGCGCATGCTGGCCGGTGACGCGGCGCGCATCACGGTGGTCGGTGACGATGACCAGTCGATCTACGGCTGGCGCGGCGCGCGCGTGGAGAACATCCTGCGCTTCCAGCAGGATTTCGCGAATACGCGGGTGGTGCGGCTGGAACAGAACTACCGGTCCACCGGTACGATCCTCGAGGCTGCCAACGCGGTGATCGGCAACAACACCGCGCGCATGGGCAAGCAGCTCTGGACCGAGGGCAACGACGGCGAACGGATCCAGCTGTATACCGCCTACAACGAGCAGGACGAGGCGCGCTTCGTGACCGATCGCGTCGAGGACCACGTCGACAAGGGCGGTATGCGCAGCGACATCGCCGTGCTGTACCGTTCCAATGCCCAGTCGCGCGTGTTCGAGGAACGTCTCATGCAGTGCGGCATACCCTACCGCGTCTACGGCGGGCTGCGCTTCTTCGAGCGCGCCGAGATCAAGGATGCCCTGGCCTACCTGCGGCTGGCCGCCAACCGCGATGACGACGCCTCCTTCGAGCGCGTGGTGAATCATCCGCCGCGGGGGATCGGCGGGCGTACCATGGATGCAGTGCGCCAGCAGGCGCGGGATTACAACACCTCGCTCTGGCAGGCTGCCGTCACCATCGCCAATGACAAGCTGCTGCCGGCGCGGGCCGGCAATGCCGTGGTCGCCTTCCTGCAGCTGGTGGACGAGCTGGCAGCCGGCATGCGCGGCCTGCCGCTCGGCGAACAGGTCGAGCACGTCATGCACCCGAGTGGCCTGGCCGGGCATTTCGCGAAGGAAAAGGGCGAGAAGGGCGATGCCCGCCTGGAGAACCTGCAGGAACTGGTGAATGCCGCACGCGAATTCGAGTTCGATCCCGACAGCGGCATGGACCCGCTGTCCGAATTTCTCGCGCATGCCGCACTCGAGGCCGGTGAGGGCCAGGCCGACGCCTGGGAGGACTGCGTGCAGCTCATGACGCTGCACTCGGCCAAGGGGCTCGAATTCCCGCTGGTGTTCCTGTGCGGCCTCGAGGAAGGGCTGTTTCCACACCAGCGCTCGGTCGAGGAACCGGGACGGCTCGAGGAGGAACGTCGCCTCTGCTATGTCGGCATCACCCGCGCGCGCCGGCAACTGGTGCTGACCTGTGCCGAACGCCGGCGTGTGTTCGGCTCCGAGACCTACTGTCTGCCGTCACGCTTCATCGACGAGATACCGAAACAGCTGATCGACGAAGTGCGTCCGCGACCGGGCGTGAGCCTGCCGCGCACCGTGCCGGCGCCGCCTGCCGCGGCGGCCGCACACGGCCAGGCAGGCGGCGGCCTGCGCCTTGGTCAGCACGTGCGGCATGCCAAGTTCGGCGAAGGCGTGATCCTGAACTGCGAGGGCAGGGGCAGCAGCGCGCGTGTCCAGGTGAATTTTTCCGCTGCGGGCACCAAGTGGCTGGTGCTGGCCTACGCCAATCTGGAAGCGGTGGGAGCCTGACGGCGGGCCATACACAATCTGTCGGAGCGGACCGCGTCCGCGCGCGTGATGCCCCGGTTTTCGCGCCTGCGCTGCTACGGTATCGCTGTGATATCCCGGGGATGCCAGGTGTGACTGTTCGGCGCGGATACCTGAGAGCAGCCTCTGGCGCAAGTGGACGAAGCGCGCATGACCATCGCGGAAAGTGACCTGAAACTGCTGCTACGGGCGCTGGCCTTCGCCGCGCACAAGCACAGTGGACAGCGGCGCAAGGATGTCGCGGCATCGCCCTACATCAATCATCCCATCGCGTTGGCCAACGTGCTCTGCAACGAGGCCCATGTCACGGATATCGATGTCATCTGCGGTGCGCTGCTGCACGATACGGTCGAAGATACCGAAACGACCGCGGCGGAACTGATTACCGAGTTCGGCGCCGGCATCGCAGCGATCGTCATCGATGTCACCGACGACAAGCGTCTCGGCAAGCACGAGCGCAAGGAACGCCAGGTCGAACATGCCGCGCACATCCGCACCGAGGCGAAACTGGTGAAACTGGCGGACAAGATCTGCAATCTCCGTGACATGACGCATGCCCCTCCGGCCGGCTGGGACCTGCAGCGCAAGCGCGATTACTTCGACTGGGCCGGGCGCGTGATCGACCGCTTGCGCGGTGTGCACCCGCAGCTGGAGGCGATCTTCGACCGGGAGTATGCCAACCGGCCATGACCGGCGTCAGCGCGGACGCCGGCCGGCGCTCTGCCAGGCCTGTAAAATATCGAGTTAAAAAACATGCGGGTACGACACCGCCGCCGCCGGCAGCCGGCGGCGCGCTTTGACAGGCCAAGGCGGGGCAGGCACAGTAACCAGCATGATAAATCCCGGCCGCATCCTGCTCGTCGTAGCGCTCAGCCTGGCGCCCGCCGCCTGCGGTTTCCTGCGCCCATCGCAGCACGCCGTTGATCCGGTCGCCGTGCGGCATGGCGGCGAGTGGTATTGCCTGGCGAATGACACCTGGGATGGCTGGAATTGCGGTCGGGATTCGCAGCTGGCGCAGTACCCGCTGCCGCCCAGGCCGGCGCCCGAGCTTGCGCGTACCGGCACGGCAGCGCCGGGCACCGCGGCTGCGATACCGGCGCCACAGGATGTTGCCGTGCAACCGGATCCTGCCGTGGCGGAGGCTGCAACGCCGGTGCCGACGCCGGCAAGCCCAGCCAGCGCAACCCCGGTCGCAGCCGCACCGCCCGAGGTGACGGAGCCCGACTGGCGACACCTTGCCTATCATCCGGCCACGGTCCTGCCGCTGGAAGAGCTGCCGACGGATTTCTACGCGGTGCAGATGGTTGCCCTGTCCACCATGGCGGCGCTCGAGGACTTCCGGACAGCGCACCGCTTGAGCGGTGTACTGGGCGCGCAGGTCGAGGCCGGTGGCAAGGTCTACTACGCGCTGCTGCTCGGGGTGTACGAATCAATGGCGGATGCCAGGGCCGCCGCCGCCTCGCGCCCGGAATCCCTGCGAGACATGCAACCCTGGATCAGAAAGGTGTCGACGCTGCAGGCCGCAGTCGCCCGCGCCGAGGTGCTGGCCAGTCGCGGCGGTGTCTGAAGGCGTGGCGGCAGTGACCGCAACGCCGTGCACACGCGCGTGAGCAGCGAGCGGCGGGACGGAATGACACAAACCGCGATCATCGTCTGCGGCAGCCCGGGTGCGGGCAAGACCACTTACGCCAGGCGCATTGCCGCGGCGCGGCGCGCAACCCTGCTGGATATCGATACCGTGACCGAACGGCTGGTGCGCATCGCGCTGACCGGGGCCGGCCACAGCCCGGACGACCGCGATTCCGGCTATTTCAAACGCACCTTCCGCGAGCCGATCTATGCGACGCTATTCGATATCGCGCGGGACAATCTGCCCGTCCAGGACGTGATCATCGTCGGCCCCTTCACCCGCGAAATCCGGGAGCCGGACTGGCCGGCGCAGCTGGAGCGGCGGCTCGGTGCGAATGTCCAGGTGCATTATGTGCGCTGTGACCCGGCGCTGCGCCGCGAGCGGTTGTTGCGCCGTGGCGATGCGCGCGACCTTGCCAAACTCGACGACTGGTCGACTTACCTGCAGTACTACGGCACCGAGCAGCCGCCGGCCTTCGGGCATGTGCTGGTCGATGGTGCGGCGTGACGGCATGCGACGCAGCCGTCGCCCATAGATCCGTAGCGGAGCGTGCCGGCAGCGCGACTGCCGGTGCGGTTGCAGCACACGGTCTGTTACAGCCGCCCGCAGCTCAATGCGCCGCGGCCGCGGCGTGTTCGTCGTCGTTGCGCGGCGCACCAGCAGCGGGCAGCGCCTGCGGCATGCCGATGTAGTGGCCCTGGGCGCGGTCGACGCCCATCTCGTGCAGGATTTTCAGCGTCTCGCCGTTTTCCACGCACTCGGCCACGGTGATCTTGCCCAGCGCATGCGCGACCTGGTTCATCGATTCCACCATGGCCTGGTCCACCGAGCTGTGCGCCATGCCCTTCACGAAGGCGCCGTCGATCTTGAGCTTGTCCACCGGCAGGTGCTTGAGGTAGGCGAAGGAGGAGAACCCGGAACCGAAGTCGTCCAGCGCGAACTGGCAGCCGATGTCCTTGAGTGCGGTGATGAAGGTCTCCGCCGCGGCCAGGTTGGCTATGGCCGCGGTCTCGGTGATCTCGAAGGTGACCCAGGTCGGGTCGAGCGCGGTGTCGTCGAGCAGGGTCTGGATCAGCGGCAGCAGCGTTTCGTCCTCGAAGGCCTTGCCGGACAGGTTGATCGAGAAACTGATGCGCCGGCCGCGCCGGTGCAGCGCCGCGAGATCCTGGATGGCGCGGCGCACGATCCAGCGATCGACGCTGTGGATCAGCCCGAAGCGTTCCGCAGCGGGCATGAAACCGCCGGGCAGGATGACCTGGCCGTCATCGCAGACCATGCGCACCAGCACCTCGTAGTCGACCACCTCGCCGTCCCCGGTATTGACGATCGGCTGGAACACCAGCTGGAAGCGGTCGTGTTCGAGCATGTCACGCACCTGCGTCGCCCAGCTCATGTCAGCCTGCATGTCCGCCTTGCCGAGGTCGGCCGGATTGTAGAGATTGACGCGGTTGCGACCCTGCTGCTTGGCCATATTGCAAGCAAGATCGGCATGCGAGAGCACCTCCTCGGCGGAGGTGGTGTGGCGATCGATCATGGCGATGCCGATGCTGGCGCTGACATTCCACGACTTGTCGTTGACATTGAAGCGGTAGTCATCGCACAGCGCGCGGAAGTTCTCCGCTGCGCGCAGCACGTCGCGCTTGCCGATGTTGTAGAGCAGCAGCGTGAACTCGTCACCACCGAAACGCGCGAGCAGGTCACCTTCACGCACATGCATGGACAACAGCGCGGCGATGTCCACCAGCAGGCGGTCGCCGGCGGCGTGGCCAAGCGTGTCGTTGATGTACTTGAACTGGTCGAGGTCGATATAGAACAGCGCGCAGGATGTTCCGTTGCGGGCGGCGCGTGCCACCGTGCGCTCCAGTTCCTCCTGGAAGTAGTTGCGGTTGAACATGCCGGTCAGCGGGTCGTGTTCGGCGTGATACGACAGCTGGTGCTGGAATGCCTTCTGCTCGGTGATATCGCGCGTGGTGCCGCTGATATGCTCGACGCGGCCGCTGGCGTCCTTGTGCGAGCGGGCACTGAAACTCAGGAAGTGAGGCTTGCTTTCGTTGTCGAGATGCACGGTCTCGAACTGCACCGAATCCGCGCCGGCCAGCAGGTCTGCGATGGATTCCTGGTCAATGGGCGGATGGTCGGGCGAACGGAACTCGTGCAGGCTGCGATGCAGCATCGCGTCCGGTGCGTAGCCGTAGATCGAGGTGCAGGCGCGGTTCACGTAGGTCAGCCTGCCATCCGTATCCAGAGTCCAGACCATGTCGTGCGCCGTTTCGACCAGGTCGCGGTAACGGCGCTCGGCATTGCGCAGCTGCTGTTCCATGGATTTGCGCCGCGTGATGTCCGCAACCATGCAGGTGTACATGCGTTCGCCGTTGCTGCGCATGGGGCTGACGCGCACCGACATCTGGATACTCGTGCCGTTGCGATGCCGTCCTTCCATTTCACGCTCGCCGGCCACCAGCCTGATCTCGTGCGCGGTATTGAACAGATCCGGCAGCAGCGGATACAGCAGACGGTGCCTGATCTCGGTCACGCTGTAACCGAACAGGCGCTCCGCAGCCGGGTTGAAGGTGCGCACCCGGCCCTTGCCGTCAACCACGATGATGCCCTCGGCGGCCGTTTCCACCACCGTGCGCATGTGCGATTCCTGTTCGCCCAACTGGCGGAACAGCTTGCCGACGACCTGCGTGACGAAACCGATCTCGTCGGTGGAGTGCGGACGCAGTCGACCCAGCTCGGCGTGCCGCGAGGCGCCGCTGCGCGCGATGAGTGCCTGAATCGGTTGCAGTGAGCGGGAGACACTGCGAATCGCGAACAGCGTGACCAGCCCGGTGATGCACACCAGCGTCAACCAGATCGCCATGTGTCCCGGTGTCAGGTTGCCGGTCTGCTGCCACTGGTAGTTCATGAGCAGCGTGTAGCACAGCAGCGGCACCAGGCCGCCCATCAGCACCAGTTTGGATTTGAGGCTGTTGCGCGTCTGCTGCAGGTTGAAGTGACCGGCCAGCCGGTCGATCTGGCCCTGCGCCAGCTGGAAGGTGGGCAGTCCCACGAGTGCAACCACCGCCAGTTGCAGCAGCAGCAGCTGCAGGAACTGGCCGAGTTCCGCCAGCAGCGGCTTCTGCACGGCGATGAACAGCAACGGCGGAATGGTCAGGGCGTAGATCAGGCACAGGCCCCAATAGTCGCGGCCGAACCGCGCCAGCCGGCGCTGTGCCGCGGGCGCTAGCCTGCCGGCGCCTTTGCCGGGGCGCAAGTCGACTGGCAACTTTCTGAAGTAGCGTGAAAAATGAATGCCCGCCCAGCTGGCCATCAGCAGCACGAAGGCAACCATCACGAATGCCGTGCGCCGATTCTGCAGCGCTGCGGGCGTAACCAGGTCAAAGAGCAGGGCGCTGGTGATTCCGGCGGCCGGTGCGATGAGCAGGCCGAACAGGATCAGGCCGATGAAGCGGGCGCGGATGCGGTTGAGATCAGTCAACATGATGCTGCCCGGTACTCCCCTGGTTGGCCCGTGTGCACCTTCCGGTTGGCGCACGCCAAGATAATTTGTCTGTAATTAGTGTGCTAGCCTGAATACTGGAAGCGTTTGGTGAATACTATTCCATAACTATTCGTTGTATCAATGCTTATTGTATGAACATAACCGTCATATTCGTGACGCATCGCGCGCCGGCTGCTACGCGTGCGCGCGCCAACCCACGTACAATGACCGCCTCATTTCAGCGCGAGAGACCGACTCATGAAACGACGTGATTTTCTGGGCGCCGCGGGTGCCGGGCTGCTGCTGACCGGTTGCGATCAGGACCAGCAGACCGGCGCGCCGGCGACACCGGCTGCGAAGCAGCAGACCGTGCACTGGAAGATGGTGACGACCTGGCCGAAGAACTTTCCCGGCCTGGGTACCGGCGCCAACAACGTCGCGCGCCTGATCAGCACGATGAGCGGTGGGCGCCTGCAGGTTACCGTTTACGGCGACAACGAACTGGTACCCTCGTTCGAGGTGTTCGACGCCGTTGCCGGCGGTACCGCCGAGCTGGGGCACGGTGCGGCCTACTACTGGAAAGGCAAGAGCGAGGCAGCGCAGTTCTTCGCGGCCGTGCCGTTCGGCATGAACGCACAGGAGATGAATGCCTGGTTGCTGCACGGTGGTGGCATGGCGCTCTGGCAGGAAGTCTATGCGCCGTTCGGCGTGCTGCCGGTGGCGGCCGGCAACTCCGGTATCCAGATGGGTGGCTGGTTCAATCGCGAGATCAATTCACTCGCCGACCTGGACGGTTTGAAGATGCGTATTCCGGGGCTCGGTGGCGAGGTCCTCAAGCGTGCCGGCGGCACGCCCGTGTCCATGCCGGGCAGCGATATCTTCACCTCCCTGCAGTCCGGCGCGATCGACGCCACCGAGTGGGTCGGCCCGTACAACGATCTCGCCTTCGGACTGCACAAGGCCGCGAAATTCTATTATTACCCCGGCTGGCACGAGCCGGGCACCACGCTGGAATGCCTGGTCAACAAGGCCGCCTTCGACAGCCTGCCGCCCGATCTGCAAAGCATCGTGGAGAATGCCTGCCTCGTGGTGAACGCTGATATGCTGGCCGAATATACGGCGCGCAACAACGCCGCCCTGCAGACCCTGATCCACGAACACCACGTCGATGTCAGGGCGTTTCCGGCCAGCGTGCTGGCGCGACTGCGGGAATTGTCGGAGCAGGTGGTCGGCGAGATCGCCGGCAAGGACGCGCTCTCGGCTAAGGTCTACGAATCCTATCGCGCCTTCCAGCGCCAGGTAACCAGCTGGACCGACATCTCGGAGCGTGCCTACCTGAATATACGCGAGGGATAGCGCACGTGCCGCGTCTTGCCAGCAGCCGATATTGCCACGCGCGCGGCCGCGGGGAATTGCGCGCCAGGTTCTAGTTGAAGTTGTAGCCCAGTTTGAGCATGTGCGCGTCGAGGCCGTCGTTCGGTTTCTTGATGTCGCCATTGCCGAGGCTGGTGTACTGGTAGGTCAGCTCGTACTGGCCACGTTCGCCGAACCCGATGCCGACGCCGAGCAGCGGGCCGAACTGGACCGCCGTGGACAGGCTGTCGTTGCCGATATGGGTGCCGTTCAGCAGGTGCACTCCGAAGCCGGCCTCGGCAAAGGGCGTGACCCCGCTCGAGAGCGTGGCGTCGCGCTGGTAGCGGAACACCGGTGTCAGGCTGAGCGCGTAGACCGAGCCGGTATGTCCCGTGTCGGCCTTGATGCGGCTGAGGCCGGTATCCCAGTAGCCGCCGAGAAACCACGCGCCGCCATCGAACCAGCTGTGACGCCATTTTTTCTGGAAGCTGATGCGCTGGATATCGTGTGCAACGGTTTCGTCGCTTTCACCGAATGCAAAAGCGGCACTGCTGATCCAGGCGTTGTCGCTGGCGCTTGCCGACAGCGGGAGCGACAGCAGCAGGGAAATGATCAGCAGGTTACGTAGTGATGACATGGCCGATGACCCGGTTGGTAGTGCGACTCATACGCCAATAATCGCACGAAGCTGCCGGCACCGCCAGATTTCTAGCGCGCTCAGTCGGCGTACACCACACCGGGTAGCCAGGTGGCGAGTGCCGGCCACAGCGCCAGCACCAGGATCAGTATGAGCTGCAGCGCGATGAACGGCACCACGCCCCGGTAGATCTGCGCCGTGCTGACCTCGGCCGGTGCCACGCCGCGCAGGTAGAACAGGGCAAAGCCGAACGGTGGTGTGAGGAACGAGGTTTGCAGGTTGAGGGCGATCATGATGCCGAGCCAGACGGGATCGAGTCCCATGGCAAGCAGCACCGGGCCGACGATCGGGACGACCACGAAGGTGATTTCGATGAAGTCGAGCACGAAGCCGAGCAGGAACATCAGCAGCATGACCGCGAGCATGGCACCGAAGGCCCCGCCGGGCAGGTTGCCGAGGAGTTCGGCCACCACTACATCGCCACCAAAGCCGCGAAAGACCAGCGAGAAAACCGAGGCGCCGATGAGGATCAGGAACACCATGCAGGTGACGCGGGTCGTACCGAGCATGGCCTCGCGCAATACCTGCAGGGTGCAGCGGCGCTGCGCGAGTGCCAGCACGATGGCGCCGCTGGCGCCGACCGCCGCCGCCTCGGTCGGTGTGGCGAAGCCACCGAGGATGGAACCCAGCACGGCGATGATGAGCAGCACCGGCGGCAGCAGGCCCTTGAGCACGCGCGCACCCAGACCGCTGGCAAACACGGCATCATCCGCCGGCAGCGCGGGCATGGCCTGCGGGCGCGTCCAGGCGATATAGCCGATATACAGCAGGTAGAGGAGCACCAGCAGCAGACCGGGCAGCAGTGCGCCCGTGAACAGGTCGCCGACCGACACGGTATCCGGTGCATAGCTGCCCATGTCGATCTGCGCCTGCTGGTAGGCGGAGGAGAGCACGTCGCCGAGCAGTACCAGCACGATGGAGGGTGGAATGATCTGGCCGAGTGTGCCGGAGGCGCAGATCACGCCGCTGGCAAGGCGCGGGTCGTAGCCGCGCCGCAGCATGGTGGGCAGCGAGAGCAGGCCCATGGTGACCACGGTCGCGCCGACGATGCCCGTGCTGGCGGCCAGCAGCATGCCGACCAGCGTGACCGAAAAGCCCAGGCCTCCGCGCAGCCGGCCGAACAGGGCGGCCATGGTATCGAGTAGGTTCTCCGCCACCCGCGAGCGCTCCAGCATGATGCCCATGAAGACGAACAGCGGCACCGCGATCAACGTGACATTGGTCATGATGCCGTAGAGCCGGTTGGGCAATGCGTGCAGGAATGCGGCATCGAAGCTGCCACCGAGTTCGCCGGCGAAGGCGAACAGCAGCCCGGTGCCGGCGAGCGAGAACGCGACCGGGTAGCCGGCCATCAGCACCAGGCAGGCGGCCGCGAACAGCAGCAGGGGCAGGAGTTCCGTCATGGCGCTGGCTCCGCTGCCGCCGCAAGGGCGGCGTTACAGCTCACGGTCCATACCGGAATCCGGCGTGGGCGGTTCGCGGTGGCCGGTTATCCGCAGCAGGCTGTGTATGACCTGGGCGCAGCCCTGCAGCAGCAGGAGTGCTGCCATCACCGGAATCGCCGTCTTCAGCAGATAGACGCCGTCGAGGCCCCCGGCCTCGCGCGAGCCTTCGCGGATGGACCAGGACACGGCGACGTAATCAAGGCTGGACACGAGGATGAACACGCAAACCGGGGCCAGCAGCAGCAGCGTGCCGAGCAAGTCGACCCAGGCCCGCGCACGCGGCGACCAGCGCTGGTAGAAGATGTCGACCCGCACGTGGGCATCGTGCCGGAGTGTGTAGGCGGCGCACAGCATGAACACGAGCGCATGCAGGTAGGTGACCGATTCCTGCAGTGCGATCGAGCCGATACCGAAGGCGTAGCGCAGCAGCACCACCACGCAGGTGATGACTACCATAGCCAGTGTCAGCCAGGACAGCAGGCGGCCGGTCTGCTCGGCAAAGCCGTCCAGCAGGCGTGCGAGTCGTTGCAGTTGCGCGGACATGGTGCGGGCGGGCACGGCCGTGCTAGCGGGTCGGCGGGTGCTTACGGTTCCGGCAGCGGCCGCAGGATCCGGGCATGGCTAGCTGCCGCCGCACGGCGTCGCGCGGTTTACCACCGGAAGATCATCCAGCTCGGCACGACGAAGGCCGGGTCGAGTTCGCTGCGGCGGGCGTTGAGGTTGCCGTCGCCGGTCGTGTCGATCAGATAGTAGGGTGCGCCGACGCGGGGCTCGACCTTGATCATGTAGAGCGCGCCATTGACTCGGTACTCGCGTACCACGGCATCGTCGCGCTTGATGATCCGGACCTCGGGCTGGATTTCCTCCTCGAGTCCGGTTGCCGGAGGCGGGGCGGCCTCGGCGGCGGGTGCCGGTGGCGGCGGCATTTCCCCGGCGAGCGCCGGCAGGGCAAATGCAAACAATAGGGCGGTGGTCAGTTTGTGCATCATGGTCGGTCTAGAGATCCAGCAGCTTTTCCCGTTCCTGTTCGGACGGTTCGAAGCCCTTATGCTCATAATAATCGAAAATTGCATTGACGACGTCCTCCGGTTCATCGATCACCTGGAACAGTTTCAGGTCATCGGCCGCGATGGTGCCGGACCTGACCAGGGTGGCGCGGAACCAGTCGATCAGACCCTGCCAGTAGCCGCTGTCGACCAGGATGATGGGGATGCGCCGACTCTTGCCGGTCTGCACCAGGGTGAGGATCTCGGCCAGCTCGTCCAGCGTGCCGAAACCGCCCGGGCAGACCACGTAGGCCGAGGCGTATTTGACGAACATGACCTTGCGCGAGAAAAAGTGCCGGAAGTTGAGCGCGATGTTCTGGTAGGGGTTGCCCGCCTGCTCGTGCGGCAGCTGGATGTTCAGCCCGATGCTCGGGGACCGGCCATGGAATGCCCCCTTGTTGGCGGCCTCCATGATCCCCGGGCCGCCGCCGCTGACGACGGCGAAGCCCGCATCTGACAGGGCGCGGGCGATTCCCTCGGCCTGCCGGTACCAGGGATGGTCGGGCGCGGTGCGTGCCGATCCGAACAGGCTCACCGAGGGGCGGATGTGGGCGAGGCGTTCGAAGCCCTCGACGAACTCGGCCATGATCTGGAAGATCTTCCAGGACTCGCGGGTGAGCTGCGTGTCATCCATCGGCAGCATCCCATGATGCATGCGCCGGCCTGAGCTGTCGTGGTCTTTCATGCGGTGTTCGGTCTGTTCCTTCGCGGGTGGCGTGCCGGTAGCCCCGGTCGCGCAGCGGGATAAATGATACCATGCGCCTGCGGCGGGTTGTTTTCGCTGCAGTTCCCTCGCAGCCGCCTTACCGGCAATCGACAGGGCATACACCATGGCCGTCAACAACTCTGCGCCCCTGCTGCTGGTCGATGGCTCGTCCTATCTCTATCGTGCCTACCACGTCCCCAATCTGCAGCAGCTGACCAATTCCCGCGGTGAGCCGACCGGGGCGGTCTACGGCGTGGTGAACATGCTGCGCAGCCTGCTCGCCGAGTACGACCCGCGGCACATCGCCGTGGTGTTCGACGCCAAGGGCCGCACCTTCCGCCATGACCTGTACGACGAGTACAAGGCCCACCGTCCACCGATGCCCGACGAACTGGCAGCGCAGGTCGAGCCGCTGCTGGCGCTGATTCGCGCGCTGGGGTTGCCGCTGCTGCAGGTCGAGGGGGTCGAGGCCGACGATGTGATCGGCACGCTGGCGACACAGGCCACGGCGCACGGCCTGGACACGGTGATCTCCACCGGCGACAAGGACATGGCCCAGCTGGTCAACGACCATGTCACCCTGGTCAACACCATGAACGGCACCCGCCTGGATGCCGACGGGGTGCGGGAGAAATTCGGTGTCGCGCCGGAACAGATCATCGACTACCTCGCCCTGATCGGCGACACCTCGGACAACATACCGGGCGTGCCCAAGGTGGGCCCCAAGACCGCGGCCAGATGGCTCGCCGCCTGGGGCTCGCTCGAGGCGCTGATCGCACATGCCGACGAGATCAAGGGCAAGGCCGGGGAGAACCTGCGCGCAGCCCTGGAACAGCTGCCGCTGTCTCGCACGCTGGCCACCATCCGCTGCGACCTGGCGCTCGATAGCAGTCCGGAGTCGCTGCTGCGCCAGCCGGCGGATACCGAACGTCTGCATGCGCTTTACCAGGCGCTCGATTTCAAGCGCTGGCTGGCGGAGCTGGACGAGGGAGGCGCCGGTGCTGGAGCGGCAGCCGGCGCTGTCGCGCCCGCGGTCGACCCGGTCTACGAAACCCTGCTCGATCAGTCACGCCTGGATGCCTGGCTCGAGGCACTCGCCGCCGCCGGCGAGTTCGCCTTCGACACCGAGACCACGAGTCTGGATTACATGGCCGCGCGCATCGTCGGGGTCTCGTTCGCGGTCGCGCCCGGAGCGGCGGCCTATGTCCCCCTGGCACATGACTATCCCGGTGCGCCAGCGCAGCTCGAGCGGGCGGCGGTACTGGAAAGGCTGCGCCCGATACTGGAAAGTAGAGAAATAAAAAAAATTGGGCACCACATCAAATATGATCGTAACGTTCTGGCCAATCACGGGATCAGGCTGGATGGTATCGGCTACGACACTATGCTGGAGTCCTACATCCTGGACAGTACCGCCACCCGCCACGACATGGACTCGGTGGCACTGAAATACCTCGCGCATACCACCATCAAGTACGAGGACGTCGCCGGCAAGGGCAAGCATCAGCTCAGCTTCAACGAGATTCCGCTCGAGACCGCCGCGCCCTACGCGGCGGAAGACGCCGAGGTCACGCTGCGGCTGCATGCGGCGATGTGGCCGCAGCTGGTGGCGGAGCCGGGCTTGGAAAGGATCTACCGCGAGATCGAGATCCCGCTGGTCGCCGTGCTCTCGGACATGGAGCAGACCGGGGTGGCGATCGACACCGCCATGCTCGCCCGGCACAGCGTGGAACTGGCGCGGCGCATCGTGGAACTCGAACAGGAGGCCCGGCGCGAAGCCGGGCAGCCGTTCAACCTGGGCTCGCCCAAGCAGATCCAGGAACTGCTGTTCGACAAGCTGCAGCTGCCGGTGCTGGCCAAGACCCCCACCGGGGTGCCGTCCACGGCCGAGTCGGTGCTTGCCGAACTGGCGCTCGACTATCCGCTGCCGCGACTGATCCTGGAACACCGGGCGCTGAGCAAGCTCAAGTCCACCTACACCGACCGGCTGCCCGAGCAGGTCTGTCCGACCACCGGCCGGGTACATACCTCCTACCACCAGGCGGTGGCAGCGACCGGCCGGCTGTCGTCGTCCGATCCCAACCTGCAGAACATACCGATCCGTACCGAGGAGGGCAGGCGCATCCGCCAGGCCTTCGTGGCAGCGAGGGGCTGTGTGCTGGTGGCGGCCGACTATTCCCAGATCGAGTTGCGGATCATGGCCCATCTGTCGTCGGACCCCGGCCTGCTGGCGGCCTTCGCCGCCGGCGAGGACGTGCATCGTGCCACTGCCGCCGAGGTATTCGGGGTTGCGCCGGAAGCGGTCAGCGGCGACCAGCGCCGCTCCGCCAAGGCGATCAACTTCGGACTGATCTACGGGATGTCGGCCTTCGGGTTGGCGCGGCAGCTCGGCATCGCGCGTGCCGCGGCCCAGGAGTACATCGATCGCTATTTCGAGCGCTACCCGGGCGTTGCCGCATACATGGAAGCCACCCGCGAACAGGCCCGCAGCACGGGCTACGTCGAGACGGTGTTCGGCCGGCGCCTGCATCTGCCGGATATCCGCTCGCGCAACGGCGCGCGGCGCGCGGCGGCGGAACGGACCGCGATCAACGCGCCGATGCAGGGGACGGCGGCGGATATCATCAAGCGCGCCATGATCGACCTGCACGGCTGGATTGGTACGCGCGCCGGGGGAGACGTGCGCATGATCATGCAGGTGCACGACGAACTGGTCTTCGAGGTCGACGCCGCGACGGCCACGGCGGTCAAGGAGGAGATCCGCACCCGGATGTGCGCTGCCGCGGCGCTCAGGGTACCTCTGGTGGTCGACATCGGTGTCGGTGGCAACTGGGACGAGGCGCATTGAGCGCCTGCCAGGCAGTCGAAATATATTCTCTCAATAACAATAGCCTAGACAGTAATATAGGCTCCTGCCCAGATTTATATGATACCTTAACTCATGGATTGCCGCTGCGCCTGGCTTGTCCGCGGCAGGTCGGTTTCCGGTCCGTTGCCGGGGCATGGAACCTTTTTTCTGCAGGCGGGTCACACTGGCACGGAGGCAAATGCTCGCTCCCCTCCCTGGGCGAAGAATCCTCCATCCGGTCCGCGAGGACCGGGTTCGAAAGCCCGGCGAAACTCCCCCTTTCCGCCGGGCTTTTTTTATGCGCGAGGGAGTGTGAGACAGCCGCTAGGCTGCTTCAGGCATCCGCTGCGCCCGCCGCGATCCCGAGCCAGCCATCGAGTACCGCCATCAGCGTTTCGCACCCGTCACGGGTATGTGCCGAGAACAGCTGGACGCTGGCCTGTGGGTGCAGGCTCGCCAGTTCCCGGCGCACCGCGAGCAGCGCGGCACTGGCAGGGCCCCGCTTGAGCTTGTCGGATTTGGTCAGCAGCACATGCGTCGGCAGTTCCGCCAGCCGACACCAGTTCAACACCAGGCGGTCGCTGTCCTTGAGGGGATGACGGACATCCATCAACAGCACCACGCCACCCAGCGATTGCCGCGTTTCCAGATACCTGGCGATGCCCTGTTGCCATTGTTCCTTGACCGTGCGCGATACCCGGGCGTAGCCATAGCCCGGGAGGTCGACGAGGCGCCGTCCTGTGCTGACCTCGAAGAAGTTGATTTCCCGGGTACGGCCGGGCGCCTTGCTGATGCGGGCCAGGGCGCGCCGTCCGGTCAGGGTATTCAGTGCGCTGGATTTGCCGGCATTGGAGCGCCCGGCGAATGCGACCTCCACGCCGGTGTCCGGCGGGGCATGCCGGGCATCGGGTGCGCCGCGCAGGAAACGGGTCTGCTGGTAGCGGTTGTTCATGGCCGCTCCGCGGTGCGTCCACGCATCCGGCACGCGTGCCGCCGCGATTTGGAAAGTGTCTTTATTTTTATCCGCTTAGCCATTGCAGGGTACCAAGTTCAGGTTGACCCGCCGGGCGCTGGCGGGTATAAAAGGAGCCCTTTTCGCCAGCGGCCCGTCGAAGGGGCCGGACCCGGCCAGGGCAGTGCCTGTCCGCACATGGCAGGATCATACAGGAGCAGGATGGAAATGAAGAATTGGCTTGCGATTACAATCACTTTGCTTGTTACCTGTGGATGGCAGGCGGTTCAGGCCGCGGGCGATCCGGTCGCCGGCAAGGAAAAGGCGAACCAGTGTGCGGCCTGCCACGGCGTGGACGGCAACAGCACCAATCCCGATTGGCCCAAGCTTGCCGGACAGCATGCGGACTACCTGGTCAAGCAGCTGTCCTACTTCGAGGCGGGCGAGCGCAAGAACGAGACCATGAAGCCGATGGCCTCGGTCCTGGACGAACAGGGTCGCGAGGATGTCGCCGCGTATTATGCTAGCCAGAAGCGCGTGATCGGGGTGGCGGACGCGTCCGATCCCGAATTCCTTGCGCTGGGCGAGCGGATCTACCGCGCCGGCAACTCGGTCAGCGGCGTCGCACCCTGCATGGGTTGTCACGGCCCCGACGGTGCGGGTAACCCGGCCGCGCTGTATCCCTCGCTGAGTGGTCAGCATGCGAAATACATCGAGAACCAGCTGCATGGCTTCGCCGAGGGCAAGCGGGTCAACGAGAACGCCAAGAAGATGATGCAGATCCTGGCCTCGCGCATGACCAACACCGAGATTCGTGCGGTGGCCAACTACATCCAGGGGCTGCACTGAGCCGCCGCCCCGCGCGGCGTCACGCTACGCCCGCAGCCGGTGTCCGGGGGGCATCCCCGGGCACCGCTATCTCATCCCCCCGGCGCCAGTTTGCCGCGGAACCGTTTTCCGGCCGTGCTGTCGATGTCCTCGGGGCGCCTGTCCGTCACAAGGGCGCCGGCGGGCGCGTCACCCTCTGCCTGCGGGCGGCGTTAACATACAGGATCGGACCCGCTGGCTGCGACCGGTTGTCGCCAGCCCCCGATTAACAGTAAAGTCACTGGCATGAATCTACAGGAGTTGGTGGTATGAAGAGCGTATCGCGCTGGTTGCTGGTCCTGCTTGTCCCGTTTTATGCGATAGCCGCGTGCGCGGGGGGGAGCTACACGGAGGGCAAGGAATACACCCGGCTCGCCAGTCCCGAGCCGACCTCCAGCGGCGACAAGATCGAGGTGGTGGAGCTGTTCTGGTACGGTTGCCCGCACTGCTATCACCTGGAGCCGTTCGTGGAAAACTGGCTGAAGACCAAGCCGGACGATGTCGCGTTCGTGCGCCTGCCCGCCATCCTGGGGGATCCCTGGGAGCTGCTCGCAAAAGGCTACTTCACGGCCGAGCTGCTCGGCGTGCTGGACAAGACCCACCGTGAGTTGTTCGATGACATCCACGAGCGCCACAACAAGATCAAGGACGAGGCGGCACTGCGCGCGTTCTTCATGGCACACGGCGTCACGGCCGGGGATTTCGACAAGACCTTCAATTCCTTCGCGGTCAACGTCAAGGTCAACAACGCGCGCCTGATGACGCGCCGCTACGCGATCACCGGTGTGCCCACGCTCATCGTCAACGGTAAATACAGCACCGGCCCGAGCATGGTAACCGGCGGCAACAACGGCGTGATGGGCGTAGTCGATTATCTGATCGGACTGGAGCGGGCGGCGGCGCCAGCGCCGGCGGCCGCTGCGCATGCCAAACCCTGAGACGGGCGCACCCTGGCAGCCCGGGGCACGGTACAGCGCGGCATGAAGGCCGCAGCGCTGTTCATCCGGTGCCTGGAAAACGAGGGGGTTGAATACGTCTTTGGCATCCCCGGCGAGGAAAACCTCGACATCATGGATGCCCTGCTGGATTCCTCCATCCGCTTCATCACCGTGCGTCACGAGCAGGGCGCGGCCTTCATGGCCGATGTCTACGGCCGCCTGACCGATCGCGCCGGTGTCTGCCTCGCCACGCTGGGACCCGGGGCAACCAACCTGCTGACCGGTGTGGCCGATGCCAACATGGATCATGCGTCGCTGGTGGCGATCGCCGGCCAGGCCGCCACCACGCGCCTGCACAAGGAATCGCACCAGGTCCTGGACCTGACCCGTATCTTCGAGCCCGTAACCAAATACTCCGCGAGCCTGCTGGAGCCGGATATCATACCCGAGGTGGTGCGCAAGGCATTCAAGGTCGCGCTCACGCCCAAGCAGGGCGCCACCTTCATCGAGTTCCCGGAGAACGTCGCCGAGCTGGAAATCGACGCCGCGCCGCTGCCGGTCACGCGCTCCCCCGAGGCGGAGCCGCCGGCAGAGAAGGTGGCAGAGGCTGCGGCCCTGATCAGCACCGCGCGCAACCCGATCATCCTGGCCGGTAACGGCGTGGTGCGGGCCCGAGCCGCGCGTCAGCTCGCCGAGTTCGCCGAGCGCCTGAACATTCCCGTGGCCAATACCTTCATGGCCAAGGGGGTGATTCCGTTCCGGCATCCCTGCGCGCTGGGCAGCGCCGGACTGCAGGCCAACGACTATGTCAGCTGTGGCTTCGACCGTGCCGACCTGGTGATCTGTGTCGGCTACGACCTGGTCGAGTATCACCCCTACCTGTGGCACCCGTCGCGTGACCGGACCATCATCCACATCGACAATGCGCCCGCCGAGGTCGATGCGCACTATCCGGTACGGGTCGGCGTGACCGGCAATATCGGGCACAGCCTGGAACGTATCGCGGCCCGGGCCGTGCCCCATGAAGGTGCGCACATCCGGCCCCTGCGCGAACGCCTGATCGCCGAGATGAACCAGCACCGGGACGACACCGGCTTCCCGGTCAAGCCGCAGAAGATCATCTGGGACCTGCGTACCGTGCTGGGGCTGGAGGATATCGTGGTGTGCGACGTGGGCGCGCACAAGATGTGGATGGCGCGCATGTTCCGCTGCGAGCATCCGAACACCTGCATCATCTCCAACGGCTTCGCCAGCATGGGCATAGCGGTGCCCGGCGCCATCGCGGCCAAGCTGGCCTACCCCGAGCGCAACATCGTCGCGGTAACCGGGGACGCCGGCTTCATGATGAATTCCCAGGAGATCGAGACGGCCGTGCGCTGCCGCACCCCGATCGTGGTCCTGATCTGGAACGACAGCAGTTACGGCCTGATCGAGTGGAAGCAGATGAATCAATTCCGGCGCACGTCGAATGTCCACTTCGGCAACCCGGATTTTGTAAAATATGCCGAGGCCTTCGGTGCCAGGGGCTACCGGGTCGAGCAGACCGAAGACCTGCCGGCGATCCTGCGCGAGGCGCTTGCCGCCGACACGGTGAGCATCATTGATTGCCCGGTGGATTACCGGGAGAATGTCAAACTGACCGAGCAACTGGGATCACTGGTATGTCCGACCTGACCAAGTCCCAGTCCCAGCAGGCACCGGCCACCACCGGAACACCGTTCGAACCGGATACGCAAATGGGACAGAAAATCCGCCTGTTGAGCTACAACGTCCAGGCGGGCATACGCACGCACCGCTACCGGCATTATCTCACCCACAGCTGGAAGCACGTGTTGCCGCATGCGCAGCGCTTTCACAATCTGGACCGTGTCGCCCAGCTGGTGCGCGGCTACGATATCGTCGGCCTGCAGGAACTCGATGCCGGCAGCATCCGCAGCGGCTATGTGAACCTGACCGAGTACCTCAGCGAGAAATCGGGTATGCCGTTCTGGTATGACCAGACCAACCGCCGTATCGGCCGGCTCGCCCGCCACAGCACCGGTCTGCTGAGCCGCTTTCATCCGACCGAGATAGTGGAGCACCGGCTGCCGGGGAGAATACCCGGGCGCGGGGTGATGTTCATCCGCTACGGACACCAGGATGATGCGCTGATCGTGCTGATCCTGCACCTGGCGCTGGGCCGGCGCGCCCGGCTGATGCAGTTCGACTACATCAGCGAGATCGTCAACGAATACCGACACGTGGTGCTGATGGGCGACATGAACTGCCGTTCGGACAGCGCGGAGATGGAATATCTGATCAACCGCACGCTGATGCGCGAGCCCTTCCACGGTCTCGATACCTTCCCCAGCTGGCGGCCGCAGCACAATATCGATCACATACTCGTGACGCCGACGCTGCAGGTGGATCATGTCGGGGCGCTCAATTTCTCCCTCTCCGATCACCTGCCGGTGGAGATGGAGATCACCCTCCCGGATTCGGTGCGTCTCGACCACGCCGCCTGACGCCGGCGGCCTGCCGGCGCGCTTTCAGTCCGGCGGTACCGCCATGCGCATGGGCCTGCGCTGGCGCTGCGCCATCTCCCCGAGCTGCGTGCGCACTGCCTCGCGCCAGCCGTACTCGGGTTCGTAGCCGAGTTCGACACGGGCGCGATCGTTGTCCGCCTGTGTGTCGCGCAGCAGATGCACGATACTGCGCGTCACCAGCGGATCCCACGGCAGCAGCGGATCCAGCATCTCCAGCAGCCAGGCGAATGCGAATGCCGCCGGGAACGGTACGCTGAAATGCGGTAGCGGGCAGCCGGACTCCGCATGCAGATATCCGATCACCTCGCGCACGCTGGGTACCGTCGGCCCGACGATGTTGTAAGACCGGTAAGCTGCGGACGCCGGTGCCTGGACGGCGCGCAGGAAGGCCTGCCCGATATCGCGCCCGTCGACGATGGGCATGCCGGTGCGGCCGCCGGCCACCCAGGGTACCAGGTGCGTGCGCAGGCGCGGCAGCAGGATCGGCAACAGCCCCAGCCCGTAGCGATTCCCGGCGAACAGGCCGATGCGGAGATTGATGACGCTGAATCCGGTTCCGGCCAGCGCACGCAAGCGCTCCTCGATCGCAACGACGTTGCACAGATGCGGCCAGTAACGGCGCGGGATGCCGGCGCTGTCCGCGTCCGCGGAATGATCCGGTGCGGCCGCGCTGGTGGTGCTGACATTGATGAACCGGCGCACGCCGGCGGCGTGCGCGGCATCGATCAGACGCAGGACCGGTTCGAGAAAGCGCTCGCGCGAGTCCCGGCGGTGACCGTGGAGCGAGGTCCAGGCGGCGCACTGGCACACGGTGTCGACACCGCGGCACAGACCGTTCACATACGCCGCGTCGCGCAGATCGCCGCTGCGTATCTCGCCCGCGAACGGCACGGCCAGACGGGCACTGTCGCGGCAGGCGGCGATGGCGCGCAGCCCCGGCTGTCCGTCGAGCCGTTGCAGGACATGACTGCCGGTGAAGCCCGTGGCGCCGGTTACCAGAACCGTATGCATGCTATGCCGCTGTCGTCCAGTTCGCCCCGCGATTGTGCCCGGCGACGGCGGCGGCTGCCGCCGGGTACGCCTGCGGGGCCGCCCTCAGATGAACAGGCAGACGTCGGATTTCTGCGCGACGGGCAGGAAGGAGGTGGCGCCGACGTAGTCGGTGACCTCGGGGATGAAGTCACTGGAGTTGAAGCCGAAGACGTCGACGGTCATCTGGCAGGCGACCATTTTGACATCGGCTTCCAGACAGAGACTGCGCAGTTCCTCGACGCTGGCCACGCCCTTGTTCTTGAATGTCTTCTTCATGAGCCCGGTGGCCATTTTCTCGAAGCCGGGGACACCGGCCATGAGCAGGTTGGGCATCGGCCAGGAGAAGTTCTGGAACCACTTGGGACCGAAGGGCATCTTCATCGGCATGGCCGGATTGCCCAGCGGGCTGACCTCGGCGGTGATGTCCTTCTTCAGCAGCAGCAGGCCGTAGAAGGTGAAGAAGATGGTGACGTCCCAGCCCAGTGCGGCGGCGGTGGATGCCAGGATGAAGGGCGGATAGGCCCAGTCCAGCGTGCCCTTGGTGGCGATGATGGACATGGACGGGGTACGCGAGGCATCGATCTCTTCCAGTTTCTTCGGCAGCAGCTCGTCCAGCTTCTTGTCGAGCCACGCATCCAGCTGTGCGTTCCCTTGTACGTTCTCGGCGGTTGTTGACATGGAAATCTCCCGGTTGTGATTGACGGCTGTAGGTCAGGACTTTTCAATGACGAATACGAAACTATTGTCGGTCTCGGTGCTCGAGACCAGGCGATTCCCGGTCTGCGCGCAGAAGGCGCTCATGTCCTTTAACGCACCCGGATCGGTGGTCGTGATCTCGAGCAGGGCACCGCTGGCCAACTGGTTGAGCGCCTTGCGCGTGCGCAGAATCGGCAGCGGGCAGTTGAGTCCGCGGGCATCGAGTTTTGCTGTGACGACGGTCATGTCGGCCTCCTTTGATCAACTGTAACGAACAGTACAATATGTGTATATGCGATAATACTAATGCCGTCAAGTAATTTTGTACCGTCTGGTATATTATTTCGGTAGGTAGTGATAATGGTGTGTTATGGCGCGAACCAAACAATTCGACGAACAGCAGGTCTTGCAGGCGGCCATGCTGGTGTTCTGGGAGAAGGGCTATGACGCCACCTCGATCCAGGATCTGGAGCTGGCCACCGGCCTGAAGCGGACCAGCATCTACAACGCCTTCGGCAACAAACGCGCGCTGTTCGACCGCGTGCTGACCTGCTACAAGGAGTCCGTCATGGCGTCGCTGTTTGCCGCCATGGACAATGCTACGGATATACGGGCGGGGATCGAGCGCCTGCTGAATGCGGCGCTGGATGTCAACTACGACGAGCAGTATCCCGGCGGCTGTCTGGTGGTATTGTCGGTGCTGGAAAGCGGGCAGCATGACCCGGCGGCACGTACCGACCTGGAGCGTACGATGCAGGAACTGCGGCAGGGCCTGCAGTCGCGCATTGCCAGGGCGAAGAAGCGCGGAGAGCTGCGTGCCGGTATCGATGCGGGCGCGATAGCGACCGCCATTGCCTCCGTCATGGCCGGCATGATGGTGCTCGGGAAGGCGCGCTTCCCGCGCGCCACCTTACGCAAGGCGATCAACAGCATTCTCGCATTACTGGATTAGGCCGTTCAGCACGAGATCGGTGTAACCCACGATGCCCAGCACGTTATTGCCCTCGATTACCGGGGCGTAGGAGAAGCCCAGCATGTGAAACAGGCGGGCGCAATAGCGGATATCCATCTCCGGGTGCACGCCCACGACGGGTTTGGACATGACCTCGTAGACATTGACGCGCTCTGGCGCACGGTTGGCGGCAAGTACCTCGCGTGCGACGTCGGACAGCAGCACGATGCCGTATTCGTCGTTGACATGACGCTTGTCCACGATGAGTACGCGCGACTCGTTCTGCTTCATCAGCCGGAGTGCCTCGTCGACCATCATGAGGCCGTCGACCAGCTGGAAGTGGCTGGTCATGACATCCCTGACCCTGACCGGATCCTGCTCGCTCATAGCTTTTCCTCCACGACTTTGTGCAACTTGCTAACCTGCCGGCTCACTCCCACGGCGTCCTCTACGTCCAGCTGGAATGCAATGCCGGTGCCGGGGTGCGCCTCGAAACCGCCGATTTCGGCGATCGTCTCGAGGATCTCGCGGCTCATGTGCTCCTCGACCAGGAACATCAGCATGTCACGCTGCGTATCAAGGCTGAGGCCGAAGAAGGTCTTGGCCTGCTGGATACCCTCGCCGCGTACCTGGCTGAGCACGCTTGCGCCGGTGGCGCCGGCCTTGCGTGCGGCATCCAGCACGATATCGGTCTTGCCGTCCTCGACCAGGGCAATGATCAGTTTGAAGTGCATGTCAGCTTACCTCGTCTACTGTTGTAGTCTTCCGGAAAGTCCGGTTACGTATCATCCTCAGCTTCGCGGGCTGCAGATCTCCTGGACCACCATTCGCTGAGCTGGGCATAAGCCATGACCGACATGATCGGGAACAGGCTGGCGAACGCGATCAGTCCGAAACCGTCCAGCAGCGGGCTGCGGCCGGGTATGGTGCTGGCCAGACCCAGACCCAGCGCGGCAACCAGCGGTACTGTCACCGTCGAGGTGGTCACGCCGCCGGAATCGTACGCCAGCGCGATGATCAGGCGCGGTGCATACAAGGTCTGGAAGATGACGATGATGTATCCGGCGATGATGTAGTAATGCAGCGGCGTACCGGTGACGATGCGGAAGGCGCCGAGTGCGATGCCGACGGCCACACCGATTGCCACGGCGATGCGCAGGCCCCAGACGCGGATCGCGCCGGCGGAAACCTGCTGGGCCTTGAGGGCGACGGCGATCAGCGAGGGTTCGGCGATGGTGGTGGAAAAGCCGATAGCGGCGGCGAACAGGTAGATCCAGAAATAATGATGCCATGCCCCCGGCTGGGTGGCTGCCCCCTCGACGACGCCCAGGAAGGCAGGATCGGTCAGCTGCCTGGCCATGGTGCGGCCAACGGGGAACAGCGCCTCCTGCAGTCCGACCAGGAACAGCGTCAGGCCGATCAGCACGTAGACGAAGCCGGTCAGGACGCTCTTCAGGTTGGGCACGGGCTGACGCAGGACGACCAGCTGGAAGCCGAAGATGATCGCGGCGATGGGCAAGACGTCCGTGATCGTCGCCAGCGCGGTATCGAACAGGTCGTGCAGAATTCCCATCACACGATCATCCCGTAACCCATGACGAAGATCATCGGTGTCAGCGACGCGAAGGCGATCAGCCCGAAACCGTCGACCATGGGGTTGCGGCCACGGATACTCTGGGCGAGGCCGACGCCCAGGGCAGTAACCAGCGGGACGGTGACGGTAGAGGTGGTGACGCCGCCGGAATCGTAGGCGATGCCGATGATCTCCGGCGGTGCGAACGCCGTCATGATGACCACGCCGATATATCCGCCGATAATGAAATACTGGATGGGCCAGCCGCGGATGATCCGGAACACGCCGACCATGATGGCTATCCCGACCGATATCGCCACGGTGATGCGCAAGCCCAGGGCGTAGCGCTCGAGCGCGCTTTCCTCCTTCTGGATGACGCCGCCTTCCGCGGCGACCTGTGCCGCCTCGTCGGCCACGGCCGTCAGCGCCGGTTCGGCGATGGTAGTGCCGAACCCCAGGGCAAAGGCGAACGCGAGCAGCCAGAGCAGCTTGGCCTTTCTGGCGAAGGCGTAGGCGATGGACTCGCCGATGGGGAACAGGCCCTGCTCCAGGCCGCGGATGAAGAACGCCAGTCCCAGGACCACCATCAGGCAGCCGGCCAGGATGCGACCGAACTCAGGGAACGGCTGCTGGATCACCACCAGCTGGAAGAAGGCGACCACGAGGACGATGGGCAGCAGGTCGCGTACGCTTGACAGCACTGAGTCGAGAAAGCGGCGCAGCTGTTTCAAGGCGGAAGATCCTTGTCATCGTTATGGGGTCGCCACGATAGACGCAGCGTAACACGGAGCAGAGTCGCTGGTTAACCGCAGCGGCAAAAAAACGGATGATGCACGGCATGCCGCTGTCAAGCGCTCAACTGGCGCGTTCGTACCAGGCGCGGCTGGCATTGGCGAACGCGACGACGGTCAGCATTACCGGGACCTCGACCAGCACGCCGACCACGGTGGCCAGTGCCGCACCCGAACCGATGCCGAACAGGCTGATGGCAGTGGCGACGGCCAACTCGAAGAAATTGCTGGCACCGATCAGGGCGGCGGGCGCGGCCACCGCATGCGCGACACCCAGGCGGCGGCTCAGCAGGTAGGCCAGTCCCGCGTTGAAATAGACCTGCAGGACGATGGGTATGGCAAGCAGCAGTATGACGAGCGGCTGTTCCAGGATCTGGCGGCCCTGAAAACCGAACAGCAGGACCAGTGTCAGCAACAGTGCCGCGATCGACACGGGTTGCAGGATTTGCAGCAGGCGGGACAGGCGGGCGACGCCCTGCTGCAGGCCCAGCAGCCAGCGCCGTAAGGCAGCTGCCGCGGTCACCGGCAGCACGATGTAGAGCAGTACCGACAGCGCCAGCGTATCCCAGGGTACGGCGATCGATGCCATGCCGAGCAGCAGGGCCACGATCGGCGCGAATGCGAACACCATGATCACGTCGTTGAGCGCCACCTGGGACAGGGTGAAACCCGGGTGGCCATTGGTCAGGTGACTCCAGACGAAGACCATGGCGGTGCAGGGTGCGGCAGCAAGCAGGACCAGCCCCGCGATATAGCTGTCGATCTGTGCTGCCGGCAGCCAGGGTGCGAAGAGTATGCGGATGAACAGCCACCCGAGCAGCGCCATGGAGA
The DNA here is from genome assembly GCA_041395565.1 of Pseudomonadota bacterium. NCBI lineage: Bacteria > Pseudomonadati > Pseudomonadota > Pseudomonadota bacterium. Next base: position 85,554 of record JAWLAI010000003.1, on the reverse strand, counting down.
AGGGCTTGATCGCCCAGTTGACGAACAGCGTGACGCCGACGCCGCGCAGGTGATGCCGCACCTCGCGCAGGGCGTGAAAGTCGATCTTGAGCAGCATGGGCAGGATCATCAGCCAAACCAGCGCCGCCACCGGCAGGTTGACGCGTGCGAGCTCCAGGCCGCCGATGGCGTGAAACACGCCGGGCGTGAGATGGCCAAGGCCGATACCGGCAGCGATGCACAACAATACCCACAGGCTCAGGTAACGTTCGAACAGACTCATGGTCGGTGCCCCCGCTGGTACGCCGGTCCGGCCTACTGGCCGCTGCTGGCGAGGTCCGCCAGGAGTGTCTCTACCCGCTGCCGGATCTCGTCGCGGCTGGCGCGGAATACCGCCATCACCTCGGCGTCACTACCGGATGCACGGGCCGGGTCGTTCAGCGGCCAGTGGATCCTGCGCACGCCGGCCGGCACGGCCGGGCAGTGCTCGTCGGCATGACCGCAGACCGTGACCAGGATATCCGCGGCGGCCAGCATGGCTGCGGTGACAACGGTGGATTCCTGTGCGGAGATATCGATGCCGGCTTCGCGCATGACTTCGATCGCGCGCGGGTTCTTGCCATGGGCCTCGATGCCGGCTGACTGGATGGTGTGCCGGTCGCCGCCAAAGTGGCGCGCCCAGCCCTCCGCCATCTGCGAGCGGCAGGAATTGCCGGTGCACAGGAACAGGATGTTCATGGCACTAGCAGCAGGACGGTCCGGTGCGCGGGGCGCAGCAGGCGCCCGCCGCCGGCGCGCTGCTGAAGGTCGGGACCGCTTCCAGGGTGTGGAAGGCCTCCCACGCGATGCCCTGTGGGTCCTGGGTCCAGTACTTGTCGGAGCGGGCGTAACAGCAGGTCGTACCCTCCTGTGCGGCACCCTCGATTCCGGCCCGCTGCAGGCGGTCGCGGATCGCGGCGAGCGCGGCAGCGTCCTCGGCCTGAATGCCGACATGGTCGAGCCCGGCTTGGCCGCCGCGGCAGGAGATGGCGAAGTTCACGGCCGGGTCCGCGAGTTCCCATTTTGCGTAGTCCGGCTTGTTGACGCTCGGCGGCGTCCCGAACAGGGTAGTGTAGAAACGGATGTTCTGCGCCAGGTCAGCGACGCTGATATGGATGTGCATGCGTGCCATCGGTGTGATCCTCGGTTGGGTTAGGCGCAGCAGGCGGCGCCCGGGCGATTGGGCATTCCATGCAGGCTGGCCCGGTCGCCGCAAAATGGCGGCGTGTCAGCGTTGCCGCGCAGCGTCTCCTGCAGGACGCCGTGTGCCCAGCCGGGCAGATCCGGGTTGATGCGGTAGTACATCCACTGGCCGGCGCGGCGAGCCTGCAACACGCCGCTCTCGCGCAGGTGTGACAGGTGGCGCGAGATCTTGGGTTGCGAAAGCTCCAGGGCGTGCGTCAGTTCGCACACGCACAGTTCACCTTCGGCGGCCAGCAGCAGCAGGACCCGCAGGCGGGTGGCATCGGCCAGCATCTGGAACAGGAGGTCGGGCGTGATAGGCATGCACTATATATACGTTATAGCATATATATGCGCAAGCAGATATTTATGATGTGAATATTATTCTATTAAAACAAACGGATATGAGGCGCACCGCTAGAAATGTGGCTTGACCGGTGCGTCCTTGAAACGCTCGATGCTGGCCAGAATTTCCGCGCGCGCGGCATCGATACCGTCCCAGCCCTCGATCCTGACCCACTTGTTCGGTTCCAGATCCTTGTAGTGCTCGAAGAAATGCGCGATCGAGGCAGGCAGCTCTGGCGGGAGGTCGTCACGGCTCCGAACCTGGCGGTAATGGGTGGAGAGGCGGTCGATGGGAACGGCGAGGATCTTGGCATCCGGTCCGGATTCGTCGGTCATGCGCAGGATGCTGATAGGACGGCAGCGGATGACGGCGCCGCTGATCAGCGGGACCGGTGTGACGACGAGTACGTCCACCGGGTCGCCGTCTTCCGAGAGTGTATGCGGGATATAGCCGTAGTTGCACGGATAGTGCATGGCGGTATCCATGAAGCGATCGACGAACATGGCGCCGGTGCGCTTGTCGACCTCGTATTTCACCGGGTCGCTGTGGGCTGGTATCTCGATGATGACATTGATGTTATCCGGCACATCGTCGCCGGAAGGAACCCTGTCGAGATTCATGACGCCCCCTCTGGGTCATACCCCGTGCGTCGCGCACCAGCAGGTCCGGTACGGCATGCAAAAATGGCGCGCCCGACAGGAATCGAACCTGTGACCTTCGGCTTCGGAAACCGACACTCTATCCAACTGAGCTACGGGCGCATCCGGTGCCGCCTCCGGTGACGGCCAGGTGGCCGTCACCGGAGGCGGCAGGCAAGCATACCGTCTGCCGGCAGGCGGGTCCATGGCCGAGTGGCGGGTGCCGGCGGTGCGGCAATTTCATGAGTCCAGCCTTTTCAGTATAATCCGGCCCACCCGGCAGCCGGGGCCCGATTCAGCCGTTGCCACCATACAACCCAAAATATTCAGGAGATTACCTTGAGTCAGGACAAACAGTTTTACAGCACGTTCTTCACCATCATGGGTGGCCTCGCAATCCTTGCGATCATCCTGGTCATGATCGCCAGCAATCTGACCACCGATGTGGCCGAATACAAGCCGGATGAAGTGGTGGTCGAGAACATCGCCCCCGTCGGGCAGGTGAACACGAGTACGCAGGAGGCGGCGGCGCCGGCTCCTGCTGCAGCAGGCGCTGAGACCCCCGCGGCCGCCGCAGGCGGCGAGCCGGCCGCTGCCGCACCCGCCGTGGTCGCAGCCAAGTCCGGCGAGCAGGTCTACAACGGCAGCTGTGCCGCCTGTCACGGCACCGGTGCGGCGGGCGCGCCCAAGATGGGTGATGCCGCGGCCTGGGCGCCACGGGCAGCCAAGGGTATCGACGGCCTGCTCGCCAACGCCACGACCGGGCTCAATGCGATGCCGCCCAAGGGCCTCTGCATGACCTGCACCGATGCCGAACTCAGGGCGGCCATCGAATACATGGTCAACAACAGCCGGTAATCCTGCTGTTGCAGGCACCAGACGGGCTGCCCTCGGCAGCCCTTTTTTTTGCCCCGGCCGCAGGCGGAGGATATGCCTGACACCCCGATCCCGGCTCGATCGGCCGGCCCCGCGCCGGGCTCTAAAGGAAAACTTCCGGGTAACGATATCGTCTATATATAAGAGTCTGTCGCACAAGCCGAGGTGGCGGAAGGGGGTGTGCGATAGGTTCTAGGGGGCGGGGCAGCGACAGTTGCCGCGAGAATAAGCAGGTCATTGCCGGAGTTCTTGCACGATGAGCACCACACGCATGCTGGCGCTGCAACAGTCATCGTTACTCGATGGCGCCAACGGCCCCTGGCTGGAGGCGCTCTACGAGAGCTGGCTGCGTGATCCCGCCTCGGTCGATGAACGCTGGCATGCCTGGTTCCGCGAACTGCCGCGGGTCAACGGCCAGGAAGTCGACGATGTTTTCCACTCCGAGCTGCGCGCGGAATTCTCCCGGCTGACCGGTCATCTGCGCGGGCACCGTATCGCACGGGTGACCGAGACGCGCCTGCGCTACGAGCAGAAGCAGGTGCGGGTGCTGCAGCTCATCAACGCCTACCGCTTCCGCGGGCATCAGTACGCCTGGACCGATCCCTTGCGAGAGGCGCCGCCGCGGCCGGCCAACGAGCTGGATCTGCGTTATCACGAGTTGTCGGAGGAGGATCTCCACACCGTATTCCGTACCGGCTCGCTGGTCGGGCCGGAACAGGCGACCCTGGAACACATCCTCGCCGCGCTCAACCGCACCTATTGCGGCACGATCGGCGCGGAGTACATGCACATCTCGGAGACGGAAGAAAAGCGCTGGATCCAGCAGCGGCTCGAGAGCGTGCGGTCGCACCCAGGCATCGCTGCCGACAGGCAGGCATGGCTGCTGCAGCGGCTGACCGCGGCGGAAGGCATCGAGCGCTACCTGCATTCGAAATACGTGGGCCAGAAGCGCTTTTCGCTGGAGGGCGGCGAGAGCCTCATCCCGCTCATGGGCGAACTGATCGACCGGGCCGGGGAGCAGGGCATCAAGGAGATCGTGATCGGCATGTCGCATCGCGGTCGACTCAACGTGCTGGTGAATATCCTGGGCAAGCTGCCATCCATGCTGTTTTCCGAGTTCGAGGGCCAGCACAGCAAGGAGCTGACCTCGGGCGACGTGAAGTACCACCAGGGCTTTTCCTCGAATATCGTCACCCGCGGCGGCCAGGTGCATCTGGCGCTGGCATTCAATCCCTCGCACCTGGAGATCGTATCGCCGGTGGTGCAGGGTTCGGTGCGGGCACGTCAGCACCGCTATCGTGATTTCAAGGGTGGTCGCATCCTGCCGGTGGTAATTCACGGTGATTCCGCCTTCGCCGGCCAGGGCGTGGTCATGGAGACCTTGAACATGTCCGGTCTGCGTGGTTTCACCACGCACGGAACGGTCCATGTCGTGGTGAACAACCAGATCGGCTTCACCACCAGCCAGGCCAGGGACGCACGCTCCACGCTCTATTGCACCGATGTGGCGAAAATGGTCGACGCGCCGATTTTCCACGTCAACGGCGATGACCCCGAGGCGGTGCTGTTCATCACCCAGGTCGCGCTCGATTACCGGATGACCTTCAGTAAGGATGTCGTCATCGACCTGGTCTGCTACCGCCGTCATGGTCACAACGAGGCCGATGAGCCGGCCGCAACCCAACCTGGCATGTATCGGGATATCCGTAACCTGCCGACGACACGCACGCTCTATGCGGAGCGGCTGGCCGAACAGCAGGTGATAACCGCGGCCGCGGCGGAAGAGATGGCGCTGCAGTACCGCAGCCTGCTGGATGCCGGCCAGAGCGTGACGCCGTCGGTCACACTCGGTCAACCGGTCGACCCGGCTGTCGCCGTGAAGTGGAAAAATTACCGCGGTCATACCTGGGATCAGCCCTGCGATACCACCATCGACAAGCAGATCCTGGTCGGGCTGTCCGAGCGCCTGCAGCAGCTGCCGATCGGGTTCGAGCTGCACCCGCGTGTCGCCCGTATCATGGAAGACCGGCGCAAGATGGCTGCCGGTGCGCTGCCGGTCGACTGGGGATTCGCCGAGTCGCTGGCCTTTGCCAGCCTGCTGCACGAAGGCTTCCCGATACGGATTTCCGGCCAGGACAGCGAGCGTGGCACCTTCTTCCACCGCCACGCGGTGCTGCACAACCAGAACAGCAACGACATCTGGGTGCCGCTGAAGAACATTGCCGCTGACCAGCCGGACTTCCTGATCTTTGATTCCATGCTGTCCGAGGAGGCGGTCCTTGCCTTTGAATACGGATATGCCACGACGGAACCCGAAACACTCACCATCTGGGAGGCGCAATACGGCGATTTCGCGAATGTCGCCCAGGTGGTGATCGACCAGTTCATCACCTCGGGCGAGGCGAAATGGGGCAGGCTCTGCGGCCTCACGCTGCTGCTGCCGCACGGCTACGAAGGCCAGGGCCCGGAACATTCATCGGCGCGTCTCGAGCGCTTTCTGCAGCTGTGTGTCGACCACAACATCCAGGTCTGCAACCCGACGACACCGGCACAGATGTTCCACATGCTGCGCCGGCAGATGATCCGGCCTTTGCGCCGTCCGCTGGTGGTGATGGCGCCGAAGAGCCTGTTACGTCACAAGCTGGCAACATCCACGCTCGAGGAGCTCGCGCACGGGCATTTCCAGCCGGTGATCGGCGACCCGGATGCTGGCGACTGCAGTGCCATCACCCGGCTCGTCATGTGCAGCGGCCGCGTTTACTACGACCTGCTGGAGCGCAAGCGCGCCGAGCAGCTCGGTCATGTCGGACTGTTGCGGGTAGAGCAGCTGTATCCGTTTCCGTGGCGTCTGCTGCGCGAGGAGCTGTCGCGCTACCCCGGCGTGCGCGAGTATGTATGGTGCCAGGAGGAACCGCAGAACCAGGGCGCCTGGTATGCGGCGCGCCACAAGTTCGAGGAACTGATTGGCGCTGAAAATAAACTTATCTATACTGGCCGCGCTGCATCGTCGGCACCGGCCGTCGGTTATGCCAGCGTGCACGTCGAGCAACAGGAGCGGCTGGTGATGCAGGCGCTGGGCCTGGCGGACTGACGGACGCGCCGGATTGCTGCCATGGCGCCGGGAATCGATCAACGACGGGAGCGGATGCGCAATGGCGACTGAACTCAGGGTGCCTGCATTGCCGGAATCTGTCAGCGACGGCGTGGTGGCCTGCTGGCACAAGCAGCCGGGCGACATCATCAGGCGCGACGAGGCCTTGGTCGACATCGAGACCGACAAGGTCGTACTCGAGGTGCCGGCACCCGAGGACGGTATCCTCGATTCCATCCTGGCCGGAGACGGCGCCACGGTCGTGCCCGATCAGGTGCTCGCCGTCATCCGCAGCAACGGCGCAGCGACAGACTCCGCGCAGCCTGCCACCGGCAGCACAGCGGCGACGCCCGCCGCCGTTGCCGGTGCGGGCGACGACACGCTGAGTCCGGCGGTGCGCAAGCTGGTCGCCGACCATGACCTGGATCCCCGCCATATCTACGGCAGCGGCAAGGGTGGCCGTATCACCAAGGGTGACGTGCTGGCGCATCTCGCAGAGCAGGCAGCAACGCCTGCGCCAGCGATGCAGGAGTCACCGCCCGCACCCGTGGTGCAGGTGGCGGCCGGCACACCGGGATTGCCGCTGATCGAGGAAGACCGTCCGCAGAAGCGTGTGCCGATGTCGCGGCTGCGGGCACGTATCGCCGAGCGCATGCTCGCCGCCACGCAGTCAACCGCCATGCTGACGACGTTCAACGAAGTCAATATGGAGCCGGTCAAGACGCTGCGCGAGCGGCATCGTGAGGCATTCGAAAAGGTGCACGGCGTGCGTCTTGGATACATGTCGTTCTTCGTGCGTGCCGCGGCCGAGGCGCTCAAGCGGCATCCGGATATCAACGCCTCGATAGATGGCGATGACATCGTCTATCACGGCTTCTGCGATATCGGCGTGGCGATCAGCACCGACCGCGGGCTGGTCGTGCCGATCCTGCGCAATGCGGAATACATGAGCCTGGCGGAGATCGAGACCGAGGTGCTGGCGTTTGCGACGCGCGCCCGCGACGGCAAGCTTGCGATCGAGGACATAACCGGAGGCACCTTTTCCATCACCAACGGCGGCGTATTCGGCTCGATGCTGTCCACGCCGATCCTGAATCCGCCCCAGAGCGCGATTCTCGGCATGCACAGGATTCAGGACCGGGCGGTGGTGGTGAATGGCGAGGTGGTCGTGCGGCCGATGATGTATCTGGCACTGACCTACGACCATCGCATCGTGGATGGCAAAAGCGCCGTTACCTTCCTCAAGACCATAGTCGAGCTGCTGGAAGATCCGGCGGCGATGCTGCTCGACATCTAGCGTGACGGGGCGCGGCGCCGCGCCGGGCGGAGCGGCCGTGGCGACTGCCGGCACGGCACGGAAGGCAGGCAGAAATGAGCGAAACCTATGACGTTATCGTGATCGGTGCCGGCCCCGCCGGATACGTGGCCGCGCTGCGTTGCGCGCAACTCGGGCTGCGTACCGCCTGTGTCGATGACTGGCTCGACGGTGCCGGCCGGCCGGTGCTGGGCGGTACCTGCCTGAACGCCGGCTGCATCCCTTCCAAGGCGCTGCTGGAAAGCTCGGAGCTCTACGAGCGCGTCGAGTCAGGGGTCGCGGCGCACGGCATCGGGGTGAATGGCGTGACCCTCGATGTGCCTGCCATGATCGCGCAGAAGGATACCATCGTGCGCGACCTGACCGGCGGTATCGCCGCACTGTTCAAGACGGCTGGGATCACCTGGATAGCCGGCCGCGGCCAGTTGTTGCCGGAACGACAGGTCAGTATCGAAGCGCACGCCGGAGAGCGGCGGACGATCGGTGCGCGGCATGTCATCCTTGCTACCGGCTCACGCCCGATCGAGCTGGATGCCGCGCCGCTGCAGGGAGAGGTCATCGTTGACTCCGCAGGGGCGCTGAACTGGCGCAGCGTCCCGCGCCGGCTGGGCATCATCGGCGCCGGCGTGATCGGCCTCGAACTGGGCAGTATCTGGCGCCGCCTCGGCGCCGAGGTGACCCTGCTCGAGGCCCAGGACCGTTTTCTTGCGATGGCCGACCGGCAGCTGGCGAACGCCGCACTCAAGCTCTACACGCGGCAGGGGCTGGACATCCGTCTGGGCGCACTGGTCAGCTCGACCCGGACCGGCAGCGATGGTGTCGCCATCGATTACCAGGATGCCGGCGGGACGCACAGCCTGACCGTCGACCGGCTGATCGTCGCCGTGGGGCGTCGCCCGTGTACCGAGTCGCTGGCTACGCCGGCAGCAGGACTGCTGCTCGACGAGCGCGGTTACATCCATGTCGATGACGACTGCGCGACCAATCTGCCCGGCGTGTACGCCATCGGGGATACCGTGCGCGGACCCATGCTGGCCCACAAGGGCTCTGAGGAGGGCATGGCCGTGGCTGAGCGCATTGCCGGTCAGCAGGGCGCGGTGAATTACGCCACGATCCCGGCCGTGATCTATACCCACCCGGAGATCGCCTGGGTCGGCCAGAGCGAGGAGGCATTGCGCCATGCCGGCATCGCGTTCCACAGCGGCATTTTCCCCTTCGCGGCCAGCGGGCGGGCGCGTGCCATGCAGGCACCCGAGGGTATGATCAAGGTGCTCAGCGATGCCGGCGACGACCGCGTGTTGGGCGTGCATATCCTGGGCGCGCAGGCGTCCGAGCTGATCGGACAGGCCGTGCTCGCCATGGAGTTCGGCGCCAGCAGCGAGGACATCGCGCGTACGGTGTTCGCGCATCCGACGCTGTCCGAGGCACTGCACGAGGCGGCGCTAGATGTCGACAACCGTGCCATTCACGTCGGCAGGAGCCGGCGCCGGCCGCCGGAGGGCTAGGGCGCCGCTGATCAAATCCGGAATTCCGGTGATGGCGAGCACAGCGCAGCGATCTCATGCCATGAGATCACCCGTTGGAGATTGCCGCGGAACGCAGTTTCTCAATGAGCAATGCTTCCGCGCTACCCTGGATCGCAATTCCGCGCGTCGGGCGCCTTCCACCTGCCTGCATGATCCCGGTGCAGCGCGCACAATTAAGGTGCGGCGACCCGGGCAGGCAGCGCATGAATTGCAGCAGAATCAGCCGCGTGTCCTGTGGTGCGGTTCTTGCAAGCATGTTGCGGTAACGCCTGCGGCGGGGAGGGACGCATGCAGAAGCGCTGGTTACAGATCAGGGGTGACCCGTCGATCCGCCGGTTCCTGTTCAGCCAGTCCCGCATCACCAGCGTGTTCGACGCGCAGCTCGACAAGGTCATCGACACGGTGGAACACCTGCTGCGCGAACGCGGCATCTTCCACGCCAAGATTCACTTCTCGAGCGGCCAGGTGACGCTGTGGTCGCTCGCCGATCCGTACAATTACCAGGTCTATATCAAAGAGGAATTTCTTGCCCGCCGCTTGCGCCGCTGTTTCGATTACACTCCCTATCCGGTCAATGCCACCGTGCCGCCGCAGCGGATACGCGCAGTGCTGGAGATCTTCCGTGATCTGCGTCTACGAGATGCGACCGTCTATCTGCGTGCCGGTTCGCTGAATATCATCAACGGCATGGTCGGGCTGGTCTTCTCATGCGACGGCAGTCATTACATCGACTATCAGGATTTCATCAGCCGCAGCAACAACGTGTATTGCTGAGGCGCCGCTTTGCGCTCCGGCCTTAGCCGCCACCCTCGCCGGACGCTGTGGCCTCGACCTGTTTCGGATTGAGCCACTCCGTCAGCAGCGCGTAGGAGACGGCCAGTATCACCGGCCCCAGGAATACCCCGATGAAGCCGAAGGCCAGCAGGCCGCCCAGTACCCCCATGAACACCAGTAGCAACGGCAATGCACCGCCGCGGCTGATCAGAAACGGCTTGACGACATTGTCGATGCTGCTGATCAGCACCAGGCCCCACAGGGCGAGAAAGATGGCCATGCCGGTCTTGCCCTGGAAATACAACCAAGCCGCAGCGGGAATCCAGACCAACGGTGGTCCCATCGGCAGGATGGACAGGAAGAATGTCAGCAGTCCGAGCAGCATGGCGCCGGGCACACCCGCGATCCAGAATCCGATCAGTGCAAGGACGGACTGTGCCAGCGCGGTGCCCAGGATGCCGTTGACCACGCGCGAAATGGTGCCGGCCGTCACCTCGATCAGGTTGCGGGCGCGGTGTCCGGTCAGGCGCTCCATGACGGCCTGCACGCGCCTGGTGATGGCCGGGCCGTCGCGATAGAAGAAAAAGCAGATCAGCACGCTGAAACTGATCAGTACCACGCCCTGCCCCAGAGCGGTGCCGGCCTGGATGGCCCAGCTGCGCAGGGGCAGTCGCTGCAGCAGTTCACGCACCTGCACCAGCAGGGTGCCCTCGTCCTCCTGCATGATACTGAGCCATTTCCCCTGCAGGTAGCTACCGGCGAGGGGGATGTTCTGCAGCCAGTCCGGTGGCGGCTGCAGCGGTCGATTGAGCGCCTCGCGCAACAACCGCAGCAGTTCGACGGCGTTGTCCGCCAGGCTTACGCCCATCACCGCGAACGGCGTCACCAGGGTGAGCAGCAGCAGGATGGTCATCGCCATGGCTGCTGCGCCGGGCCGGTTACGCAGACGTGCCAGCAGCCATTCATAGACCGGCCAGGAAGCGTAAGCCAGCACGGCGGCAAGGATCAGCGAAATGATGAACGGTCGCAGCACCACGACAGTGCCGATGACCAGCAGCGACAACAGGGCAACGGCGGCCATCATCTCCAGGCGTCTGATTGGATACACGTTGCTTGCTCCACGGTTGGTCGGGTCAGGGCCTAGAACCTAGCGCATAATGCCACGTGGCCGCGACCGTGGCGATGTTGCCTGCTGGCGCGGCAGGCGTGAAGTGGCCGATGCTACCCGAGCGGCGCGCAACGAGGCCAGCCGGGGTCGCAAGGCCTGTGTCTGCGACACTGTGAGTTCCCGTCCATCGCCGCGGGCGGTATGCACGCTTGCAGCAGGCGGCGGCCGTGTGGCGGGCCGGGAGAGCGGTAAGACGCGCTCGACCATCGTCTAGAGCGCGGCGGCCAAGCCACTGGCGCCGATGCGTTCCAAACAGGCAAGCTCCTGAATTTATCGTGTTTTATACCCTGTCTATTGATCTATTTAGTTTCCAGAGCAATAAAGATTGTGTTATATGGATATAAAAGTGCGGTTATGCGTGTCGCTATGCGTAAGACCGGGCACTGCTTGCGAGCAACACCATCCGGGACGCGCGCGTCGCGTACGGCTGCAAATATCGAGGGATAGTGCATTCCCGTGTAGACGGGGCACGACAGGGGCTTGAACATTCAGGAGGATTAAATGGCACACGTGGTAGTGTTGGGCGCTGGGACCGGCGGTATGCCGGCAGCATATGAATTGCGCGCGGAACTGGGCAAGGAGCACAAGGTCACCGTCGTCAACGAGTCGGATCATTTCCAGTTCGTACCGTCGAACCCCTGGGTGGGCGTCGGCTGGCGCAAGCGCAAGGACATCACCTTCCCGCTGGCCCCGCCGCTGAACCGGAAGAATATCGATTTCATCGCCGGCAAGGTGACCCGCATCGACCCGGCGGCCAATCGCCTGGAACTCGCCGGCGGCCAGGGCGTTGATTACGATTACCTGGTGATCGCCACCGGACCGCGGCTTGCCTTCGAAGAGGTGTCCGGTTCCGGTCCCGAGGGGCACACGCTGTCCATCTGCACCATCGACCACGCCGAGAAGGCACACACGGCATACGAGCAGCTGCTGGAGAATCCCGGTCCCGTCATCATCGGTGCGATGCCGTTTGCCAGTTGTTTCGGACCGGCCTACGAGTATGCCTTCATCATGGATGCCGATCTGCGCAAGCGCCGTATGCGCAAGAAGATTCCGATGACCTTCGTCACCAGCGAACCTTACATCGGTCATCTCGGGCTGGGCGGCGTGGGTGACTCCAAGGGCATGCTGGAAAGCGAGCTGCGCCAGCATGACATCAAGTGGGTGACCAACGCCAAGGTGGTCAAGGTCGAGGCCGGCAAGATGTTCGTCGAGCAGTACGACAAGGACGGCAAGAAGGTGCAGGATCTCGAGTTGCCGTTCAACTACTCGATGATGCTGCCGGCGTTCAAGGGCGTCGATTGCGTCGCCGCAGTCGAGGGCCTGTGCAACCCGCGCGGCTTCGTGATCGTTGACGAGTACCAGCGCAGCCCGAAGTACAACAACATCTACTCCGCCGGCGTGTGCATCGCAATCCCACCGGTCGAGGCCACCCCGGTTCCGACGGGTGCGCCGAAGACCGGCTACATGATCGAATCGATGGTGACCGCGATCGTGCATAACATCAGCGATGACATCAAGGGCAACAAGCTGTCCCATCGCGGTACCTGGAACGCCATCTGCCTGGCCGACATGGGCGATACCGGTGCCGCCTTCGTGGCGCTGCCTCAGATCCCGCCGCGCAATGTTGCCTGGATGAAGAAGGGCAAGTGGGTGCACCTGGCGAAGATCGCCTTTGAGAAATACTTCATCCGCAAGATGAAGAAGGGATCCTCGGAACCCATCTACGAGAAGTACATCCTCAAGGCACTGGGCATCAACCGTCTGGAAGAACACTAGCAGGCGTGTCCGCCCCGCCCGCCGTGGCGGGGCGGCGTATTTCCAGGGTCAGAAATCAGCGTGCAACGGCGTGTCTGCCGTACCGTGCTGTGCGGTCGGCTGGAATGCGGCTGCTACGCAATCAGCTGCAGACTCGTCGCAATCATTTTCTCGAATTCCACGGCGGGCATGGGGCGCGCGATATGGTAACCCTGCACGATGTCGCAGCCCATCCTGCGCAGCAATTCAAGATGCGAAGATTCTTCGATGCCTTCGGCGATGACCTCGAGATCCAGGCTATGCGCCATCGCGATGATCGCGGAGACGATGGACTTGCCGCGCTCGTCCTTGTCCAGGTTCTGGATGAAGCTGCGGTCGATCTTGAGTTTGTCGAGCGGCAGGCGCATCAGGTAATTGAGTGATGAATAGCCGGTGCCGAAGTCGTCCAGCGAGGTCTGCAATCCCATGGCCTGCAACTGGCTTAGCGTGTCGATGGCAAGCTCGGGATCATTCAGGATGCTCGTTTCCGTGAGTTCGAGTTCGAGCAATTCCGGCCGGTAGCCGGTGCTGTCGAGTGTCTTCGAGATCAGCCGGGTGAGTTCGCGGCCGTTCAGGTGGATGGCCGAGATGTTGAGCGCGATGGTGATCGGGTTGTGATACATGTCCAGCCAGGCCTGGGCCTGCCGGCAGGCTTCATTGATCAGCCATTCGCTGATCGGAATGATCAGGCCGTATTCCTCCGCAATCGGTATGAACACGTCCGGCGGGATCATGCCGGATTCGCCGTCGCGCCAGCGTATCAGTGATTCCGCGCCGGTGACCAGGCCGGTGGCGAGATTCACCTGGGGCTGGTAATGGATCTCCAGTTCGTTGTTTTCCACCGCGTGACGCAGGCGGCTCTCGAGCCGCAGTTTGAGCAGGGCCTGCTCGTTCATTTTCCTGGAGTAGAACTGGTAGTTGTTACGGCCTGACTTCTTCGCATGGTACATGGCGATATCGGCGTTCTTGATCAGGTCATCCGCATTCTGCCCATCCTCGGGGTAGAGGGCGATACCGATGCTGGTGCTGATGTGCAGTTCCTGCTTGTCTATGATGAAGGGTGTCTTGAGCGATTCCAGGATGCGCATCGCGATTTTCTGTGCCTGGGCGGAACCCGTAGTCCGGGGCAGCAAAATGATGAACTCGTCGCCGGCGAGTCGCGCCATGACGCTGGATGACGTGTCGTGCGACGTGTGCGCGATGACGTCGGTCTGGCGCAGGCAGCCCGACAGGCGGTCGGCGAAGGCTTCGAGCAGGTTGTCTCCGGCCTGGTGTCCCAGGGTATCGTTGATGCGCTTGAAATTGTCCAGGTCGAGAAACAGGACGGTGAGTTCCTGGTAGTTGCGCCGGGCCTCGGCGGTTGCGCGGGTCAGGTAGTCCTTGAACAGCAGCCGGTTGGGCAGTCCCGTCAGGCTGTCGTGATAGGCAACGTAGCGCACCTGTTCATGGTAGTGATTAAGGTTCTCGCCCATCTCGCGGAAGGTATTGGCGAGGTCGCCGATTTCATCGTCGGATTCGACATTGATCGGTACCAGCACCTGGCCGTGACCCATCTCCCGGGCAGCGATGCTGAGCTGTTGAATCGGCTTGATCAGCAGCGACCGCAGAATGCCGAGCAGGAAGGCGACGGTGACGATGATGGCCAGGCAGGTGATGATGGTGACCGATCTGCCGAGACTGATGCTCTTGGCGATGAATTCATCCTCGCCGTAGGCGGCGAATGCGTACAGCCAGTTGTGCAGCTTGATGCCCTGGTAGTGTATGACCGCGCCGTCACTGCTGGAATCATAGGGCGCAAATCTGTCCGCGGCCTTGCTGATATCTTTGAACAGCCCGGCGGGCAGCTGCTTGCCGACTTCGGCGGCCGAGGGATGAAACAGGATCGTGCCCTTGGAATCGGTGAAGAAGATATTGCCGTTCTGTCCGACCTTCTCGCTGCGGGCAATCTTGCCAAGGATGCCGAGATCCACGGTCAGCATCAGATAACCCTTCACCTGGGCGTGACCGTCTGCGGCTTTGTTCTTGTCGCTGATGACGGTCAGCGGCTTGCTGGTCAGCAGCGCGGGCTTGTTGTTGTCCGGGTTGTTGAGAAAGGTCGTGTAGATGATACCCGGGCTCTTGCTCGAGCCGAGGAAGTAGGAAGACATGGATTCGTCGGTGGATAGATTCTCGACATTGCCGATGACCGAGCGCAGTTCCTCCTGACCAGCGGGCGAGATGATGCGTATCTCGTAGTACTCAGGGTAGGCGATCTGGTAGTTGAACAGCAGATCGAGCACTTCCTCCTTCAGTTCCGGTTTACTGCTGTCCTCGGGATCCGCGAGCACGTAGCGGGTGATGGGAGTGGCGCTGGCGAAGAGGCTGGCATTTGCCCTGGCCGTTTGCATCACCGATTCGGTGTGAAACCTGATCTGCTCCAGCAGGGTGGTGACCTGATGCTGGGTACGGGCGCGCGCGTCCTCCATCAACAGGGAATACGCAGACCATCCGAGCACCAGCAGCGGCAGGACTATCAGCGGAACCAGTAGCAGCAGAATCTTGTTTTGAAGGCGCAAGCTGTAATCCTGTTCAATGCCGGTTTCTGCGGAGCAACACACGGTAATGCGGCTGGAACGGGAAAAGCTTTAATCGCGCACACCGCTCGTATTGCCGCGGCGGCGAGTCGCAAGCAACAGAAATTGCTAAAGTTATTGGCGCCGCGGCCGTTAGCGGCCTAACCCATGCAGGGTGCATTCTGACTGACCAGGGAAGGCGGTTCGATGACCAGGTTTTTCCATGCCAAGGCAGCCCGGCGCCGTGCCGCAAACGCCCATGCAGGGCGCGGCGTGCGCCCGCCACGCGGCCGGTAACAGGCATGCCGGCCCGATTCGCAGCCAGACCGATTCGATTCTATGCATTGTGCGCAGGCGTGCTGGTGGCCGGCCTGTTCGCCATTTACGGCTACCATGCCCACCATGGCAGCGGCCACGCGGACCTGGCGGTTTACCGCGATCTCGGCTTGCTGCTGCTCGCAGTCCTGCTGGTTTTCGCTGTAGCCCTGAGGCAGCTTGTGGTGCGGCCGCTGCAGTCGCTCGCCCGGCACATCGATCTTCTCAAGGACAGTTCAGCCGCAGCGCTTGCGCCGGCGCCCGCACGCCTGTTCCAGCTGGCCGAGGCCGAGCGCATCCGGCAGTCCCTGGATGACTATCACGTCTGTATCAGGGGCATGCGCGAGAATCTGGAGAAAACCGGCAGGGAATTGCGAGCATTGGCCAATCACGACGCGCTGACCGGGGCGAGGAATAGGAAGGCCTTTGACGAATACCTGCGGGAGTTGCCGGCCGTGCTGCAGGAACGCCGTATCAGCCTGAGTTTCGTGTTGTTCGATGTGTGCCGTTTCAAGGCCATCAACGAGAGTTACGGCCATCAGTCCGGTGATGACGTCCTGAAACAGGTAGCCAGGCGGATCGGCAGTGTACTGCGCCGTGGCGAGCATCTGTTCCGGGTGGGGGGGGACGAGTTCGTGGTACTCATGCTGGGTACCGACGAGGCCGGGGCGCAGCGCTTTGCCGAGCGCTGCCTGCAGGAACTGGCCGCAGCGGATTACAGCACGCTCGGGGTGCGCGAACCCGTCAGGGTCTGCGTGGGCATTGCCGCTGCCAGCTTTGCCGATCCCGGCGCGCTATCAGATCTGCAATGGCGGGCCGATGTCGCAATGTATAACGCCAAACGCCCCGGCAGCCCGGGGATAGTGGTCTTTCAGGCTGACCTGGCGCAGCACGACGAGGGCATATTATCGAACCGGATCAACGCTGCTGTCTGCGAGGCGGCCATGCTCGGTACCGGATTGACCATGTTCTACCAGCCGGTCGTGGACTTCGCTGGTGGCCGGATCCTTTACTACGAAGCCCTGGTCAGGATCGAACACCATGGCGAATGGTTGATGCCGTCCACCATATTCCCGGTCGTCCAGGCGCGTCACCTCGAGGTGGACCTGGATCGGGCAGTGCTGCAGCAGATCCTTCAGGATCTGCGCGCCGGCAGGGTCCAGCGCGGTAGCGGGATTTCGATCAACCTCGCCGGACCGACGTTGGTCAACAAGAACCTGCCGGAATGGCTGGCGCCCTTCCGGCCCCTGCAGGCGGATTATCGCGTGGTGCTGGAGATTGCCGAATCGGCGCTGATAACGCAGATTGCTACGGCCGGCGAGAACCTGGTGAAGCTGCGGGCGCAGGGTTTCGAGATCTCCCTGGATGATTTTGGCAGTGGCTATTCCTCCTTCCATTACCTTGCCTCGATGCCGGTCAGCACGGTCAAGTTCGACATCAGCCTGATCAGGAATCTCGGTGACCTGAAGACGCGTCGTATCGTCGAGCACCTGGTGGCGATGATCGGCGAGCTCGGCTACCAGTTGGTGGCGGAGGGCGTAGAGGACGAGGACACCCTCGAGTCGGTACGCCAGGCAGGCTTTACCCTGGGCCAGGGCTATCTGTTCGGCCCGCCGGCACAATCCGCATGGCGGTCCGATTTCGAGGTCGACAACCTGTCGTTACCGCACGATGCCGGCGGCATGCGCAGCTATAGCTGAGTGCTGCCGTAAGACGTGCCCCGAAGCGGGCATTGCAGTCGGCTGCCAAAGTCAGCCTGTATCGGTACGGCGGGAAGACTGATCGGCGAACGGGTTGCCGCCGGCCGCGCGGGTTCTGCCTCCCAGAACCTCCCGCAATGCGTTGCGCAGGATGCCGGGCTTTACGGGCTTTTCAAGAAATCTGGAGATGGCTCCGTCATTGATGGCATCGATGACGATCTGCCGGTTGCTGTGACCGCTGAGCATCATCCGGATGGTGTGCGGATGGATCTTGCTGACACGGCGGAAGAACTCGACGCCATCCATGCCGGGCATGAGGTAATCCGAGATCACCACGCTGACGCGCTGCTTTGCCAGTATCTCCAGCCCGTCCACCGCTGAGCTTGCCGTAAAGGCGAGGTAACCGGCCTGGCGCACGATCCGGGCAAGCACAGCCAGCGTTTGGTCGTCATCGTCCACCAGCAGTACGGCGGGATAGAGGCTGATACGCTTGTCAATTCTGTGTCTGTGCTGCTCGTGATTACCGACATAGGCGACGATCTCGTCGGCCGACATCGGATGGCCGAAGTAGAAGCCTTGCATCTCGTCGCAGTGCAGCTTGTTGAGAATCTCGAGCTGCGCCTCAGTTTCTACACCCTCGGCCGTCACGCCGATATCCATGCCATGCGCCATCTCGATAACGGCGGTGGCGATAGCAGCATCATTGGGATCGGCCACGATATCACGCACGAACATCCTGTCGATCTTGATACGGTCGATGGGAAACTGCTTGAGGTAGGCGAGGTTGGAGTAGCCGGTACCGAAGTCGTCGATGGCGACGTGGATGCCGGTGTCCTTGAGCTCTCTCAGGATCGCGATGGCGCCGGCCGCATCGCTCATCAGCAGGCTTTCGGTCACCTCCAGTTCTAGCATGGCGGGCTCGAGGCCCGTTTCGTCCAGGATGCGTGCTATCAAAGCGCTGAATCCGGCACTGGAGAACTGCCGGACAGAGATATTCACCGCCATGCGGTCGAAATCGATCCCGGCATCGATCCAGGCCTGCGCCTGCTGACACGCGCTGCGCAATACCCATTCACCGATGGGAATGATAAGTCCAGTTTCCTCGGCCAGCGGTATGAAATTGGCCGGGCTGACCGGGCCCAGCTCGGTGTTGTTCCAGCGCAGCAGTGCTTCGATGCCGCAGATCCGGTTCTTTTCCGCGTCCATCTGTGGCTGATAATGCAGGTACAGCTCGCCGAGTTCGAGCGCCTTGCGCAGGTGCAGTTCCATGATCAGGCGATGGCTGGCCGATTCGTGCATGGTCTCGTCGAAGAACCTGAAGGTACCCTTGCCGGCGCGCTTGGCGTGGTACATCGCCATGTCGGCATGCTTGAGCAGGGTTTCCGTGAGCGTTCCGTCACGCGGGAAAACGGCGACACCGATGCTGGGTGTCACGAATACTTCCTGGTTGTCGAGCGTGAAGGACTGCGACACGACATCGAGGATACGCTCTGCCACGATCGTTGCATCTTCCGCCTGGCCTATCCGTGACAGCAGTACGGTGAACTCGTCACCGCCCAGGCGGGCGATATTGCTGTTGTCCCTGTCGTAACTGATCTGGCTGACGGCATCCGTGGAGTAGAGGCTGTCGCTGATGCGTTCGGCGACCAGCTTCAGCAGTTTGTCGCCCATGCCGTGACCCAGCGTATCGTTGACGCGCTTGAAGTTGTCGAGGTCGACGAACAGCAGAGCGGCCAGGTGCTGGTGACGACTGGCATGATCGAGCGCCAGCTTCACCTGGGTCATGAAGAAGCCGCGGTTCGGCAGTCCGGTCAGGCTGTCGTAATAGGCCAGCTCGTGGATGCGCTCCTCCGCCTGCCTGAGCTCGGTGATATCCTGCAGCGTGCCGTGAATCCGGTGGATCTGGCCTGTCCCGTTCAGTTCCGCTTCGCCCTGCATGCGCACGTGCAGTTCGGCACCGTCGGATCTTTGGATGCGGCAGATGATGTTGGGGGCGTCGCCGGTGGATAGCGCGTGGCGGAACCAGGCCTTGATCCTGTCCCTGTCACTGTCATGTACCCAAGGAAAGGCACTGAACAGCGCCACCTGCGGGTTGTTGGGCAGGTCGAGTATGCGCAATGTCTGGCTCGAGCAGCTGATGGTGGAGGACCTGGTATCCCATTCCCAGTTGCCGAGGTTGGCGATGCGCTGGGCGTTGGCCAGGCTGCGCTCGCTGTCCGCCAGGCGCTCCATCGCCTGGTAGGCACGCAGCATGTAGCGCACACGATGCCCCAGCAGCGCGTAGTTGATGGGTTTGGTGATGAAGTCCGTGGCACCCGCGGCATACGCATGGTTGACTGAATCCATGTCGTCCAGTCCGGTCATCATGAGTACGGGGACATGATTTCCGTCGGGCAGCTTGCGCAGTTCCGTGCACATGGTGAAGCCGTCCATGCCCGGCATCATGACGTCCAGCAGGACGATCTCGGGTTGTCGTGCAGCGAACATATCGAGACCCTGCTGACCGTCTTCGGCCTCCAGTACCTCGAAGCCGGCGCCGGACAGGGCCTCCGTGACAAGCATGCGGATGGTGAAATCGTCGTCGACGACCAGCACCAGCGGGCGGCGTTCGATGTCTGCTGCAACCAGGTCAATCATGTGCATGATCACCAGTCAGGTAAGTATTCAGCGTGCGCTGTACCAGGAGATAGGTGCTGTCAAGCCGGCCTGCGGCATCGTGGCAGTCGTGCAGGCGGTTTTCGCGTGCGGCCGTCTCGATGTCCGCGAGCAGGGTGGCCAGGGTCACGGCACCCAGGGTGGCGCTGGAGGACTTCAGTGTGTGTGCCGTCATGCGTGCCGCATCAGCCTTGTTGTCCTGAATGTTCCGCTGCAATTCCCGGAGCTGGGACGGCGTCGTATCGATAAAATGGCCGATCACCTTGTGCAGGAGGTCCGGTTTTCCGGGCTGCTGGATACTGCGTATGGTCTCTAGCGCCTGCGGGTCGAACTGATGTGACTCAGTGCAGTTGATCTGGACGTCGGCACCGGCTGACGCGCCGATCGCGGGTGTGGCGTCGGCGCCGACGTGGGTTTCGATCAGACCGATCAGCTGATCGCGCGTGTAGGGTTTCGACAGGTAATCATCCATGCCCGCCGCGATGACCCGCTCACGGTCGCCTTTCATCGCATTGGCCGTGAGGCCGATGACCGGGATGTGTCGGCCGCCTCTGGCCGACTCCGCCGCGCGGATGCGGCGGGTCGCTTCGTAACCATCCATATGCGGCATCTGGCAATCCATCAGGATCGCATCGAACGCCCCTTGCTGCATGGCATCCAGTGCCTCGACGCCGTTGCCGGCAACGCTGACCCGGATACCGGAGAGTTCGAGCATGTCGACAGCCACTGCCTGGTTCACCGGGTTGTCCTCGACCAGCAGGACATGCAGCCTGCCTGCGGCGGTTTCGGTGCCGGTGGCGGCGCCGGCGGTTGCATGCGCAGCCGTCATGGCCGGCTCAGCGGCATGCGCCAGCAGGGAATCGAGCAGCGCGTGCAGGCGTAACGGCTTGTTCAGCAGCAGCACGCCCTCGGGTACCCTGCGGCCGGCAATCCTGTCGTCGAGGTCAGTGGTGCGCAGCAGGAGTAGCGGTAGTTCCCCGATCCCGGCGTGGCCGACAATACGCTCAGCGAGTTCGATCCCGCTGGTAGCGCCAAGCCGGTGGTCCAGCAAGGCCTTGTCGAAAGGCTCGCCGTGCGCCTGTGCGGCTTGCAATGTCTCCAGGGTCTGTGCCGCAGTCGCGACATGCACCGCCTGCATACCCCAGTGGGCGAGCAGGCTGCACAGCATGGCGCCGTAGGCATTGTTGGCGTTGGCCACGAGCACGCGCAGCCCGCGCAGGGGCGTATATCTTGGCATCGTGGCAGGTGCGGTGCAGTGCCGTTGCTGGAATTCGAGGCTGAAGGAAAAGCTTGTCCCCTGTCCCGGGGTGCTGTGCACGCTGATCTCGCCGCCCATGAGGTTGACCAGACGGCGGGAAATAGCAAGGCCCAGACCGGTGCCGCCATATTTGCGGGTCGTCGAGCCGTCCGCCTGCGAGAAGGCATCGAAAATGCGCTCCTGTAAACCGGCATCGATGCCGATGCCGGTGTCGGACACGATGAAGTTGATACGCGACCGGTCAGCGTTGATTTCGTCGAGTTCGATCCGGATCACGACCTCGCCGTGTTCGGTGAACTTGATGGCGTTCCCCAGCAGGTTGATCAGCACCTGACGCAAACGGCCGGGGTCGCCATGCACAAAATGCGGCAATCGGGCAGGCAGCAGTCCCAGCAGTTCCAGGCCTTTCTTGTGCGCGCGCTCCGCCAGCAGCTCCAGGGTTTCCTCCACCAGATCGCGCAGGTCGAACTCGGTAAACTCGAGCTCCAGCTTGCCGGCCTCGATCTTGGAGAAATCCAGGATGTCGTTGATGATGTTCAGCAGGGTGGTACCCGCACGGTAGGCTGTCTCGCCGAGGCGCCGCTGCTTCTCGGACAGTTCCGTGTTGAGCAGCAGTTCGGTCATGCCGAGTATGCCGTTCATGGGTGTACGGATTTCATGGCTCATGGTGGCGAGGAACTCGCTCTTGGCGCGGCTGCCGGCCTCTGCCGCCTCCTTCGCCTGGCGCAGTTCCTCGTTCGACGTTTCCAGTTCGTGCATGGCGGATTCGTAGGCAACCGTGCGTTCACGCACCTTGCTTTCCAGCGCGATGGCGGACTGGAACAGTCCGTAGGCGTCGCCCTGCAGGTCCGTGCTCTGCTCGACCTTGTTCATGAGCACACGATTGATCTTGCGCAGGCGCGCGACCTCCGCTTCCAGCTCGGCGAGCCGGACTTCGGTGGCTGAGCTTGGCATCTGGGCGGCTATTTCCTGCTCCCGATAGCCACGCCGGTGAAGGTCTGGTTGACATGCATGGCGTTGTATTGCTCGCCGTAGGTCGCGAACCCGATGACATTGTTTTCCGTCAGGATGCGGGCGACATCATTGCGCAGGTCCTTCTGGTCCAGCTCAATGTTGCGCAGCACGCAGTCACAGCCGAGCACCAGCGCCGGCTCGCCGATGCGCTTCCTGACGTTGGCGAATAGCGAACTCAGGTTCTCGACGTAATCCACGCCGCGCGCGACAGTGAGAACCACGCCTTCGTCTATGGCGCAGAAGAAGGTCAGGCTCTCGTCCTCGTTCACCTTCTGGATGGAGCGCACGTAAAAGTCACCCCCGATCTTGACGACCACCGGGTAGGTGGCGAAGATCAACGGAGTCAGCTTGTCGACGTCGAGTCCGACGATGCGGGCATACTCACGACCGGCGGGCGCACCGTTGATTTCGGAGACGATCCGCCGTTCCGGATCAGCCTCGGTGACCACCAGCTTCTCGGTCGAGTCGACGAAGTGCTGGGTCTTGAAGACGGTGAACGGCAGGCTGGTCTGGATCAGGGAAAAGACGGCGCAGTTGGTATGGAATGCGCCGTCGTGATAGAGGTAGGTCGTCTTGAAGCGGACGTCGTCGCCGGCCGAGCCGCCGAAGATCTGGATACCGCCGATGCCGCGGTAGATTGCGCTGACCACGATCTCCTCGCGTCCTGATAGGCCGTCTATCAGCAGGAAGCCGAAGGTGTTCTGTGGTGTGGGCGGGTTCGCCCTGCGTTTCAGTTCGGTAGTGAGTGCGTCCGCTGTTTGTTCACCGTCTTTGAGCGCGAAGCTGTCGAGGTGGTCGATGCGCCGGGTCGCGACGCTGAAATCCCTGTTGCTGATGCTGACCCCGGTGAGTGACCCTTTCAGGTAACCGGCGGGGGTGATCTCCCCGGCCGTGGTGCACCCGATGAGCGGGGTGGCGCCGAAACGCCGCTTGAGTTCGGCGGCGAGCACCGGCAGGTCGTATTCGGGGGAACAGTAGAACAGGACCAGTTCCGTGTCAGGCTGCTGCACGGACTCGAAGAATTCCTGCGCCGCATCGACTGCGTCCCGGGACAGGGACACCCCTTTGCGGATTCTGAGCGAGTCTGCTGCTGCGGCCTGCTGGGTGTCGGGTGAGGTATGCGGGGGATTGCCGTACTGTAACTCACTCATCTGAAAAGTCCTTTTTTTTGTGCCGCGCATCCTGTGCAGCAGGCGTCCGCGGGCCCGGCGCCGGACTGGGCGGCGTTGTTGTCGGGATCGCGGATGGCATGGGCCAATCACTGGCACCGCGCTTGTCATCGGCAAAACGGCAACAGACATTAAGTGTTGTGGTGTGGATACAACGGGTTGGTTGGCCTGTGCGTCCGGGCGCCGGGACGCGAGTGCGGCCCGTGGCGTTCCACCGGGTACGTTCGTACCAGGCTGCCCTGCTATGGCCGCAATATATTGTCCCGACTGGATAGTGGTCGCTGCGATCGCGCGGAACGCGTTGCACAGTAGGTACGCACCTGCTGGACTGGCTGCCGCTGCTGCAGGCACGTGTGGCGGTTTGCCCGGATAGCGCCGAGCGCCATGCCGAGCGCTGCCGTACGCAGCACCGTCACGGTCGCGACCGTGCGAGTAGCGTTGGATTTTCGCTAGCTGGCGCGTTGCAGGGCGATCAGAATCTGCCCTGCTGGAAATCCTCGAACGCCTGCTGTACCTCCTGGCGTGTGTTCATCACGAACGGACCGCCGCGCGCCACCGGTTCGTTGAGCGGGCGTCCCGCCACCAGCAGGAAGCGCACCGGCGCGTCCGCGGCGCGGAGCTCCACGCCCTCGTCACCGGCCTGCCCGAGGATGCCGAGGTCATCGCGTCCCAGTGCAATGCCGCCGGCGTCGGGATCGATGGCCGTGACCGGTCCATTGATCACATAGACGAAGGCGTTGTGCCGCTCCGGTACGGGTTCCCTGAAGACCGCGCCGGCCGGCATGCTGACGTCGAGATAGAGCGGGTCGGTAAGCGGCTGCTCGACCGGGCCGCGCGTGCCCTGCGCGGTGGTCCCGGCGATGACACGCACCGTCACACCACCGTCGCGGGTTTCCGTCGGTATGCGGCTGGCCGGAAATTCCTGGTACGCAGGCGGATCCATCTTGTGCGCCGCCGGCAGGTTCACCCACAGCTGAAAGCCCTCGAGCAGGCCGTTTTCCTGTTCCGGCATTTCCGAGTGCACGATGCCGCGACCGGCTGTCATCCACTGGATGCCGCCGGATTCTATGACGCCTTCGTGGCCGGCGCTGTCCAGGTGGCGCATGCGCCCGTCGAGCAGATAGGTGACGGTTTCGAAGCCCCGGTGCGGGTGCGGCGGGAAGCCGGCGATATAGTCCTCCGGCTGATCGGAACGAAAGGCGTCGAGCAGCAGGAAGGGATCGAGCATGGGCAGTGCCGGCTGGCCGATCACGCGCGTGAGTTCCACGCCCGCCCCGTCGGTGGCGGGCATGCCGTTGACCACGCGCACGATGCGGCGCGCGCGGGGCAATGTATTGGCTGTCTGTGCTGCTCTCATGTCAGGCCTCCGGTCTGGGTACCCGCGGGTTGGCGCCCGCTGTTAATCCGTTGCCAGCGCAGCCGTGCCGTGCTCAGGCCGGATGCGCTGCATGACTGCCGCGCCGGGTCAGTGCATCGACCGACCAGGCGCCGGCGCCACTGGCGACCACCGTCAACAGGCCGCCGGCAATGGCCAGGTTCTTCATGAACATGATCGATTGCATCTGGTCGGCGAGATTGGCGTGGAAGAGCGCCGCGCTGACGATGCAGAAGCCTGCCAGCAGGAAGGCGGCGATGCGGGTCTGCCAGCCGGCCAGGATGGCGAGCCCCCCGCCGAGTTCCAGGGCGATGACCAGCGGGAGCAGGGCGCCCGGCACACCCATGCTTTCCATGTAGCCCTGCGTGCCGGCATAGGCGCCGAGTTTGTTGCTGCCGGCCATGATGAAGATGGCAGCCAGCAGAACGCGGCCGGCAAGACGGGTGGCAGCGGATGCCGCGGATTCGTTCATTCGATGCTCCTCCTGGGCCGGTGTCGTGAATGTGGGTGCCGGACCGTGCACCCAGCATGATCGTTGCATTTGAATAGATAAATATCGAATCAATGAATTATCTGTTCTAATATCAGCAACAATATGGACAGGTTCGCCGATATCGAGGCCCTGGTCGCCGTCGTCGAGGCCGGCAGTTTCAGCGCGGCGGGCGAACGTCTCGGTGTGGCCAAGTCGATGGTCAGCCGCCGGGTCAGCCAGCTGGAGCAGCGGCTCGGCAGCCGCCTGCTGCATCGCACCACGCGGCGCCTGGCGCTGACCGAGGCCGGGCGGCATTTCTATCAGCGCGCGGTGCAGATCCTGGCCGACCTGGAGGATGCCGAGCAGGGTGCGGCGGCGGAGGTGACCGGCCTGCGCGGCGCGCTCAGGCTGGCCGCGCCGCTCAGCTTCGGGATGCTGCACTTGTGCGATGTCCTGACCGGGTTCCTCGAGCTGCACCCGGCCATCGAGCTCCACCTGGACCTGAACGACCGCAGCGTCAACCTGGTCGAGGAAGGGTTCGACCTGGCGGTCCGGATCGGGGACCTGGAGGATTCCACGCTGGTGGCGCGGCGCCTCGGCAGCGCGCGCATGGTGACCTGCGCGAGCCGCACCTATCTCGGGCGTCACGGCGCGCCGCGGCACCCGGACGAGCTGCGCCGGCACGTGGGCCTGCAATACACCAACATGAGTTACCGCCGGCAGTGGGAATACGCCGACAGCGACGGTCGTGCGCTGCACGCTCAGCCGCAACTGCGCATGCACGCCAACAACGGCGAGGTGCTGGCCCGCGCCGCCGCGGCCGGTATCGGCATCACCGCCGGTCCGACCTTCATCCTGGCAGGCTACCTCAGGGACGGCCGCCTGGAGCGCATCCTCACCGGATTCAACCAACCCGCGATCGGCATCCATGCCCTGACGCCGCCCGGGCGCCTGGTGCCGCGGCGCGTGCAGGTGTTCATCGAATACCTGGCCGATCGCATCGGCGAGCAGCCCTATTGGGATGCCGGCTTGTAGTCGCACCCAGCCCGCACCTCGCGACTATCGGATTTCACCTACACCAGGCCGCTCGCATCGCCGGGTGTCTGCCGCCACAATCCACACCATACTGTCCGGACGTTTTACGGATGCAGCCGCTGCGCTGCCGCATCGAGGCCGCGCAAGCGGGCTGCGACATGCAACGCACGCTGCCTGAATTGTTGGTTCGCCGCAGTGTTCTCAACCAGGGAGTGGACGGGCTTGCAGATGGACAATACCCGCAAAGGTGCGATGCTTGCCTTGCTGTTCCGGTCTGCCTGCGCGGTATCCGGCGAGCCGGTATGGCTGGCAACCGATCCGCCCTGGCCGTGTTCCTATGGGTCCTCGGTGCATCAGTACGGCGCCAGCTTCGAGGAAGCCTTCGACAACCTGTTCAACTTCAAGATCGAGCGCTGTTTCATCGGTTGTGCGGAGACACCCTATCCGCCGCCGGCGGCGGATTGCAGGTATCGCTACAGTTTTGCGCGCCTGCTGGCGAGCGATGAATGCGCCATGCCGGGTACCTGCTTTCGTTACCGGTACTTCGACACCCAGAACCCGCAGGCAGGGTGGCGGCGTTCCGATAGCTATTTCCGGATGTCGTTCAAGGCGGGTCAGTCATGCCCTGATGGAAATACCGTGGCAACGGATCCTGACGGTCAGCTGGCCTGTGTCGAGCCGCCGGCGCAGCCCTGGGATGACGACAAGAATCTCGGGATGGCATGTGCGGGCCATACGCTCGCAGGCAATCCTGTCAACATCGCAACAGGCAACAAGGTGCACGCGGAGACAGACGTCGGCGGCGGTCAGTCGCGGCTGAGATTCCAGCGCTTCTACAACAGCCTTTACCGGCAGGATGTCGGTCTGGGCAACGGCTGGAGTTCGACCTGGCACCGGCGTATCGAACCGGGCGCGCTGTCGGTCGTGGTCAGGGATGCCGATGCCAGGGGGGAGGTCTGGAGCTACAACCGCGCGGCTCAGGTGTGGGCGGGTGATCCCGATTCGGGGGTCAGGCTGGAGAAGGCCGGCAACGAATTTGTGGTCACCCGCAGCGACGATTCCGTCGAACGCTATCATTCCGCGGGGCACCTGCTGGAAATCGTAACGGTTGACGGCGTGGAGACGACGCTGGGCTACGACGACATGGAAAATCCGGCCAGACTGCTGTCCGTGACCAACAACGCGGGCGAGTCGCTCGCGTTCACGTACACGGCGGACAATCACGTCGCAACAGTCAGCGACCAGGCGGGGAATACCTGGCACTACACGTACGATGCCGACCGCAACCTGGCGTACGTGTACCGGCCCGACGGCAGTGATGACGGACACGAGAACAATCCCTATCGGCGCTATCACTACAACGAGGTTGTGCTGATCGAGGACGCCGTGGATCTGCCGGCGCATCTGACCGGCATCTCCGATAGCCAGGCAGGCGGGGAGGCGCGTTATGCCAGTTATGAATACTTCGCGGACGGCAGGGTAAGGTCAAGTTATCATGCGGGGAACGCCGGGCGCGTGGACGTGACCTATGATGACAACAACCATACCCGGACACTGAGCAACGGCAATGGCGCACAGACTACCTACACCATAGAAACCGTACTGGGTGTGGCTGCCGTTGCCGCGATCGATGGGCCCGGTTGTGCGACCTGTGTGCCGGGGAATTCGGCTTACAGCCGCGACCCGGACAGCGGCGACCTGACCTCGAAAACAGTACATGGCGTGACAACCGCATATGGCGGGCACGACCTGAACGGCAATCCGGGCTACCGCATCGAGGCCGCGGGTTCTGCACTGGCGCGGCGTACCGCGTATACCTACGATCCACGCTTTGCCGGCAGGATCGCGAGCATAACCGAACCCTCGGTACTCGAAGGTCACAGCAAGATAACGCACTACACGTATGACGACTATGGCAACCGCACCAGCGCAACCATCAGCGGGTTCCGGCCCGATGGCCAGGCGGTGGCGCGGCACACGACCTGGGAATACAACGGCCCACGGCACCAGTTGAGTCGTATCGACGGCCCCCGCGGCGATGTCGCGGATGTCACCCGCCTGCGCTATTACCCCGACGACCCGCGCGAGGGCAACGACCGTGGCCGCCTGCGGGAGGTGGAGAACGCAAACGGCGTGCTGGTTCGCAGCGCAATCCGTTACACCGCCACCGGCAAGGTGGCCAGCGAGGTGCGTCCGAATGGCTTGGCTCTCGACTATTCGTATTATCCCGGCAGCGATCGCCTGGCAAGCGTAGCGGAACGCACGGATTCCGGGACGCGGCAGACCCGCTGGACCTATCTGGATACGGCTGAGGTCGACCGCATCGTGGTTGCTGCGGATGTCGGGCCGATCACCTCCATCACGTTCGGCTACGACGCGGCGCGGCGTCTGGTCCGGGTCAGCGACGGGCAGGACAATTCGATCCGGTATACCCTCGACAGCGAGGGTAACCGCGTTTCCGAGCAGACTTTCGACAGCAGCGGTACGCTGGCCAGGACGGTCACGAACCTATTCGACAGCTATGGCCGGCTGGTGAATATGCGGACCGGCGGCGATCCGCTCGATCCGCTCGAGCAGGTGGATAGGGAATTTTCCATGCAGGGAGACCTGCTGCTGGTCAGGGATGGCAACGGCAGCATAACGGGCTTCGAGTATGACGCCTTAAAACATCTGCTCGCTGTCACGCGCGACGTGGGCGGTAACGATCCGGCGACGGCGGATACTCCTGTGCGGTACGGCTATGACGTGGCGGACCGCCTGCAGACCGTGGTCGACCCCAACAACGGCGCGACGAACTACCGCTACGATGATTTGGGTAATCTGCTGGAACGCAGCAGTCCGGATACCGGGATCACGTCGTATGCCTACGATGCGGCGGGCAATCTCCTGACCCGGACCACGGCCAGCGGTACCACCGAAGCCTCGACCGAGCGTTACACCTATGACGCGCTCAACCGCCTGCGGTACGTCGCGACGCCGGCCGCTGCCATGGACATTGAGTATGCCTGGGACGATTGCGACAACGGCGTCGGCCGGTTGTGCGGTGTGACGACCGCCGCAGCGACGGTGGCATACGACTACGATGCCTTCGGCCATGTCCGGACACACCAGGCTGTGCGCTATGTGACGGATCCGGGAGGACGCGTCAGGAGCATAACCTATCCTTCCGGTGCCACCGTCAGTTATCAACATGATGCGGCTGGTCGCGTCCGCACGGCGGATCTCGCCGTGAATGGTGTCATCCACGGTCTGGCCGCGGAGATCCGCTATCTGCCATTCGGCGGTATCGGCGCGCTGGAGTATGCCAACGGCAGGATTCTGACTCAGGACTGGGACGGCGCCTACCGCCTGCTGTCCCAAACGATTCCCGGGGTGTTCGCCATGTCATATACAGGCTACGACCGTAACGGCAATCTCGTTCGGCGCGAGGCGGGTGCCGGCGGAGCCGACAGTATCGGATACGACGCGCTGGACCGGGCAATCAGTGCAAGCGGCGCATTCGGCACGGACTGGCGCTACGCGTATGACCCGAACGGGAATCGCGTACTCGGTGACGAAGGCGCGCCGGTGACACTGGCGTATGCACCCGGGACGAATCGTCTGGCCCGAATCGGCAGTGAAGACGTCGTGCTGGGCGTGACCGGCAATCTGCTGGCGCGGGGTAACTGGTCGTATCGCTACGATTCGCAGCAGCGGCTCGCGCTGGCAGCACGCGATGCAACGCCGGTAGCGTATTTTCGCTACAATGGTCTGGGGCAGCGCGTATCCAAAACCGGGCCGGATGGTGCAGGCAAGCTGTTTCTCTACGGCATCGATGGCGAATTGCTGGCCGAAGCCGACCAGGCGGGGACCGTGCTGGTCGAATACATCTACCTCGACGGCAGTTTGCTTGCGATCTATCTTCCCGACAGCGACAACGATGGTGTGACCAACCGGGACGAGGTCGCGGCAGGCACCAGCCCCGTGGCGCCGGATGACGATGGCGACGGCCTGGATAATCGGGAGGAGCTGCTCAGGTACGGCACGCTGATCGGCGATCCGGATTCCGACGCCGACGGTGTCAACGACGGGGACGAGGTTGCGCTCGGTTCGAATCCGCTGGACAGGGACAGCATATCGGGACCCGGGGACATCGATGCCGACGGACAGGTCGCGATCGGCGACCTGCTGGCGCTGCTCAGGCTGGTGCGTGGTGAGCGTGCACCGGCCGCGATCGAGCTCGCGGCCGGTGATCTGAACCGGAATGATCGTCTCGACGCCGGGGACCTCGTCATGCTGTCGCGGAAACTACTGGGCTTGACCTGGCAGTCTCTCGGAGAAAGCGCCCTCGGGCGCGCGCTGGCATCCGTTCGGGACAGGCTGGTCGGGGCGGCGGAGGCCGCCGCCGCGCAGGGACGGCTCTACTTCGTGCATAACGATCATCTGGGCGCGCCGCGTGTCATGACGGATGCGGCCGGTGGCGTGGTGTGGCGTGCAACTTATGATCCGTTCGGCTCGGCGGTCCTGGAGCCAAGCAAGGTGGAACTGAACGTCCGCTTCCCGGGGCAGTATTATGATCAGGAAACCGGGCTGCATTACAACTACTATCGCTACTACGATCCATCGACTGGCAGATATATCACGAGTGATCCGATAGGGCTCGAAGGTGGTATCAATACTTACCTGTATGCCAAGGCTAATCCCGTAAGGTTTGTCGATCCAACAGGGCTTGTATGTACTGGCGTACCGGACAACCCGTTCGGATTTAACTTTGCTCCATGCTGCCAAGGGCATGACGATTGCTATGGCGGTTGTGGAAAGAACAGGAAAGAGTGTGATAAGAAATTTTATGAGTGCTTGCTAAAGCAATGCGAGAGCGAGCCAGGAGGTCCTGGCATTGCGAGAAGATCGGTCTGTAGAAATTGGGCCAGAAATTATTATTGGGGTGTAAGAGGCGGCGGATGGTTCTTTTATAAGGGGTCATAGTAAGCCGCAGCAGGGTCAATTATGAGACTAAAGTCAGCGCATCTTATCTGTTTATTGATTGGTATTGTCCTCGGCGCATTAATCTGGGGGCTTTCTCCGCCTATTACTGGTGAAATTGAACCGTGGGACAGTGATAGTGCATATTATTGGATCGCACTATTCTTTTCTGGCGTGATTGGTTACATCTCCTACCCTAGAAGTCTGGTCTTCACCATAACAGGTATTTATCTTGGGCAAGTCATCTATTCATTGATTTATGCACTTGGTCCGCTATCACTTTTCGGTATTGTGGTTACCGGCTTTTATAGTTTGATTGCTTTATTGGGGGGATGGATGACAAAACTCCTGATGGCAGGAAAAAATATAACGAAGGAAGGCGGCTCAGAAGAATAGGCTACAGAACGTATTTGCGTCTGATATTCCAGTGCGCATTATTTGGTGGATTTCCAGAACAGCACGATGGCATGTTTCGACTGCTTTCATACGAAATAGATGTCACGCGCGCTGCAAGGGTATTAGGAATGGCATCCTTTTAATTGACAGGTGCGCTGGGGAAGGTATTCACGAGGCAATATTAAGTCCACGAGACCGGGCTGCATGATAGAACTACAGATAATCCGACCCAGACTTGAGTAAGTATATACCCGAGGATGCGATATGAATGCATGCCGCCGCATGCAACCCCTGTTGGACGGGATCGGCCACTTTCGGTATTGCGCTAACACATAATACGGGGGTTGTCGGTTACTCCGGAACAGCCCGCCGACCCTGGTATTGCCGCGAATACGCATCCGCCATCCTGATCCGCTCCGGAGTCGGCGGGTGGGTGGAGAGGTAACGCGCCACGGTGGCGGCTGCGTTCTTCGCATCCGCTGTTGCCTTGCCGGTTTCCCCGCCGTCCTCATCCGCGGCGCTGCCGATCTTCGCCATGATACGGCTGAAATTCGCTGGATCGATGCTCGCCGCGATCATGTGCTCGAAGGCATAACGGTCCGCCTCGGTCTCGTTGTCGCGGGAGTAGTGGTTTTGCAGCAGGAACACCGGCAGCGCCACCGCGAGATTGCCGGTGGCGGTGGCATCGCCCGAGATAGCGACGATGGCGATGGTCAGGAACGACGAGTGCAGGACCTGCTGCAGGCCGTGGCGATGCACCACGTGACCCATCTCGTGCAGCAGCACGGCGTCGATCTCCGCCTGGTTGTCCGCCAGCTGCACCAGCCGGTCGGTGACGACGATGTCGCCGGATGGCAGTGCGAAGGCGTTCGGGATGTCGGACATCTTCCTGAAGTGCAGCCGGTAGGTGAAGGCTTCGTGCTGCAGCGGCAGCAGCGTGTCGGCGAAATGCGCCCGGATACGTTCCTGTTCCTCCTGCGGGAGTGCACTTTCCGCCAGGATGGACTCGTCGAGCAGCTCCAGCGTCTGTTGCGAAATGAGTTCCGCGGCGCGGACCGGCAGGGCGAAGGCGATCTGCCGGCTGGCCCAGGGCATGCCCCAGTACACGGTCACGCAGCCGATCAGCAGCGTGACCAGCAGGGCGAGGCCGATCCACTGCCAGCGCGATTCCAGGCTGTACAGCGCGCCGGCCAGCGGGTCCTCGTTGCCGGTGGCGGCGAGCAGGGCATCGACGGCGGCGTTATCCGTCGTCTCGAACACCGAGCGGTCGGGCAGCGTGAATCTGCGCGGGATGTTGCCGATGCGGTCGCTGATCGCAAGGTCCAGCAGGCTGCCGGTGAGCGGTGCCGCGGTCCCGGTCGTGACCGTGTACCGGTCCCCGGCGACCGCCAGCCCGGCCTCGCGCCGGGCCGAGCTGTCGGGCGGGTAGAGCCAGCCGCTTATCAAAAGGCGAGATCCAGACCGGCATCCACGTCGAAGGCCTCGCCGATTTCCTCGCCCGCGGCGGACTGCCGGCTCTGCTGCTGGCTGACATACTGGTCGAGGCTGCCGGACAGGTGCGCCCGGGTGGACGCCGCCAGCAGCCGCGCGGTCCGGACCTTGACCCAGGGATAGGCCAGGCCGAGCGTGCACAGCAGCAGCAGGATATTGGCGAGGTAGAAGCGGAACAGGCGGCCCGTGCTGATATCCGATTCCAGCCGCAGCACGTCATCGAGCCCGATGCGGCCGAACACGTAATTGCGGATCTTCACTTTCACGTAGGCCTTGGCCCAGACGCCGATCACCAGCAGGGCGGCGTACAGCAGCAGGGTCGCGACGAGCAAAGGCAGCATCGCCGCGTTCGGGATCTCCCCGCCCGCTTCCTTTGCTGCGGCCGCGAGCTGGACACCGGTGAACATCGTCGCGGTGCCGAAGATCGCGCCGACGACGACGGTGATCAGGAGCCCCCAGCCCAGCAGGCACAGATAGACCAGGTAGTACCTGCCCGCAGACAGCTGCACCTGCAGCCGGCCCTGGCCGTAGCGCGTGTTGTTGAGGTACCAGGCGGTGATGGATTTCTGAATATAGGGAAACAGCAGGTACGTGGTCAGCACCGCGAGCGCGATCAGCGCGATGCCGGTCTGTGCATCGAGCGTGATGCCGGCCAGCAACAGGGCGGTGGCGACGAGCGCGGACGCGAGCAGGGGCAGCAGCGGGATCAGCAACAGATAGCGGTAGGCATCGCCGAGCGCGCCGTGGAAGCCGAAGCGCACGTTGCGGTAACCGGTCATGCGGGCGTTGAACTGGATGCTGCGCCAGACGATCCAGGGCGTGGCCAGCATCAGCACGACGGCGAAGGCGATGCCCGCCACCGGCAGCATCTGCCCGGCGAAGACATACACCAGCAACAGCAGCACGGCGATCAGGCGGCCCTTGAGAATCGCCAGCGGGTTCGCGTGGTACTCGAAGCCGCTGCCATCGAGCCGGGTGTTGCCGTAGAAGTAACGGTTGGTGCGTACCTTGGCCCAGGCGGAATAGATGCCGAGCGTCAGTATGCTGAGGACCAGGTTGACGATCCAGATCCTGAAATATTCGCCACCGCTGCCGGTGAATTCGAAGCGCTGCAGCGCAGCCGCGGGAGTGTGCTCGTTCATCGCGTACCTTCCTGAATGCCAGCCGAGGGAGTGAAACGGGTAAAACTGACTTATCGGTCAGAGACTTGCATGCTTGAACGGGCAGCCGTGCGCTGCCGCGCACCCGCGAATCCGCTTAACTGGTTGAATGGGGGATAAAAAACAGCCAGTGCATGCCGCTGGCACAGGCGCCCGCCGCCGTCAGGCGCGATCGAGGCAGCGGTAGTTGATCGCCTCGGACAGGTGCCGGGTGGAGATCGCGCCGGCGGCTTCCATGTCCGCGAGCGTGCGCGCGAGTTTGAGGATGCGGTGATAGGCGCGCGCCGACAGCTGCAACCGCTCGAGCGCCCGTTGCAGCAGCCGGAGATCGCCGCGCGTCAGCGCGCAGGTCGCGTCGATCTGCCGGGGCGTCAGCCGGCAGTTGAGCGCACGGGCGCGCTGCAGCTGGATACCGCGCGCCCGGCCAACGCGCTCACGCACGCACGCGCTGTCTTCCCCGGGCGGGCCGTGCATGGCCGCGAACGCCACGCGCGGCACCTCCACGTGCATGTCGATGCGGTCGAGCAGGGGGCCGGAAAGCCGGCTGCGGTAACGCCGGACCTGTTCGCTGGTGCAGTGGCAGCGGCCGGACGGGTCGCCGAGCCAGCCGCACGGGCAGGGATTCATGGCGGCGACCAGCTGGAAACCGGCCGGAAATTCCGCCTGCAGCGCCGCGCGCGAGATCATGATGCGGCCGGTCTCCAGCGGTTCGCGCAACACCTCGAGCACGCGCCGGTCGAATTCCGGAAGTTCGTCGAGAAACAGTACGCCGTGATGCGCCAGCGAGATCTCGCCGGGGCGCGGCGTGCTGCCGCCGCCGACCAGCGCCGCGGCCGATGCCGTGTGGTGCGGGGCGCGGAACGGGCGTTCGCGCCAGTGCGCCGGTTCCACCGGCAGGGCGGCGATCGAGCGTACGGTCGCCACCGCCAGCGCCTCTTGCTCGGTCAGTGCGGGCAGGATGCCGGGCAGCCGGCTCGCCAGCAACGACTTGCCGGTACCGGGCGGACCGACCAGCAGCAGGCTGTGACCGCCGCTGGCCGCGATCTCCAGCGCGCGCCGCGCCTGCGGCTGGCCGCGTACATCCGCGAGATCGGGCTGGGCCTGCCGGGGCGTGTCGAGCGCGGTCGCCGGCACGGGCACCAGGCGGGCGCTGCGGTTGAAATGTGCGGTGACCTGCAGCAGGTGCTGCGCGGCGCGGACATCGGCCTCCCGTACCAGCATCGCCTCGGCGGCATTGTCCCGTGCCACCAGCAGCGTACGCCGGGCCTGCAGCGTCTGCAGTGTCATGGGCAGTATGCCCTGCACCGGGCGCAGGGCGCCGGACAGCGCCAGCTCGCCGGCGCACTCGTACGACTCCAGCTCGGTGGCCGGAATCTGGCCGGATGCCGCCAGGATCCCGAGCGCGATCGGCAGGTCGAAGCGCCCGCCTTCCTTGGGCAGGTCGGCCGGTGCGAGGTTGATGGTGATCCGCCGTGCGGGAAACTCGAAGCCGGAGGTGAGCAGCGCGCCGCGCACGCGGTCCTTGCTTTCCTTGACCGCCGTTTCCGGCAGACCGACGATGGACAGCGACGGCAGGCCGTTCGACAGTTGCACCTCCACGCTGACCAGCGGGGCATTCATGCCCAGCCGGGCGCGGCTGTAGACGACGGCGAGCGACATCGCAGGCTTCCTGGCGGTGAGCGAGGAGTGTAGGCGCTGCGGGCGCCGGCCTGTATGCGCCAACACCGACGGCTGACGTCGGATACTGCAGGGCCGCGGATGCGGTCCGCGCCTACCGGCGCTTGCCGTTATGTGTAGGAGCGCAGCGCATGCGCGATTGGTGGAGGGAAATCTTGCGCGGACGCCCGGCGCGCTATGACTGGCGCCGGCTTTCGAGCTCTGCGACCTGCCGCTCCAGCGCCTCGAGTTTCTCGCGCGTGCGCATGAGCACCTTCGCCTGCACGTCGAACTCCTCGCGCGTGACCAGGTCGAGCCGGGCGAAGGCGCCCGCGAGCAGGGTGCGTACGTTCTGCTCGATATCCTGCTGCATGCCCTTCACGCCGGCGGGGATGCCGCTGCTGATCTGGCGTGCCAGATCGTCGATGAACTTGGGGTTGAACATGCGCCTACCATAGTCGAACCCCGCCGGTTCCGTCCATAACCGTGCAATGCCTCACCCGGTAGCACCAGGATAGTGCGAGCGCACTGTATTAGTGCGTCAGATGCTCCATTATCGCCTCCTGATATTCCCCGTAATTCACCTAAGAAGATGATTTATTAATCATTTATTCAGGTGGCACGGTTCCTGCTCAGGATGGGATGACTTTCCCCTTTCATGGTTGAAGTTGAAGTGGTTCGGTCATTGCACAGTGCTTAACCACAACTTTCAGGAGAAATGAAATGATGAAGAAAACCTTGATTGCCACCGCAATGCTGGCCGGCTCTTCAGCTGCTATGGCGGAGATCAGCGGGAATATCGCCCTGTCCAGCGATTATGCCTGGCGCGGCGTCTCCCAGACGGACAACCAGATGGCCGTTTCCGGCGGCTTCGATTTCAGCCACGACAGTGGCCTGTACATCGGCACCTGGGCGTCCAACGTCGACTCCCAGTTCTTCGGTGGCGGTACCGATCCGCAGATCGAGCTGGACGTCTACGGCGGTTACGCCGGCGAGGCCGGCCCGATCAGCTACGACCTGGGCCTGATCGAGTACGTCTACCCGGGCGCTGACAACTGGAACACCCTGGAACTCTACGCCGGTGGTGGTTATGCCTTCACCGACACGATCTCCGGCTCGGCCAAGTTCTACTACAGCGACGACTTCTTCGACAGCGGCGAGAGCGCCTGGCGTCTTGAGGCAGGCGTCGATGTCAGCCTGCCGATGGATTTCGGTCTGTCGGCGATGATCGGCCAGAACGATGGCGATGCCTATGACCTCGCAGGTACCGGCTACATGGACTGGAGCATCGGTCTGAGCAAGTCGATTGCCGGTCTGGACCTGGGTCTGACCTACGTCGACACCAACAACGACGGCGACACGCTGTTCGGTGACCTCGCGGATTCGCGAATCATCTTCAGCGTTTCCAAGTCTCTCTAACAACCGCACCGATACGGCCCGCCTCCGGGCGGGCCGACTTTAAAGGAGTACACATACATGAAACTGGTAACTGCAATCATCAAGCCCTTCAAGCTGGATGATGTCCGTGAGGCCCTCTCGGAAGTCGGTGTGCAGGGCATCACGGTAACCGAGGTGAAGGGATTCGGGCGTCAGAAGGGCCACACGGAACTGTATCGTGGTGCGGAATACGTCGTCGACTTCCTGCCCAAGGTGAAGATCGAGGCCGTGGTGAAGGCGGACATGGCCGACAAGGTCGTCGAGGCGATTTCCAAGGCTGCCAATACCGGCAAGATCGGTGACGGCAAGATCTTCGTGTCCAGTATCGAACAAACCATTCGTATCCGTACCGGCGAGACCGGCCCGGACGCGCTCTGACCCGACTGATGGAGGACTAATCGTGGAGGCGCTGACTGAACTCAGTTACGCACTGGATACCTTCTATTTCCTGGTAACCGGTACATTGGTAATGTGGATGGCGGCGGGCTTTGCCATGCTCGAAGCCGGCCTGGTGCGTGCGAAAAACACCGCCGAAATCCTGACCAAGAACATCTCCCTGTTCGCCGTGGCCTGCATCATGTACATGCTCTACGGCTACAGCATAATGTATCCGGGCGATGCTGCGGTCAGCCCCTGGTGGCCAGGGTTAGGCCACATCCTGGGCAAGGGCGACAACACGGCGGAAGCCGTGCTGGCCAGTGGTGGCGACACCTACTACTCCGGCCTGTCCGACTTCTTCTTCCAGGTCGTGTTCGTGGCAACTGCCATGTCGATCGTCTCGGGCGCGGTGGCCGAGCGCATGAAGCTGTGGGCCTTCCTGCTGTTCGCGGTCGTGATGACCGGCTTCATCTACCCGATGCAGGGTTACTGGAAGTGGGGCGGCGGTGGCCTGGATGCGCTGGGCTTTTTGGACTTCGCGGGCTCCGGCGTCGTGCACCTGTGCGGTGCGACCGCGGCGCTGGCCGGCGTGCTCCTGCTCGGCGCGCGCAAGGGCAAGTACCGGCCCGACGGCAGCGTCAATGCCTTCCCGGGCGCGAACATGCCGCTGGCCACGCTGGGAACCTTCATCCTGTGGATGGGCTGGTTCGGGTTCAACGGCGGCTCCGAGCTGAAGGTCTCCGACGTGGCCGAGGCCAACAGCGTCGCGCTGGTGTTCGTCAACACCAACATGGCGGCGGCCGGCGGCGTGATCGCGGCGATGGCGGTGGCGCGCATCCTGTTCGGCAAGACCGACCTCACCATGGCGCTGAACGGTGCGCTGGCCGGCCTGGTCGCGATCACGGCCGAACCGCTGACCCCGACCCCGCTGGTGGCCACCCTGATCGGTGCCGTGGGCGGCGTGCTGGTGGTGTTCGCGATCCTCGGCCTCGACCGCATGAAGATCGACGACCCGGTGGGTGCGATCTCGGTGCACGGCGTGGTCGGCATGTGGGGACTGATCGCGGTCACCATCAGCAACGAGGAATCCAGCCTCGTCGCGCAGCTGACCGGCCTGGGGACCATCTTTGCCTGGACCTTCGTCACCAGCATCATCGTCTGGTCGCTGCTGAAGATGACGATCGGCATCCGTGTCAGCGAGGAAGAGGAATACGCTGGCGTCGACCTCGCCGAGATCGGCCTCGAAGCCTACCCGGAGTTCGTGGGTGCACAAGGCTCGGGCAAATAGCTTGTACCAACCTGCCCTCCAGATTGCGGGCGCTCCGGCGCCCGCTTTTTTCCGGGGGCCAGAGCCGATTGGCCGGTGCCTTGCAGGCACCCAAGCAGTACCGGTGCCGGCCAATCGCCTGTGGTTCCGGGGGATACATCCGTACGCATACCGGCGCAACAGGTGCGGATGCCCTTACCTTTTCATGCCGGAGAGGAGTATCTATGGACAAACTAACTAAACGGGCTGCGGGTGCCCTCATGGCAATTACACCCGTGCTGCTGCTACCAACCCCGGTGCTGGCCGAGGATGCCGCACTGAATTCGGGTGACACGGCATGGATGCTGACGTCCACGGCCCTGGTGCTGTTCATGACCATCCCCGGCCTGGCGCTGTTCTACGCCGGCATGGTGCGTTCCAAGAACGTGCTGTCGGTGCTCATGCAGTGTTTCGCCATCACCGGACTGATCTCGGTGCTGTGGACAATCTATGGCTACAGCCTGGCCTTCGACACCACCGGCATGGAGGCCGGCGTCACGAACTTCAATTCCTTCGTGGGCACGCTGGGCAAGGCGTTTCTGAGCGGCATGACGGTCGACAGTCTCACGGCTGCGATTCCGGAAAGCGTCTTCATGACCTTCCAGATGACGTTCGCCATCATCACCCCCGCGCTGATCGTGGGCGCCTTCGCCGAGCGCATGAAATTCTCGGCCATGCTGTGGTTCATGGGCATCTGGTTCACCGTCATCTATGCGCCGGTCGCGCACATGGTGTGGAGCGGTGACGGCGGCCTGCTCTGGGACCTGGGCGTGCTGGATTTCGCCGGCGGCACGGTCGTGCATATCAACGCCGGTATCGCGGGCCTGGTCGCCTGCCTTGTGCTGGGCAAGCGCAAGGGCTTTCCCGGAACTGCCATGCCGCCGCACAACCTGACGCTGACCGTGGTCGGCGCCTCGATGCTGTGGGTCGGCTGGTTCGGCTTCAATGCGGGCAGCGCGGTGGCCGCCAACGGCACCGCCGGCATGGCCATGGCCGTGACCCAGATCGCCACGGCAACCGCGGCGCTGGCGTGGATGTTCGCGGAGTGGATGTCCCACGGCAAGCCCAGCGTGCTGGGTATCGCCTCCGGTGCGGTCGCCGGCCTGGTCGCCATCACGCCGGCTTCCGGCACCGCCGGCCCGATGGGCGCGCTCTTGATCGGCGTCGCCGCGGGCGTGGGCTGCTACCTCGCCGCCGCCAAGCTCAAGCGCGCGATCGGCTACGACGACTCGCTCGACGTGTTCGGCGTGCATGCCGTGGGCGGCATCATCGGCGCCATCCTGACCGGTGTCTGCGCCGCTTCCAGCATGGGCGGCGTCGGCCTGGCCGAGGGCGTGACCATGGGCGGCCAGGTGTGGACACAGATCCTGGGCGTGCTGTTCACCCTGGTGTACTCGGGCGTCGGCAGCTTCGTGATCCTGAAGGTGGTCGACCTGGTCATCGGTCTGCGCGTCACGGAAGAGCAGGAGACGATGGGCCTGGACGTCAGCCAGCACGACGAGCGCGGTTACATACTCTGATCGCAAGCCGTTGATCGGCAGTCTTTACGGGCGCTTCGGCGCCCGTTTTTTTTGTGCCGCCGCGCGATCGAGCGGGGACAGGGCACGATTTCCGCTTGCCTGCAGGCCAGCCCCGACTGCCGCTTGCAAGGAAATCGTGCCCTGTCCCCGCCCGCACTTGCCCGGGCCGCCCCGGAGGTGGCACCAAACCGGTGCGGCCTCTGGTATGATTCCGCCGGCTACGCGCCAGTCTGCCCACCGGAGGATAAAAAATGAAACTCATCACAGCCATCATCAAACCGTTCAAACTCGATGACGTGCGCGAGGCGCTGTCGGAAATCGGCGTGCAGGGTATCACCGTGACCGAGGTCAAGGGCTTCGGACGCCAGAAGGGGCACACCGAGCTCTACCGCGGCGCCGAGTACGTGGTCGACTTCCTGCCCAAGGTCAAGATCGAGATCGGCGTGCCATCCGACAAGGTCGATACGGTCATCGACGCCATCACCGGCGCCGCGAACACCGGCAAGATCGGCGACGGCAAGATCTTCGTGACCAGCCTGGAACAGACCATCCGCATCCGCACCGGGGAGACCGGCCCGGACGCACTCTAGAACAAGCAAAAGAAGGGAGACATGCCATGAAACCTGCTGCCCTGAAGCAGTGCAAGACCCTGCTGCCGTGCGCCGTTGCCTGCCTGTTTCCGATCGCCGGCCACGCGGACGAGCTGAACGCGGCAGATACCGCCTGGATCCTGACCTCGACGGTGCTGGTGCTGTTCATGACCATCCCCGGACTGGCCCTGTTCTACGGCGGCCTGGTGCGCAGCAAGAACGTGCTCTCGGTGCTGATGCAGTGCTTCGCCATCACCTGCATGGTCTCCATCCTCTGGCTGGTGTTCGTCTACGGCCTGGCCTTCGGCGACGGCGGCGGCCTCAACCGCTGGGTCGGCGGCTTCGACCAGCTGATGCTGGCCAACATCGGGCGCGACAGCCTGAGCGGCACCATCCCCGAGAGCGTGTTCTCCATGTTCCAGCTGACCTTTGCCATCATCACGCCGGCGCTGATCGTGGGCGCGTTCGCCGAGCGCATGAAGTTCTCGGCCATGCTGTGGTTCTCCGCGCTGTGGCTGGTGCTGGTCTACGCGCCGGTGACGCACTGGGTCTGGGGCGGCGGCTGGCTGCAGGACATGGGCCTCCTGGATTTCGCCGGCGGTACCGTGGTGCACGTCAACGCCGGTGCGGCCGCGCTGGTCGCGGCGCTGGTGCTCGGCCCGCGCAAGGGTTTCGGCAGCGTCGCCATGCCGCCGCACAACATGACCATGACCCTGATCGGCGCGGCCATGCTGTGGGTGGGCTGGTTCGGTTTCAACGCCGGCAGCGCGCTGGCCGCGAACGGCGACGCCGGCATGGCGATGCTGGTCACGCATA
Source organism: Pseudomonadota bacterium (assembly GCA_041395565.1). Classification (NCBI taxonomy): domain Bacteria; kingdom Pseudomonadati; phylum Pseudomonadota; species Pseudomonadota bacterium. Next base: position 43,569 of record JAWLAI010000003.1, on the reverse strand, counting down.
TCAGCGCCGCCGCCGGCTCGCTCGCCTGGATGACCATGGAATGGATGCGGCACGGCAAGCCGAGCGTGCTGGGTATCGTCACCGGCATGGTCGCGGGGCTGGGCACCATCACCCCGGCCTCCGGTTTCGTCGGCCCGGCCGGTGCGCTCATCATCGGCCTTTCCGCCGGCGTGATCTGCTACCTCTGCACCAGCTACCTCAAGCAGGTGCTGAAGGTCGACGACTCGCTCGACGTGTTCCCGGTGCACGGCGTCGGCGGCATCATCGGCACGCTGATGGCCGGCGTGTTCGTGGGCGTGCTCGGCGGTGCCGGCCTGGCCGAGGGCGTGACCATGGGCCAGCAGGTATGGGTGCAGTTCGTCGGCGTCATCGCGACCTTCGTCTACTGCGCGATCCTGACCTGGATCCTGCTCAAGCTGATCGACGCCGTCATCGGTCTGCGCGTGACCAGCGACCAGGAAACGGAGGGTCTCGACATCGTGCTGCACGACGAGGTGGGCTACAACCTGTAACCGCGGTTCGTGCCGCGGCACGGGAAAGGGCGCCGCATGGCGCCCTTTCCCGTTGTGGCACGCCAGGCTGTCAAGGCGCCCGAAAGGCAACTATTGAGACTGACATAATTGCATTACAGGTAATTCATTTTTTGGCGTCATTCCCGCGCAGGCGGGAATCAGACTTGCACTATATTCTTTGGATTCCGGCTCGCGCTCGCCAAGCACGCTTGGCCGGAATGACGGCGACTATTGACAACCATTTATGTAAGTCTCGATAACCGCCACCGGGATCACCAAAGACACGACGCATTCGCAGGCTGTGCCCGCTCTCCTGAAACAGCTGCAGGCGCGTTTCGCTAGCGTGAATATCGCTGGCAGAGTTTTGCAGCTACGGTCCGCGCCTACAGCCCGTTGTGCGTGCCGTCGCAGAAGGGCGCATCCTTGCTGTGCTTGCAGCCGCACAGCCAGACCTTGCACTTCTCGGTGAGTTCGAACTTCACCGGGGTGAAGTCGCTGCCCTGGTGCGAGCCGTCGCAGAACGGCTGCTTTTTCGACCGGCCGCAGGCGCACCACCAGTAGGTGCCGGGCTCCAGTTCCTGGGCATAGGGCGCTTTCTGTGCAATCACGGGTTCTGACATAATGGCCTCTTCACAAGCTTTGGTAATTCGGCGGCAGTCCTCGCTTGCACCTGATGGCAGGACCTGTCCCCGGTGGTCCGGATGAGTAGAACATCGCCCCTGCTGCAAATCAAGGATCTGGACCGGCCGATGTTCGGCCCGGTCACGTTCGCGCTCGCCACCGGCGACTGCCTGTGCATCACGGGCGAGTCCGGCAGCGGCAAGTCGCAGCTGTTGCGCGCCATCGCCGATCTCGATCCGCACGGCGGCGCGCTGATGCTGGCGGGCGTGGATGCCTGCGACATGGCGCCCGAGCAATGGCGCCGGCAGGCCGGCCTGCTGCCGCCCGAGAGCAGCTGGTGGCTGCCGCGGGCCTGCGATCATTTCACCGACGGCGCGGCAGCGGGGCTGGAGCGGCTCGGCCTCGACAGCGCCGTGTTGCAGCGGCCGGTCGCGCGGCTGTCCAGTGGCGAGCGCCAGCGCCTGGCCCTGTTGCGCCTGCTCGCGAACGGGCCGCGCGTGCTGCTGCTGGACGAGCCGACCGCGAACCTGGACGCAGACAACACCCGCCGCGTCGAGGCGCTCATCGGCGACTACCTCGGGGCGCATGCCGCGGCGGCCATCTGGGTCAGCCATGACCGCGGCCAGGTCGCGCGCGTGGCAAACCGCCACATGGCGCTGCAGGGCGGCCACCTGGTCGAGACGGCGCTGGAGCGCTACGCATGATCACGCTCGACACCCTCGACCTCGCCCTGGCTGCGGTGCTCGTGTTGCTGCTGGCGCTGTTGTCCATCCGCCTGCGCACCGGCCTCAGCGGGCAGTTGCTGATCGCGGCCGCGCGCACCGCGGTGCAGCTCTCGCTGATCGGCTTCGTGCTGAAGGCGCTGTTCGCCAGCTCGCATCCGCTCTGGGTGGCGCTGCTGTCGCTGTGCATGCTGCTGATCGCGGGACGCGAGGTGATGCAGCGCCAGGAACGGCGCTTTCGCGGCGGCTGGGGCTACGCCGTCGGCACGGTCTCGATGTTCCTGTCCTCGTTCGCCATCACCATCTTCGCGCTCGTCGTCATCCTCGGCGAGCAGCCCTGGTACGCGCCGCAGTACGCCATTCCGCTGCTGGGCATGCTGCTCGGCAACACCATGAACGGCATCGCGATCGCCATGGACCGGCTCACGCAGGCGGCCTGGGAGCAGCGCAATATCATCGAGGCGCGGCTCATGCTGGGCGAGCGCTGGGACGAGGCGATCGCGGACTACCGCCGCAAGGCGATCCGCAGCGGCATGATCCCGATCATCAACGCCATGGCCGCCGCCGGCGTGGTCAGCCTGCCGGGCATGATGACCGGCCAGATCCTGGCCGGGGCGCCGCCCGTCGAGGCCGTGAAGTACCAGATCCTGATCATGTTCCTGATCACCGCCGGCACGGGTCTGGGCACGCTCGCAGCGGTCAGCATCAGCGCGCGCCACCTGTTCGATGTCCGCCAGCGGCTGTGCCTGGACCGGCTGGTGTAAGCGCGGACCGTGTCCGCGCATGGCGCATGCCGGGCCCGGAGCGCCGCCTGCGAAACGCGCCGGCATGCACATCTGCGGCGTTCAAAATCCTGCGTGCGGGCCGATAGCCTGGCTGCATTTGCGTAGCTTGGATTCCCGTAGCGCACCCCGGCGGGGAGCAGGAGATGGCATGAAACGACAGATCGCGACAGCCCTGTTCGCCACGGTGCTGGCAGCCGGCCCGGTGATCGCCCAGGTCTACAAGTGCCCGGGTGCGGACGGCAGCGTGCAATACCGCGATACCCCCTGCGACACCGACGCCCACAGTCTGCGCAAGCTCGACACCCCGCCGGCACCGGCGGAATCACCCGCTGCCCGCATGGACAAGACCCGCCGCCTGCTCGATGCCCTGCACGATGAGCGGCAGCTGAAGCAGCGCCAGGCCGAGGAGGCGCAGGCCGCACAGGCACAGCGGCAGTCGCGCTGCAACCATGCGCGCGACCACCTGCGCAACATGGAGCGCGCCGGCCGCGTCTACCGGCTGGACGCGGCGGGTAACCGCGAGTACCTGCCGGACGCGCAGCGCGCGCAGGCCGTCGAGCAGGCGCGCGCGAGCGTGCAGCAGTGGTGCGACTGACGGCCTGTGCAGACCTGACTGCACGCGTACAGTGCTGCAGCGCGCATGGAACCTGGCGCTAACTTCCGATTGCCATGGCTGGCGCAGTTTATTGTCATGCCCGCACAGGCGGCAATGACGCTCTCCAATCACAGAACCTGTGGTAAGGCAGGTTCTACTCCAGCGCCTGCTTGAAGAACTCCGGCGGGGTCAGCGCGGCCTTGTGGATGGCGGCGTTGTAGTAGCGCGTGTCGAAGCGCTTGCCGGCGGCATCCTGCTCGCGGAAGCGTCCCGCCATGGGCTGCTTGCTGCCCATGGTGGCGCTCCACCAGCCGGACGGATAGCACGGCTGCGGGAAGAACAGCGTCTGCACGTCGACGAACCCGGCCGCGCGCATGGCCTTGTGCATGGGGTTGATGATGTCCATGTTGTACAGCGGCGACTCGCTCTGCTGGATGAGGATGCCGTCCGTGCCCAGCGCGCGGTGGCAGTCGCGGTAGAAGGCTTCCGTGAACAGGCCTTCCGCCGGGCCGACCGGGTCGGTGCTGTCGACGATCACGATGTCGACGGTGCCGGGCGTGGTCTCCTGCATCCACTTGATCCCGTCGCCGAACAGGAATTCGGCGCGCGGGTCGTCGTTCGCCACGCAGAGTTCCGGGAAGAACTCCTCGGCCAGGCGCGTGACGCGCTCGTCGATCTCGACCTGCAGGGCATGGGTGACGCGGCCGTGCTTGAGCACCTCGCGCAGCGTGCCGCAGTCACCGCCGCCGATGATCACCACGTGTTCCGGGGAGGGGTGGGTGAACAGCGCCGGGTGCGACATCATCTCGTGGTAGATGAAGTTCTCGCGCGCGGTGAGCATGTAGCAGCCGTCGATGACCATCACGTTGCCGAATTTCTCCGAGGCGTAGATGTCGATGTGCTGGTACGCGGTCTGCTCGTTGTGCAGCCGTTCGCGGATCTTGACGCCGAACGCGGATCCCCCGATTTCGTAGATTTCGGTAAACCACTGGTCTTTGTCTGTCACGGCTGTGTCCCCGTTATGGTCGGTCGGGGCGACGATACACGCACGGGCCGGGCGGGATCAATGGGGATCAATGGGGTCAGACTCGATTGATCAATCAACTGGATTGAGTGGCGGATCAATCGAGTCTGACCCCATTGATCCCCCATCGGTTGCTATTGCCGCGCGCTGACATTATCTTGCCTGCCATGACCTGGACACCCGATGACGCCCGCAGGCAGTACAACATCCCCGGCTGGAGCGGGGGTTATTTCGACGTCGGCGCCGACGGCCACTTGCTCGCGCGCCCGTCCGGGCGCGCCGACGGCCCCGCCATCGACATGGTCACCCTGGTCGACCGGCTGCACGAGGACGGCCTGACCCTGCCGGTGCTGGTGCGCTTCACCGACATCCTGCGCAACCGCCTCGACCGGCTGCACGGCGCGTTCACGCATGCCATGCGGCTGACCGGCTACGCGGCGCAGTACACGGCGATCTACCCGATCAAGGTCAACCAGCAGCAGCACGTGGTCGACGCCCTGGTCGCGCACGGCGGCGCGCGCCTCGGCCTGGAATGCGGCAGCAAGCCGGAGCTGATGGCCGTGATCGGCAGCCTGCCGGCCGGCGGCACCATCATCTGCAACGGTTACAAGGATGCCGAGTACATCCGCCTCGCGCTGATCGCGCAGCGCCTGGGCCACCGCACGGTGCTGGTGATCGAGAAACTCTCCGAGCTCGAGCTGATCATCGGCACGGCCCGCGCCATGCGCATGCAGCCGGAACTCGGCCTGCGCGTGCGCCTGTCCACGGTGACCTCCGGCAACTGGCAGAACACCGGCGGCGACCGCTCCAAGTTCGGCTTCACCGCGGCCGGCGCGCTGGCGCTGCTGGCGCGCCTTGGCGAGGCGCAGCTGCTCGAACGCCTGACGCTGCTGCACTGCCATCCCGGTTCGCAGATCGCCAGTATCGAGGTGTTCCGCGACGCCCTGCTGGAGGTGGCGCGTACCTGGGTGGAGCTGCGCAACGCCGGCGCGCCGGTCACCACCGTGGATGTCGGCGGTGGCCTGGGCATCGACTACGAGGGCACGCGCTCGCAGAGCGAATGCTCCATGAACTACGACGTCGACCGCTACGCGCAGACCGTGGTCGACGTGTTCAACGAGATCGCGCGGGCGCGCGCCTTGCCCGCGCCGGACCTGATGTCCGAGTCGGGGCGCGCGCTGACCGCGCATCACGCCGTGCTGATCACCAACGTGCTCGACACCGAGCAGGTGCTGGGCGCGGCCGATGCCGGCGCCGGCAGCGACATCGCGCCGATCAATGCGCTGCGCACGACGCTGGCGCAGTGCACGGCCGACACCGCGCTCGACAGCTACCTGCAGGGCGGCGGGTACCTCGCCGAGCTGCGCGGGCTGTACCTGATCGGCAACGTCAGCCTGGAGCAGCGCGCGCACGGCGAGTCGCTCTACTACGCGCTGTGCCGCCGGGTGCAGGGCCTGCTCGCGGCGCAGGCTACGCCGCCGCCCGAGCTGGACGACATCAACCGCCGCCTGGCCGACAAGTATTTCTGTAACCTCTCGGTGTTCCAGTCCATGCCCGACGTGTGGGGCATCGACCAGATCTTCCCGATCGTGCCGCTGCAGCGGCTCGACGAACGGCCGCAGCGGCGCGCGATCCTGCACGACCTGACCTGCGATTCCGACGGCCAGGTCGGCATGTACGTGGACGGCAACGGCGTCGAGTCGACGCTGCCGGTGCATGCCCTGGACGCGAACGAGACCTACCTGTTCGGCTTCTTCCTGCTCGGCGCCTACCAGGAGATCCTCGGCGACATGCACAACCTGTTCGGCGACACCGACGCGGTGAACGTCGAGTTCGACGGCGCCGGCGGCTACCGCCTGGTCGACCCGCGCCACGCCGACTCCGTCGACGAGCTGCTGCGCTACGTGGAGTTCGAGCCCAAGCGCCTGATGGCGCGCTACCGCGAGAAGCTCAACGCCGCCGGCCTCAAGGGTGCGGAACGCGCCATGTGCCTGCAGGCGCTGGAGGGCGGCCTGACCGGCACGACCTACATGGAAGACGAGTAACGAAAAGGGGTCGGAGTCAATTACGATCACCGGGTTGTCTTTATTCACCGGCACGCGAACGTAATTGACTCCGACCCCTTTTCTCTAGCAGCGGAAGGATAATCCATGAAAACCGGTGTCATCGGCCTCGGGGCCATGGGCGCGCCGATGGCGCGCAACCTGCACGCGGCCGGTCATCTTGCCGCGGTGTGGAACCGCACGCCGGACAAGGCGCTGCTGCTGCGCGAGGAGACCGGCGTGGCGGTCGCCGCGACGCCGGCCGAGCTGGCGCGTGCCTGCGAGCTGGTCATACTCTCCGTGTCCGCCGATGCCGACGTGCTGGAGCTGGTCGAGTCCGTCCGGCCCGCACTGCGCGCGGGCAGCGTGGTGCTCGACACCTCCACGGTGAGCCGGGCCACCGCGCAGCAGGCCGCCGCCGCGCTGCCGCCGGGCGCGGCCTTTCTCGACGCGCCGGTCTCCGGCGGCACCGAGGGCGCGCGCAATGGCCGGCTCGCCATGATGGTGGGCGGCGATGCGCAGGTGCTGGAGCGGATCCGTCCGGTGCTGGCCAGCATCGCCGCGCGCGTCGAACACATGGGCCCGGTCGGCGCGGGACAGGCCACCAAGGCGGTGAACCAGGTGATGGCCGCCGGCATCAACCAGGCGGTGACCGAGGCGCTGGCCTTCGCCGAGGCGCTCGGGCTGCCGCTGGAGGCGGTCATCGAGGTGGTCGGCAGCGGCGCGGCCGGCAACTGGTTTCTCGACCACCGCGGCCCGACCATGGCCCGCGGCAAATTCGAGCCCGGCTTCCGCGTCGCGCTGCACCACAAGGATCTCGCGATCTGCAAGGCGATGGCCGCCGAGCTGGGCGTGTCCATGCCGGTGGTGGAGATGACGCTGATTCATTACCGCCGGCTGATGCAGGCGGGCTTCGGCGACGCGGATATCTCCGCGCTGTTCCGGGAGAAGCAGGCACTGTTCCGCAAATCGGGAACCATGAGTGCGTGATAATCGTTTTATCCAGTCAGGGTAAATCAAGCGGGCTGGTTACGCCAACACCTGGATGATTAAGCACGTGCGTGTAAATCATTGTGGTCGATACATGAGCGTGACCGAGCAGTTCCTGAACTGTCCGGATGTCGTAGTTCGCTTCCAGCAGGTGGGTGGCAAAGGAGTGGCGAAGTGTATGGCAGCCCACCCGTTTATGTTGATGACAGGCGACAGCTGCACGTTTCACGGCCCTCTGCAATGCACTTTCATGCAGGTGGTGCCGGCGGATTTTACCTCCGCGGGGATCCACGGAAAGACGACCTGAAGGGAACAGGAACTGCCACTTCAATTCATGCCCGGCGCCTGGATACTTTCGTGCAAGGGCATGGGGCAAACGGACTTCACCGTGTCCGTTAGCAATATCCTGTTCGTGTAACGCGCGAACCTTGTCAATCTGCAGCCGCAAGTCATCAGTCAGACTCTGTGGCAGGGGCACATAGCGATCTTTTTTGCCCTTCGCCTGGTGCACGTGAATGCGCCGGTATTCAAAATCGATATCCTGCACGCGGAGCCTGAGCCCTTCCAGCAGACGCATGCCCGTACCATACAACAACGCAGCCAGTATACGGTTCATGCCCTGCATTTGAGCGAGTAGTGCGGATACTTCGTTACGGCTGAGTACCACGGGCAGGTTACGTGGACGCTTTGCACGGGCGAAATCCTGCAGTTCACCGAGTTCACGCCCCAGCACCTGCTGATACATGAAAACCAGGGCACAAAGTGCCTGGTTCTGCGTGCTTGAACTGACATCACGGCTGATCGACAGATGACTTAAGAATGACTTAACTTCTTCCGCTCCGGTATTTTCCGGCGGAGTATTGTCGCAATACAGGATGTATCTGCAGATCCACTGCTCGTAGCTCTGCTCGGTACGCCAGGCATATCCGCGCCTGCGTATCTCGTTCGCGAGCCGTACGAGAAGTTCCCGGTGTATTTCCCGGACTTTGTTGAGAGGCCCATCGCCCCGCCTGATTTTCAGCCAGGACAATTCTTCAGGGGTGTACTCGTGTGCTGTTGTCGGATGTTCGGCTTCCAGGTCTTGAGCAGAGTCGGCCCAGTAACGCCAATCCACTTCGTTTGCGGCCGAGGTCAATAAAAGATTGCAATAGAGAATCCGGATAGCATTTACACACTGGCGAAACTGCCAGCCTTCAAGTCGATTTTCGCGGCCTAACGTTTCCAGGTAAGTGGCGATTTCCTGTCCGGAAAGTGACTTGATCCTGCGGCCGTTTTGAGCCTTAATAAAGGCTTCGATACGCTTTACATACCAGCGTCTCTGCCGTTCCGGAATAGAAGCTTTACGCAGGCATTCCAGGTAGTTATCGAAGAACCGCGCCGCGGTACCAGGGGCAGTAACGGGGGCGTGCGGCATGTGGCTTCCGTGGTGAAAAAAGAGGTGTGAACAGCACCGGGGGAACATTATATGTCACGCATGTTAGGCAGCTTCACTAATTCGCACAATAGGACGAATCCGCACTATTACGTCAGAAACGGATTCCGCCTAATCAACTGTTAGATTCCTACAGGCGACAGAGGAAGATTCCCAAAGCAAAAAACCAGGTCTGTGAGATGGAACGAAGTAGCAAGGGATGCTGAACATGGAGAGAAAAACATGGTAGAAAAGCGAAGTGAAACAAGTCTGGTTAAGCGCAGCTTCAACCAGCACTCGCTTCACTTCGCTTTGCCCATTATTTTTTCGAGCCCGTCCCTCGGCGCACTTTTCCGGCTGCATCGGGACATCCAGGGTCGCACCGTGCCGAAGGGCTTTGAACCTCGACATGCCTGCGGAAAATCTAACAACTCGATCGAATCGACGTGCTGGCGCACGCGATTCATCTCAATACGTTAGGAATCACATGAGACAATATGGAAGTCAGTTCTGATCAGAGGAAGATGCGCAGAATGAGAATATTATTTCTCATTTTCGTCGCTGCCATCCCAGTTGGTGCTTATCTTGCCATCGGAACGTCTGTTCAATGGTTTGGTGTAGGCCTTTTTCTGGTGGGTAGTTTGTCTGGTGTGGTTTGTGCATTTACGTCCTGCCCGTGCTGCGGGGAGTTGAGCGGCGTATTCTTTAGAAGATTTTACGGTGGCGCATTTCCAATAGGGAAATGCATGCATTGTAATGCTTCGTACTTCAAAGCAAGAGGATGCGGAAGTGATTCCTAACCAATCGCCCCAGCGGACGCCCGGCTCGCGCACGCTTTTTGCTTGCGCAAAAAGGCGCGCCCTTCGCACGGCCGCCGCTGGCCTCAGACGTTAGGCATCAATGAATTAATCATATGTCCACGGAAGAGAGTAAAGATAGATTTAAGAAAACAGGGGAAAGAGTCCAAGAATCTGTGCGGGCAGACGACCTTTTTAAAGCTATGGAAGTTGCTATGTCAGCCTTAAAAGAAGCTGTTGAGGAACGTAATGAATGGTTGAAAGATTCCTATCTGGGTTTGGTGAGAGCTGTACACGTACTACTGGAAAATGAATATGCCAGTAAAGAAAGACGCAAGGTTAGGGGGAATGATGCCTAACCAATCACTCCTGCCGACGCCCTTGACACCGCTCGCTTTCGCTCCCGGCGTCAAGGGTTCCCTCGCTGCGCTCGGCGCGGCAGAGTTCAAACGTTATACGCATGAAAAAACATAGCCTCCTATTCGCATTATCTCTGTTACTGCTGTTGTCGAGCTTGACACGGGCTGACGATGTCAAGGAGTTTGACTTGGGCAATGGAATTACTGTTCAAATAGAAGAAGCGAGATTCTTGCCTGCTGAGCACGAAATTAAAAACTGCAAAGACTCAGATATGCCTTGCACAATAGATGGTTCATTCCCCTTTGGTGCCGCCTTCGATATGCCTCACTCATATCTCAAGCGGCTATCTCTATCTATATCTGGTAAATCCTATGATCTAGATACGGCAGGGATGTATAACGCTTGGGGTAACAGGCCGCTGGAGTACAAGGGCACAGTAAAATATCTTGGAGCACATTGTTATGACGAAAATAACTGTGCCTTACGTGGGCTATTTTCAGATGCTGCTGGTTCGTTTGTGGGCGAATGGCTTATTGTAAATGGCATGGCTAAACGAACAGTAATATCTTCTTCCGAAGATATTGTTCATCTGTTCATGAATAATATTGAGCCACCGTATTTTGAATGATGCGTATAACAAATCAGCCCAGTCCGACGCCTGCTACGCAGGCGCGGCTGGCTTCAGCCGTTAGGCTGAATAAACGTGCTTAGTCATTCATCAAAGTACTCGGCGCTCACGGATGAGCAACTGCGCCTGATTGGTTTCATCACCGTTGAGTGGTCGAACATTCAGTTTCTTTTAAGCATCCTTCTCAGTCGGCTTCTGCTCTCTCCCGAGTATCCGTCCAGAACGCATGCGGAGGGAAAGTCGGCGCTGAAACTTATCGAAGCCAATTGCGAGGCGCTTGAGATTCAAGAGCATCGATATAGGGGAGCACTGGTTGAGAAGGAGTCACTTGAGCTGATTCGTGCCTTGCTCAAAGAAATCGATCAGCTGAGGATAACTAGAAATCGGATTGCGCACTTCTGCTGGTCTCGTTCGCACGATAGTGAGCTATTTGGAACCCGGTTTTCTGGTGGTGTTCCGAGTGCCAAGAGAGAGAAGCGCGATGTTTCCGTCTTTTCTAACGAGGAGCTAGAAGCGGTAGGTGGCCGTTGTCATCAAATCGTGGAGAAACTGATTGGCGTCGTGTCAGAGCTGCCGGAAGTTACCGAAGAGGAAGCCATTGCAATCATTAAGGCCAAAAAAGCCTAACAAGGCGGTCAAGCCGTTCGCCTGCGGCTCACTCGGACGCTCAGCACTCCGCGGCTGCTCGCGCATGGCTTCGCCATTGTTGCGCGATCAGTCGCTCCGAGCTGAGCGCCGCTTACCTGGGCGTTAGAGGGCTTCCGAACTAGCTACTTGACGTCATGACGTCATAGTGCTATAAGTGGCCCATGAGCAAAAATCCCAAAAGAGCGACCGTTTACTTTGACCCCGAGTTACATCGGGCGCTTCGGGTCAAGGCTGCCGAGACCGATCGTTCGATGTCGGACCTGGTCAATGAGGCAGTTCAGCTTAGCCTTGCTGAAGACGCAGAAGATTTGGCGGCGTTCGAAGAAAGACAGAACGAGCCAAGCCTCCCATTCGAAGACGTCGTAAAAGATCTCAAGCGGCGTGGAAAAATATAGGGTCACAATCAGGCGTTCTGCGGTTAAAGAAATTGAAGCAATACCGCAAAAGAAAGAGCGGCAGAAGATAATTCGTCGTATAGGCCAACTGGCAGACGATCCACGCCCAGTTGGTGCAAAAAAACTATCCGGGCATGATAGATATCGAATACGTCAAGGTAACTACCGTATTGTTTACGGTATTGCTGATAAGGAACTTACCGTAACAGTCGTTAAGGTAGGGCATCGCAAGGATGTATATAAAGCCCTCTAACAAATCACTCCTGCCGATCGCCTTCGTCGCTGCTGCTCCTTCGGCGACGGCAGAGCTCAACTGTTATACGTCACCAAGGAAATAGATGAGTCCGACGATACACAGGGAAGGTGGGTACCGGTTCTTTTTCTTCTCCCGAGAGGAATCAAGGCCGCATGTGCATATTTATAGTCCTGATGGAGAAGCCAAATTTTGGTTAGAACCCAGGCTGGAGTTGGCGAAAAACTACCGATTGACTAAGATACAGCTGAAGGAAATCGAAACGATCATTGAAGGGCATTACGATGAGTTCAAGGCCGCATGGAATAGCCACTTCGGGAATTGAGGTTACAAATATCTCAAGCCATGGAGTCTGGTTGCTAGTGGGTGATTGTGAATACTTCATGTCCTATGAAGATTTTCCGTGGTTCAAGGATGCCCCGGTTGGAAAAGTACTTAATGTTGAAGAACAAAGCCCCGGTCATTTCTATTGGCCAGATCTCGATGTCGATTTGGGGTTAGAGACTATCGAGAATCCAGAGAAATTCCCGCTCAAAGCTAAGTGACGTATAACAAGTCACTCCTGCCGATTGCCTACGTCGCTTGCGCTCCTTCGGCAACGGCAGAGCTCCAACGTTATGTGCATCGAACCCAATAAGCGTGACTCCTTGACTGTAAATACAGTATAACTACAATATATTGCCATGGATGGGCTCAAATTCGAATGGGATCGCCGGAAGGATGCGGCGAATCGGAAGAAGCATGGCGTTTCTTTTTCTGAAGCAAAGACGGCATATTTTGATGAAAATGCACGAATTATTGCTGATCCTGACCACTCCGAAGGGGAGGATCGTTTTATCCTCCTGGGGCTGAGTTCTCAGCTTCGACTTCTTGTTGTATGCCATTGCTATCGGGAAGATCAGGACACCATTCGAATCATCTCAGCCCGTAAGGCAAATCGCTCCGAGCGGCGTGAATATGAGGGCTTTAGAAATGCGTGACAAATACGATTTTTCCAAATCCAAAAAGAATCCATATGCTTCGAAACTGAAGAAGCAAATTACTATCAGGCTTGACGAGGACACCATTGCCTACTTCAAGGCACTGGCCGAACAGAAAGGCATTCCTTACCAGAGCCTGATCAATCTGTATCTTAGGGACTGTGCAGAGCAGAGTCGGGATTTAAAGATAAAGTGGGCATGATGCACATAACAACCGCCTCCAAAGCGACGCGGCTACGCCGCGCGCCTGAGGCGAGCCGATAGCTGCGAAATGGAAAACGACGAACTCCTCGCTGCAGTAGCCGAACTAGAAGAAGGCCTTGGCCTTGCGAAAGGCTTTTTTGTTCGGCTCGTCACCGAAGATGATTGGTCATTCGTCATAAAACTCCATGCTTTATACGAAGCGGCGATTTCGAAGCTGATCACTGAGAAATTCGGAGAAAGCCGCCTTGAATCCTTCGTTTCTCGCCTTGAACTCGGAGATCGCGCTAGGGGGAAACTGAGGCTTGCGAAAGATCTAGAGCTCTTAGATGAAGAAGAACGCAAATTTATTTCGCCCTTGGTGAAGTGCGAAATGAATTCGTGCATGAGGTTAAGAGCACGGGAGAAAGTCTAGAGCGCTTTTTAAACGCAACGAGTAAAAAGAAGCAAAAGCACTACGTTGATGTTTTTGGCTTTACGTACGCGGAAACCTTGGAAATTGCTGGAGAGCGAGTCTCTTCGAAGGTGTTTGCGCGGGAAAACCTGCGCATAGCCATTTAGCATAATTCGATGCATGTGTTGGCTGTTATCTCTTCCATCACGGCTACTGAGCGCGCCAAGTACAAAATCAAAGACGCGATCTGGAAAATCCATGCTTTGCAAAGCAGCTAACAAGGCGGTCAAGTCGTTCGCCAGTGGCTCACTCGGACGCTCAGCACTCCGCGCCTGCTCGTGAATGGCTTCGCCATTGCTGCGCGATCAATCGCTCCGAGCTGAGCGCCGCTTACCTGGGCGCTAGGGGCGGAACATCTTATGGCCGTACATACATAATTGAGAGGAAGAGATATGTCACATACATCAAAATATCTGATGTTGATAGGGCTAATCTTAACTAGCCAGGCATACGCGGCTCCAATTACAGATTTTAGCGATCCTGCACTGGCTAATGGCGTGACTATCAATTTTGATCAGTATACGACCAATGAATATCTAAACGACTTCAGCGTTGGTCCTGTCTCCTTTGTCGATACCATACAATTTGGTGGCAATTATTTTTCTCAAGATGCCTTTGGTATTGGCCAATCCGGACGAGTTATTGGTTTGTATGGAGAGGCATTAATTAATTTTGACACGCCCATAAATGCAGTCGCTTTCTCACTTATGGCGATCAACGCTACAAGCTGGGAAATGAATGCGCTAAATGCGAATGGTGATCTCATTGAGCACCTAAATATCGTAAAACCTATAGGTAGCGCAGCAAAGGTGTTTGGAATCGCAGCACCAGGGATTTCTAGCATCCAAATTCTTTCTGGCACTTCTGGGATTAATCTTGATGCCATAACGATGGACGACTTTGTGTATGCCACAGTGCCAATACCATCGGCAGTTCTCTTACTGTTGTCTGGGATCACAATTCTTGGCACAGTGGCTAGAAAGCATAGCAATGGTATTTTAAGAATCGCGAAAAACCACCCCTAACAATGCCTTCCAGAGGACGTCGTCGTTGCCTCTGAAAGCAACTGTTAGACTGCAATTTCCGACTAGTAACCTGTAACGTTATAGGTTACACTCCTGTGCATGATACGGAGCTTCAAGCACAAGGGTCTCGAAAAATTCTTTCTGAATGGCACCAAGTCTGGAATCCAGGCCAAACATGCGAATCGTTTGAGGCTGATTCTGGGTCGTTTGAACGCTTCGACAAATCCAAAAGATATGGATCTTCCGGGCCTGAAATTGCATGAACTTGGAGGTAAGCGGAAAGGGATTTGGTCAGTCTGGGTCAGTGGAAACTGGCGTGTAACTTTTGCTTTTCATGGCAAGGATGCCGATGTAGTTGGTTATGAAGATTATCATTGAGGTGCCGTGATGAAGATGCACAATCCACCCCATCCAGGAGAAATCCTGCGAGAGCTATGTATAGAACCCCTGGGATTGAGTATTACCGAGGTTGCTGATGCCCTTGGTATTACCCGAAAGACCCTTTCAGCAATTCTCAATGGTCGTTCAGGTATCAGCCCTGAAATGGCGGTGCGACTTTCCCTTGCTTTTGGTACGAGCTCAGAGAGCTGGCTGAACCAGCAGACACAATATGATCTTTGGGAAGCAGAGAAGAAGCGGAAGCAGCTCAATGTCAAAAGGCTATCTGCAGCATAACAAGTCACTCCTGTCGACGCCCTTGACGCCGCTCGCTTTCGCCCGCGGAGTCAAGGGTTCCCTCGCTGCGCTCGGTGCGCCAAAGTTCAAACGTTGGCTGCACATAAGTTGAGATCGAACGTTGAATAGAGAAAACATCATTGCAGATCCATCTTCTTCTGATGCATCGTGGGTGTTTCTGGACGGCAGTACAAGATCGGCTGTAAATCTAAGAACGTCATTTGTTGGCATAGGCACATATCTGCCTGGCTGGCGGTGGTCCGAGCATGTGGGCAAACAAACGGGAAAGCCATCTGAGAATCACATAGGTTACATATTATCGGGTTCTTTTACCGTAAAAAGTGCCAGCGGAGAAGAGTCCGTTGTTGGTCCCGGCGAAGCTTTTGAATTGGCTCCGGGTCATGATGCATGGGTAAACGGTAACGAACCTTGTGTGGCATTGGACTTCGGCTGTAATGAAACACATGAAGTGAAGAATCGCAGCTAACAAACGGGTCAAGGGCGCTCCCTTCGGTCGCTGGGACCTACGCTACAATCCCATACCCAAAACGTTAGCCCCAAATCACAAGCATCCGGGATGGTATTTATGCAGAATGAGGCAGAGGTTCTCGCAGTTAACGCCGTCGATGTACCACCCCGTGCGAAATCGTCCATCTATCCAAAGCAATTTGCCTCGTACGTGGCGGGTAGAGAGAAACGTCAGCTTGGCGATTATTTCGGGCTCAAGAATTTCGGTGTCAACCTCACGCGGCTGACTCCGAATGCTGCCTCTGCGCTCCGTCATGCGCATTCAAAACAAGATGAGTTCGTTTATATTTTACAGGGGTATCCCACCCTTCGAACCGACGAAGGGCCCATTCGCCTTTCTCCAGGAATGTGTGCGGGAATGAGGGCTGGCACTGGACGTGCCTACAACTTGGTCAACGAAACGGCCGAGGAAGTAGTGTACCTAGAGATTGGCGATAGAACGCAAGGAGATGCGGTTATCTACCCAGATGATGATCTTCAGGCTTCATTTGTCGATGGCAATTGGAATTTTTTTCACAAGGATGGGACTCCCTATTGAATACACTCAACTAGGAGCGCAACTGTGGCTAACAAGGCGGTCAAGTCGTTCGTCGCCATGCTCCCCACCCGGACGCGCAGCGCTCCGCGCCTGTTCGCGCATGGCTGCGCCATTGTTGCGCGAACAATTGCTCCGACCAGAGAGCCGCTTGCCTGGGCGTTCGCCGTCTCAACCCAGAGCCTTTTGGCCCGTGTGATTTCCTAAAGTCATCACTGTTCTCATATTCTCAGGTCTCGTCGGTGGATGCAGCGTCCTTCAAGGAGGAAAATTACTTGCACCGCAGAGCTTTGGTTTAAGGGCTGTTTCACCAAACATTTATGTCGAGACTGGCGCGGACGAGACGACGCGTAGCAAACTTCGTGAAGCTATGGAGCGAGCAGAAGACGCCATACGTCTCGCATATGGCGGCGTGCAATCGCGCCCAATTGTTAACGCATGCATGAGCGAAGGATGTTACGAAGCCTTTGGCGGTGGGCGAGGATCAAAAGCGAAGGTCTACGGTAATCGCATCCTGCTTTCACCGCGTGGGCTGAACTGGCATTTTATCGCGCATGAGTGGTCTCACGATGAAATCCGCACCCGTCTTACCCTGGGTGCTTGGTGGCATATGCCGCAATGGTTTGATGAAGGAGTGGCCGTTGCGGTAAGTGAGGCGCCTGAGCATTCGGAATCTCACTGGCAATACCTGGTCGCTTGTAATATTCCGCGCCCCACAACGGAAGAGTTGCATGGCCTGAAATCATTGAGGCAGTGGCTTGGTGCAGTACACCGCTACGGTGAGGACAAGAACATCGAACGCAAAGCAAAAGGCGAAGAAGAAATCCGCCCCGTCTATACGGCGGCAGGGCATGAACTGCGTCCTTGGCTCGCGCAAGCTGGTAACACGGGTCTTCTTGCCTTCATAGCACGTATTAATAACGGCGAGGACTTCGAGTCGGCCTATCAGACTGCAGACACTGCAGTCGAGAAGGGCGCTCCGCAAGCTGCGCTTGCTCCACGCTCCTCGCCTTGATCGTTATATCTACTAGTGCAGCGATGAATTACCGTACAACGTTAATCCTGTTTCTGGCGTCAACGGCAATTGTAATCGCCAGCGCGGCGGAAGGCAGTGATGTCGAATCGAAGGCTGCATGTTTCAACGACGGTGGGTTAGAAGGCGCATTGGGAGTGTTCATTCGAGAGGGATACAATGATGTTGAGGTGGCCCGAAGGAACGATGCTGGTGCGCTCACATTTCAGTTTGATCTTGGCAAGGCGGAATACAAGGATTCCGAGCTACACGCATGCGACTATTTGAAAAGTTTCAATCCTTTTCAATGGGTACCGTGTAAGTCGGGTACTTTTCATATCGAACACCTCGTGCCGCGAAAGCTCCTCCAAGCGAATTACCGAATCGTGCTCAAGGACGGCTCGGAGAAAAGTGGCAATATGTCGGCAACCTTTATGTCCAAGAATCGAAGAATGAACGGTATGACAAGGTGTTGAAGTCGCACGCTTTGCTCACAGGGGCGCCCGTCACTCCGTGCCTTTTTGCGAATGGCTGCGCCATTTTTTCGCAACGGCATTACGCGCTGGCCGTCCCTTAACGCGGTGTTATGTGACTAACAATGATTGATACGGGATCAATACTTTACCGTACGCGCCAGGCATGGAAGCTTCATGTATATCTCTTATTAAATATTATTGGCATCATATTGTTTGTTTTTCTTATCCTGCATCAATTTTCGGTGGTGCGCAGTCTCTATTTCAGCGATCTGGCGTTAACTGTACTGATGCTCGCTGTATTAATGCTGGCGCAACTATCAGTCCTAAACATCAGGTGTCCGAAATGCAAAGGACGTTGGTGGTTGTATTTTCTCAGATCGCCAATTGGATCGGCGAAGGACAGAGATATCCGGTCTCAGAAGAGGTGCCCGAAATGTGGATTTACGGGTTAGGTCGTCACACAACAAATCAGTCGTGTGCGCCCGCCTTCCAGGCGGGCCGGATGTGCGTTACGCGCGCACCACTCATTTCAACCCTCAGCAGAAAATCGAACCAAAAAAGTACCCGGGCAAAAAAGAGTGCAACAACCCATTGGGCAATTACACTGGAAACACGATGAATCGTAATCCCAGGAACATCACGGATCTGCTCATGCTTAATCACGCCGGATGTGTCAAAGCGGTGCGTTATGGCCTGCTCGTTGCGCTCGCAGCTAGTTTGGTGGCATGCGCATACGGAAACAATTTCGTACGGCCCGCTGAAAGTGCGCTGGTTTTAGGCGTCACGACAAAACAGGATGTCAACGGGTTGATGGGGCGGCCGGTATCGACACGAGCGGTGGTCGTCAACGACAAATCACTCGACATTCTCAATTATGTGTACTCTGATGCAGCCAATCTCGGGGCCTCAGATGCGCCTGACGTGGTGCCCGGTCGTCTGCTCCAGCTGCACTTTTATGAAGACATGCTTGTTGGGAAGCTGTTCAGAAGCTCATTTGAAAGTGACAGTACCTTTTTTAAGGTCGAGTCTGCCAGCAGGATCAAGCCGGGCACTACGGAGCAGCAACTATATGCGGTGCTAGGTGCACCTAATGGCGTGTTTCAATATCCATTGACTTCCAATCAGGAAGACAAGGGACTGATATACGAATTCAACGAGATGCTGGTTGGTGCCGACGTGAGGTTTATTGGCAAATTGGCAGTGGTGATCGATCCTTCAGGCATTGTCAAAGAGGCCAAGCTGATTGACCGGGTAGAGCGCACCGGACTGCCGCCGCTTGATGACCTTACACCGAAATGGTCTCAGCTGAAAACCGATATGAGCCAGAAAGACGTATACGGCCTCCTCGGGGTTCCTTCACGCACCGTGGACGAGACCCTGTCTGGCACGCAGACAGGATACTTGTACTGGCACTATCCTTTCGGCGATCTGATTTTTAGCGGATACGCACTCGGAAGTTCATTCGAAGCCACAAATGGGCGACTCAAAGAATGGAAGTATTGGAGGCGATAGCAGCGGCGCCTGCCAATGCGTCACTCGGTCGCTACGCGCCGGTGCTTGATCGTTAGCCACTAAGGCCAAGTGCCGACGAGGAACAGTCTGATTCTCTGTCTCAATGGGGGCGTGACATGCCAATACCAGGAAAGAACAGGATTTGCCTGTGGTACGACGGTGGTGCTGAAGAAGCGGCACGCTTCTACGCCGATACATTCCCGGATACCTGCGTCGGCGCCGTGTACTGCGCGCCGGGCGATTTTCCGTCAGGAAAGAAGGGAGACGTGCTGACCGTGGAGTTCACCGTTATGGGTATCCCCTGTCTCGGACTCAACGGCGGGCCTGCGTTCACGCAAAGTGAGGCGTTTTCGTTCCAGGTGGCAACCACGGATCAAGCTGAAACGGATCGTTATTGGAATGCGATCGTTGGCAATGGTGGCCAGGAAAGTGCCTGCGGCTGGTGTAAGGATAAGTGGGGGGTGTCGTGGCAAATAACACCGGTGGCTCTGTCGGAAGCTATCGCCAACCCCGATCCGGCTGCCGCGAAGCGCGCATTCGATGCGATGCTGGAAATGAAAAAAATCGATATCAGTTCAATTGAGGCGGCGCTGCGTGGTTGAATGATAACTAACGACGGCATCAAGTACACGCGCTGCCAGCGCAGTCAATAGACCTCGCTTGCACGCGATCGCTCAGGCGGGATGTTGGGTGCGCGACTTGAAGGCTTCAAAAGCCTGTCCTTTGTGAACAGTTCTTCGACACCACGGCTCGTCGTGTTGACCGTTTTGGTTATGGGCGCTTTCGCAACAAATTCACTTCTTTGCAGGGAAGCACTGGCGTCCAGATCAATTGGAGTTGCGGAGTTTACGTTTGCGCGACTCGTGTCGGGTGCCGCTGTACTCTGGTTGTTGGTCGCCCTGCGCGGTGGCAAGCGCGATGTCGGTGGCGATTGGCTCTCGGCCGCGGCACTTTTTGGTTATGCCGCCTGCTTTTCATTCGCTTACTTAACATTGAGCGCAGGAACGGGGGCATTATTGCTGTTTGGGGCGGTTCAGATCTCGATGATTTCCTGGGGCCTGCTTCGGGGCGAGCGTCTTACATCCTGGCAGTGGTTCGGTCTGGCGTCGGCCTTTGCCGGGTTGGCCTGGTTCGTATCACCCGGTGTCGAGGCGCCGCCGCTGTTGGGCGCGGTTTTGATGGTTGCGGCAGGGATATGCTGGGGTATCTATTCGCTGCGGGGGCGCGGTACAAGGAATGCGACCGTGGCTAGCGCCGGCAATTTCATTAGGGCTGTGCCATTGGCCGCGGCACTATATCTCCTGGCATTCGATAGTTCGGATCAGTCGACGTGGGTGGGTTGGGTTTTGGCAATTGCATCCGGTGCGCTAGCCTCGGGGCTCGGCTATGCGCTGTGGTACTCGGTACTCCCAAGGCTGACGGCGGGAACGTCGGCGACGGTGCAATTGAGCGTTCCGCTGATTGCGGCAGTCGGTGGCGTACTTTTCCTGGGCGAAGCGCTTACAATTCGGTTGGAGGTTGCTGCTGCTGTCGTACTTGGCGGGATCTACATTTTCGTACATTCTGGCAGTCGCGCATAGTGTGCCCAACCAGACGCTGCAGCAGACGCGAGACCCGCCAGCCGCCTCGCTTGCGTAAAGCGCCCGTCGCGTCAGGCGCGGCCGAGCTTCGGCGCTATGTGGCTTCAGGAGCATAACGGGAGACCTTGATGAATGACCATCGAAACAGGTCAAAGGCGGTGGATGAATACGTTGCGCAATTTCCTCCAGAAACCCGGTTGGCGCTCGAAGAATTACGGCGTTGCATCCGGCATGCAGCGCCAAATGCCTCAGAACTGATCAATTACAAGATACCGGCTTTTGCCCTGGTGGCGGGCGGGAAGCGCGACCAGCAAATCATGATTGCTGGCTTTTCGAAGCATGTCGGGTTTTATCCCTCTCCGGCAGTCATCGACGCATTTGCTGAGCGGCTTGCCGGGTACAAATTCGCGCAAGGATCCATTCAATTTCCATTGCACAAGCCCATTCCCAGGGCGCTTGTCATTGCGATGGTGGAATACAGGCTGGCCCAATTACACAAGAGAGGATAAGTTGCATATCATGTCGCCACACGATGTTTCCTTCGGCCGCTGGAGGCTGCGCGCCAGAGTCGTACAGCGCCGGCTGGCTCCACGTTCGGCGTCACTGGCGTAACACCATGGTAAAACCATGACTTACGTGTTGCTGGCACTGGCCAGCCTCATTGCAGTCGGCATCGTCTGGCGCGTGCTGTCGAACCGCCAATCACTCCCGTGCCCGCCTTGGCTTGGCCGGCTGGTCGAAATCGACAACCCCTTTGCGCGCTCCAATCGCGCCGGTTTCATCGTCGACAGCCTGTCGCTTATCCCGGGCATGCAGGTGCTGGACGCCGGCTGCGGTCCGGGTCGGGTGACTATCCCGCTCGCCGGCGCGGTCGGACCTGACGGCGTCGTTTGCGCTGCCGATCTCCAGCAGGGCATGCTCGATCGCGTTGCAGAAAAGGCCCGGGCAGCAGGCCTCACGAATGTTACAACCATCCGCGCCAGCCTCGGGGCAGGGCACCTCGAACCCGACAGCTTCGACCGGGCGGTCATCTGTGCCGTGCTGGGCGAAATCCCGGACCGCGCGGCAGCGCTCGCTGAGCTGTTTCGTTGCCTGAAGCCTGGTGGGCTATTGGCAATCGCCGAACTCATCTTCGACCCACACTTTCAGTCGCGCTCCTCCGTGCGCGCACTGGCAAATGGCGCCGGCTTTGTCGAGCGCGCCGCGTATGGAAATCGCCTTGCCTACCTGCTTATCATGGAGCGTGCGCAGTGAAGACGAACCGCTCGTTCGGGCAGGCGTTATTGGTCATTGGCGAGCAGTCGCGGTCGCACGCCGGCCGCCGCAGACGTCAGCGTGTAAGCGCATAGCCAGCCGCATTGCAGGAGTTTTTCCATGAGAAAGCTCATCGCCTCCACGTTCGCATCACTGGACGGCATCATGCAGGCGCCTGTTGGACGGTGGAATCCCTGCCCATGAGAAGCAAGGGCAAGATTGCGGCCTGGAATGACGAGAAGGGGTACGGCTTCATCTCCCCGATGACAGGCGGTGCCCGGACATTCATACATATCAAGGCCTTCGCAAACCGAGCGCGCCGCCCGTCAGTTGGGGATATCGTAACCTACTCCGTGACGGCGGATTCCAAGGGGCGGCCGATTGCGGCGGGGGCGGCGTTGGCCGGCGTTAGGGATAGGGCAAGACCGGGCAGGCAGGGTGGCAAACCGGCCCAACTACTCGCGCTAACCTTCCTGTTGCTGGTCACGCTTGCCGCCGTGGCCGCGGCAGTACCCCCGCAGGTGCTGGGCCTCTATCTCGGTGCCAGCCTCGCTACCTATGCCGCATACGCGCGCGACAAAATGGCAGCGGAAAGGTCCGGTAGGCGGATCCCCGAAAACAACCTGCATGTTCTGGGCCTCGTTGGTGGTTGGCCCGGCGCGTTGCTTGCGCAAGGCAGGTTGAGGCACAAAACGCGGAAGCAGCCGTTTCGTGCCGTATTCTGGGCAACCGTAATCCTGAACTGCACGGCATTGGCCTGGTTGCTTACCCCGGGTGGGCGAAGCGCATGGCAATCGCTGATATCCTTGCTTGCGTGAAAGCGCGTGACACACTCCCGCTCGACGCAGCCATGCTGTGCGGCCATGCCGTGTTCGCAAATGCTGGGCGCTAGCATGCATTGCTGGAAGCACATGGCGGCCTGCGGATTGCTGGTCCATGCGGTCGGCTGCACGTCGGGGGATCCCGGCAGGCCGGCATTCGTCGAGCAAATGATCGCGCAGTTGCGCGACAGTGAGCAGCGAAACCCGCCGGCACAGATCTGGCGCTATGCCTACAAGGGCATGGCGGTCTACTACGTCACGCCCTATTGCTGCGATGTTCCGGGCGAGCTCTACGACGATGCCGGCAAGTACATCTGCGCACCGGATGGCGGTATCGACGGGCGCGGCGATGGAAGGTGTCCGGAATTCTATCGCGAGCGGCGCGATGCGGCGCTGGTCTGGGCGGACCCGAGGTGAAGCCGGGCAGCGTTCGGGCGGCTGGCCCGATGATCGGGGACTGCGCGCAGCCGGCGTATGGATATTTCAAAGCTGCCAACGCGCCGCGGGAAATCCCCAGACGCGACGACCCGGAGCCGCGCCCGCTGCGGCCGTATGCCAGGGTGAAGGTTCCATGACGCTGGCGGAGGCTCAGGGGAACGCTGCACGACCGGCCGTCGGCGTCGCCACGTGGTTCTGGAAACGGACCGGATGGCCGAGTCTGCAGCGTTCGTTCGCAGGATCGGGATGCGTCCGCTATTCGAAAGCGCTGACGCTGGAGTCAGCGAGCTGCGGTGGAACGCATTTGCTGTTGCTGCGGAAGGAACAAGCGCCCGCGGGACCTGCTGCTTTCGATCTGATGGTGGACGACATCCACGACACGCATCGGCGCTTCACGGATGCTGGGCCTCGACCCGGCGCCGATCGAGTCCAGGCCGGACCTCGGCCACGAAGCGTTCCGGGTCGTGGAACCTGCCGGCCGGGTCATCACCTTCTACTCCAGTCATGCAGCCGGTGAGCCGGTTTGCGATGAACCTGTCGCATATGTCGACTATCGACCGGAGTGACGGAGGCAGAGGCAGTGCCGAATCGGACGGTCACGCCGCCGGGCCCGGCAGTCGGCATCGAGGCCGCGACGAATGGCCCTGCGTCGACCCGGTTGATGCGTGTTCCGGAAAGGGCGGTGGTACCATGCGCCTGCCCGGCATGTCAGGCGTACCGGTTCCCGGTCCGGATTTGTGATTTCAACTGTTAACAGTGAGGGCAGGTCATGAGGATTACAGTTACAGCCGTGATCGCGGCGCCTGTCGATGCGGTATGGCGTGCCTATACGACACCGGAAGACATCAAACAGTGGAATGCGGCCTCCGCCGACTGGCACACGACCGCCGCCGCGGTCGACCTGCGCGTCGGCGGCGCCTTCTCCTCGCGCATGGAGGCGAAGGACGGGAGTATGGGTTTCGATTTCGCCGGTACCTACACGAACGTCGTCGAGCCGCGGCTGCTCGAGTATGCATTCGGTGAGCGGATGGCAAGGGTCGAGTTCGTGCCGGGGGCGGACGGTGTGCGGGTCACAATTACGTTCGATGCCGAATCCAGCCATACCCCGGAACAGCAGCGGGCGGGGTGGCAGGCGATCCTGGAAAACTTCAAGCGTCACGTGGAGGCACAGCCCCGGCAGTGAAGCCGGCGCTTGAAGGAGCGGTCAAGCCATGCCTGCACTCACCCGGAAATTCGACGTCACGCAGCGCATGCGCAGGGTTGCCGTGATTGCGCACATGCTGCGTCACGCCAGCCGCAGCCGGCCCTGGCGCTGACAGGGGAATCATGTCGATCGCGGCTGGCGACGGATCACGATCATGACGCAATCGAAGGCCCCTTTGTATCGGCCTTTCCCGAAGACAAGAGTGATCTGGTCGCGAAACACGCCATAGCGCTGCTGGACGAGGAATCGACCCCGCATCACATATCCCCGGTTGCCGGCTCTCGAAATGCACGTCTTGCTCGGATCCGGTTTAACCGCTGCTGCAGATAAAGGTGCAAAGATTCCCCGTGTGCGCTATATCTATGTGCGCCAGGCAGCCGGCCGGCGCAGCACCCCTGACCGGGTCGCAGCGGCAGCCGGTGGCACCGACCGATCGATGCGCCGTTGCAAGGCTGTAGCATGGACCTATACGACAAGAGCCTCGTCACCGTTATCGGCGTCTCGCTGGTGCTGGTCGCGCTCGCGATCCCGCTGGTGTTGCGCAGGGTGCCACCCAATCCCGTCTACGGTTTCCGCACCCGGGCGACGCAGGCCGACGCGGCGCTGTGGCGCGAAGCGAATGCCTACTTCGGCCGCTTGCTCATCGCCGCGACGGCGATTGCCTGCGCCTTCGCCATTACCGTCCGTTTCACCCTGCCGCTCGCGCCGGGGCTGGTCGTGCCGCTCACCGTGGCGTGTTTCACCCTGCCCGGCCTGTTCGCGGCGCTGGCCACGCTGCGCTTCGTGCGGCAGCACCCCGGGGCGGGCCGGTGATGCCGCGGCGGCCGCGAACCCTGCGCCGCCGCACGGTATCCTGAGACGGGTCCTGCCCGATGACCGATCCGGCGCACACCGATCGCACGCTCCAGACGGCGCGGACCCTGGCAGGCACCGCCGCGGCGATCTACGCCGCGTTTGCCGATCCGGCACGACTGGCGCAATGGTGGGGGCCGCAGGGCTTCACCAACCGCTTCGAAACGTTCGAGTTCAAGACGGGCGGCCGTTGGCGGTTCGTCATGCATGGCCCCGATGGCCACGATTACCGCAACGAATGCATCTTTGCGGAACTGGCGGCGGACCGGCGGATCGTGATCCAGCATGTCTCCCCGCCACGGTTCACGCTCACGGTGTCGCTCCTGCCCACGGCTGACGGAACCCAGGTGCGCTGGGTCCAGGTATTCGAGGATCCCGCGGTGGCGGCGGCCGTGCGCCATGTCGCGGAGCCCGGCAACGAGCAGAATCTCGATCGTCTGTCGCTGCACCTGGGCGCCGGATCGTGATGCAGCCGCATACCCTGCCGGGCATCGACCGCCACGGCGCGCGGGTCAGGGTGTATAGTTGGCGCCATGACTGAGGTGATCATCCGCACTGTGCATTTTCTCGGCATCATGGTGCTGGCATCGATGCTCGTGGGCGAGCATCTGCTGCTCAAGCCGCGGCTCGGGGCCGAAGACATCCGGCGCCTGGCGGTGATCGACGCGATCTACGGGCTGTCGGCGCTGGTCGTCCTCGGCGCGGGGCTGTCGCTCTGGTTATGGACGGGCAAGCCGGCGGCGTACTACAGCGGCAACCCGGTCTTCCACGCCAAGCTGGGCGCGTTCGTGCTGCTGGGCCTGCTGTCGATCTACCCGACCGTGTTCCTGCTCAGGCAGCGCAAGTCGCCGGCAGCGATCATCGCGGTGCCGGCGCGGCTGATCCACATCGTCCGGGCGGAACTGCTCGTACTGCTGCTGCTGCCGGTCCTGGCGGTGCTGATGGCCCATGGCTATGGCCAGGGCTGATACGGTAGCGCCTGTGTCCGTGCCGCGCGCCCGCCTGCGCACCGCGCTCGTGCTCGCGGCATGGCTGCCCTGTCTGCTGCAGGCCGCGGAACCCGCCGCCGGGGATACGCGCGAACGGGTGGAGCTGCCGGCGCAGATGCAGGCGCACATGCTGTCGAACATGCGCGATCATCTCGCCGCCCTGGACGAGATACTGGCGGCGCTCGCGCTGGGCGACCTGGATGCCGCGGCCCGGATCGCGGAGGCCCGCCTGGGGATGAGCGCGCTCGAGGCGCACGGGGCGGCGCACATGGCGCGGTTCATGCCGGCGGAGATGCAGCGGGCCGGTACCCGCATGCATCACGCGGCCAGCCGTTTCGCATTGCGCGCGGAGGAGGGCGAGCCGCTGCCCGCCTACCAGGCGCTGTCGGAGGTGACCGCGGCGTGCGTGTCCTGTCATTCGGCGTATCGCATCCGCTAGCGCGGCCTGCCGTCCTGCGGGCGTCGCGGCGGTGCGCTCGTTCCGGCGCAATGCCGCGTGGCGCGGCGCGCGCATCTACAACCGGCGGCATGAATCGGCATTGCGGCAGCACATGACCGTCCCGGACCGGCAGGACATCGCCCGGGACTGGGCCGCCAGGGGATTCAGCTGTGCGCTCTGGGTCGATCCCCCGGGCCAGTGCTGGGAGGATTTCGTGCACGATACGGATGAACTCGTGTGCGTGCTCGAGGGGACGCTGGTATTCGAGGTCGACGGCGCGGTCAGCCGGCCGGCGCCGGGAGTGGAACTCTGCATCCCCGCGGGCGTGCGCCACTCGGTGCGCAATAGCGGCGACACGACCGCGCGCTGGCTGTACGGTTACCGTCGCCGCGCGGCAGACGCTACAATCCCCGCGGGTGACCGGCGGTGATGCCGGGATGACGGCATGCCATCGTGCGCGTGCCCCACGCGCGGTTGCGGCAGGTCGGGTCAGACGGTTCTACCTGAGCATAAGAGACGGCAACATGCAGCCAATTCGCGTCCTGTGCGCCGCCCTGCCGCTCGCGCTGCCCGGCCTCGCCGCGGCCGCAGATCCGGCCATCGACCTGGTCTACGTCGACAAGTCCGCCGCCAGGCTCTACCTGGTGTCGCAGGGCGCGCCGGTGCGGGAATACGCGGTGGCCTTCGGGGCCAACCCGGTCGGGCACAAACAGCGGGCCGGCGACGAGCGGACGCCGGAGGGTAGCTATACCCTGGACTACAAGAAGTCCGACAGCGCCTTCCACAAGGCCATCCACATCTCCTATCCGAATGACGCGGACCGTGCCCGCGCGCGCGCGGCCGGCGTGGACCCGGGCGGCGCGATCATGATCCACGGTCAGCGCAATGGCCGTGGCTGGGTGGCCTGGATCACGCAGGGCTTCGACTGGACCGACGGCTGCATCGCGGTGACCGACCGGGAGATGGACGAGATCTGGGAACTGGTCGAGACCGGCACGCCGATCCAGATCGTGCCCTGAGCGCGGGTGGCGCACCCGGCGCCACCGCGCAGAACGCGCTGGAGGCTGCGGGATACCGCGGCGGAACGGGAGGAAGCACATGCAGGCAGCCGTCTACGACCGCTACGGACCGCCGGACGTCCTGCAGCTGGCGACGCTGGACGATCCCGTGCCCGCGCCCGACGCGGTGCTGATCCGCATCCGGGCGGCGGCGGTGGCAGCGGAGGACTGCCTGTTCCGTCGCGGCCGGCCGCTGGCGGCGCGGCTTGCCACCGGCCCGGTCCGGCCGCGCGTGCCGGTGCTGGGATCCAGCCTGGCCGGCGACATCGTCGCCGTGGGCGCGGCGGTCCGGCGCTTCCGGCCGGGCCAGCGGGTCTTCGCCGCGAGTGACTCCGGTTTCGGTGCCCATGCCGGGGCGGTCTGTCTGCCGGCCGACGGGGCGCTGGCGCCGCTGCCGGCGCGTCTCGATTACGCCGAGGCCGTGAGCCTCTGCGCGGGCGGGCTGACGGCGCTGCCCTTCCTGCGCGATGCGGGCCGCATCCGGCGTGGTCAGCGGGTCCTGGTGATCGGCGCATCCGGCTCGGTGGGAACGGCTGCCGTGCAGCTGGCAGTGCATTTCGGCGCCGAGGTCACCGGGGTCTGCAGCACCGCGCACCTGGAACTTGTGCTTGCGCTCGGTGCCGAACGGGCCATCGACTACACCCGCGAGGATTGCACCCGTACGGCCAAACGCTACGACATCGTGTTCGACACGGCGGGCAAGAGTTCCTTCGCGCGCTGCCGCGGCGTGCTGCGGCGCGGCGGCGTCTATCTCGCGACGGTACTGACACCGGCGATCCTGCTGCAGACACTGTGGACGCGCATCCCCGGCGGCCGGCGTGCGCGCATCATGTTCACGGGCCTGCGGCCGGCGGCCGACAAGGCCCGCGACCTGGCGTTCCTGGGGGCGCTGGCCGACGCGGGCGCGTACCGCCCGGTCATCGACCGGCTGTATCCGCTGGAGCGTATCGTGGAGGCGCACCGCTACGTCGAGCAGGGACACAAGCAGGGGAACGTGATCGTGCTGCCCGCGCATGCCGGTGCATGAGCGGGATTGCGGGCCGATACAGGAACGACGGCCGGACGGCGGCTGCGCAATGACGGAGGCGGAAACGCGTGAGACAGGCAAGGACCGGGCTGGTGCTGATGGCCGTGCTGCTGGCGGCCATGCTGGGAGGCTGCGCGCCGCCGGGCGCCGTCCGGGGCTCGGTGGCGGACGGCGCGCTGAGCGAGCTGATCGCGAGCGTCGAGTACATCGACGACGACAACCAGGTGGTGGATCCCCGCTTCCAGGCCGGGCATCTCGTCCTGGTCTTTCCCTATATTCCGGGCCGGATCTTCGGCACGCCCGGCAACGACCTGCTGTTCACCGTCCTGCTGACACCCGAGGACCGTCTGCACCTGGAGCTGTCGCGGGCGGAGCCGGGTCTGCGGGCCGGGGCGGCGACGCTGCAGGCGGGCGCGGAGACGACCGGGCTGTCGCTGCGGCCGGCGCGCACCCGCTTCGCACGCATCGGTACCTTCCCGTTCGACGCCAAGACGCGCCAACCGCTGGGCGCGGGCGGCTTCGTCGACGGCGGCACGCGCGAAAACCTGGTCCTGATGTATTTCGACCGGGCCTGCACACTGACGGGTGAGGTCGCGATCGACGACGAGACCTACGTCCACGACATCAGCATCCCCGCGGCGGGATTCTATTTCCTGCGCATCCGCCAGGACGGACCGCGGCGCTATGTGCTGCAGCGGGTGACGGCACTGCCGCCGGTCGTATTCACGATCCGGCCCACGCAGCTGCAGCCGACCTGAGCGGCGCCCGGCCCGGGGCTGTTCCGGCACGGCCCGCGCGGCTGCCGCAGGTCCGGCCGCGTCCTGTATCATCGACGACGGCGTCGGCCCGCATCCCGGCAGGGCCGCGACTTCCCGCGACAGGCAACACGCATGCAGGCTCCCGCCGGCCAGGATGAACCCGTCCCGCTACGCAGCGGCTACCGCCGGCTGCCCGGCGGCATCTGGGCGCTCGGCCTGGTCTCGATGCTGATGGATGTCTCCTCCGAGCTGATCCACAGCCTGCTGCCGGTGTTCCTCGGCACGGTGCTCGGCGCCTCCATGCTGACCATCGGCGTGATCGAGGGCAGCGCCGAGGCGATCGCGGCTTTCATGCGCGTGTTTTCCGGCGTTTACAGCGATTACCTGGGCCGGCGCAAGCCGCTGCTGGTGCTCGGCTACGGCCTCGCGGCCGTGACCAAGCCGCTGTTCCCGCTGGCGGCGACGATCGGCTGGGTCTTCACGGCGCGTTGTGTCGACCGGATCGGCAAGGGCATCCGCGGCGCCCCGCGCGATGCGCTGGTCGCGGACCTGGTGCCCCGGCACCTGCGCGGCGCGGCATACGGCCTGCGGCAGGCGCTCGATACCCTGGGTGCCTTGCTCGGGCCGTTGCTGGCGCTAGTGTGCATGGTCCTGCTCGCGGACGATATCCGCGCGGTGCTGTGGCTGGCGGTCGTCCCCGCCGTGCTCGCCGTCGCCGTGCTGCTCGCAGCGGTGCGCGAGCCGGCTGCCACCCTGTCCGGGAAGCGCGGCGCGCTGGCGCCCGCCAGGGTGCGGTCACTGCCGCCGCGCTTCTGGCGGGTGGTCGCGCTCGGTGCCGTCTTCACCCTGGCGCGCTTCAGCGAGGCCTTCCTGATCCTGCGTGCGCAGGAGGTGGGGCTCGCCATCGGATACGTGCCGCTGATCATGGTCGTGATGAACGCCGTCTACGCGGTCTGCGCCTATCCCGCCGGCGCGCTGGCCGACGTGCTGTCGCCGCGCCGGCTGCTGCTCGCCGGACTCGGCGTGCTGATCGCCGCGGATGCCTTGCTGGCCGTGGCGGGGACGCCGCTGCAGACCTTCGGCGGCGCCGCGCTGTGGGGGCTGCACATGGCGCTGACCCAGGGACTGCTGGCGAAACTGGTGGCCGACACGGCGCCGGACGACCTGCGCGGCACGGCCTTCGGCATCTTCAATCTGGTCAGCGGCGCGGCG
The DNA here is from genome assembly GCA_041395565.1 of Pseudomonadota bacterium. Classification (NCBI taxonomy): domain Bacteria; kingdom Pseudomonadati; phylum Pseudomonadota; species Pseudomonadota bacterium. The sequence continues at coordinate 12,756 of JAWLAI010000003.1, read as the reverse complement.
CTGCTGCTGGCCAGCGTGATCGCGGGCGCGCTGTGGCAGACCCGCGGCGCCGTGGCCACGTTCGGCGCCGGGGCGCTGTTCGCCGCGGCGGCGGCAGGGGGGCTGCTGCTGTACCGGCCCGGTGCGCGCGGCGGTGCAGCGGCCGGACCGGGCTGAAGGCGGGCACGCGCGGCGTGCATCGGACCGGCGGCACTGCGTATACTCGGGATGTGGGATACCGGTGGCTGCCGGGCGGTGGCCAGGGGGACCGGAATGACACGTCTGCTGATCGTTTGCCTGCTGTGTACGCCCGTGCTGGCCTGGTGGCTGTACAAGCCCGTGCGCATACTGGCGCCCGGGCTGGTGCCGGGCGTGACCTGCGTCGATGCCACCTTCTGCCTCGATGACACCGCGCGCCTGCCCGAGGCCGCCGCGCTGTACGAGCGCGCGGCCGACTACGTCAGTGCGGTGGCGGGCACCATCAAACACCGCCCGCGCGCCGTGTTCTGCGCGACCGAGACCTGTTTCCGCGCCTTCGGTTTCGAGCACTCCAAGGCGCGCGCGGTGGGGGTCTCCGGGATCGTGATAAGTCCGCGCGGCTGGGATCGCTTTTACCTGCGTCACGAGCTGATCCATCATCTGCAGGCGGAGCGGCTCGGCGTGATTGCCCAGCTGCGGGCGCCGGCCTGGTTCACGGAAGGCATGGCCTATGCGCTCAGCGGCACCAACGCCGAGCTCGAGGAACCCTGGAACAGCTATCGCGCAGAGTTCGATGCCTGGTACGAGCGTATCGGCAGCGGGGCGCTGTGGACGGCGGCGCGCGTACTGTGACACGGCAGGTTCCGGCGCAGACACTGACAGGATGTCTGACGCCGGCCCCGACAGACTGACAGTAAGACAGATACCCGGGAGGCAGGATGCAACAGCTGAGCAGCAACGAACGCATTTTCATCGACCGGCGCCGCCGGCTGATCCGCTGGTGGCCGCCGGTGCTGCTGTTGCTGCTGCTGCTACTCGCCGGAACCTGGCTGTTCCTGTACCTGAAACATCCGCCGCTGGCCAACACCTCCTACGTGATCGCGGCCGTGGCCGACGGCACCCTGTCGTCCGATGTCATGCAGCTCTCGGCGCTGTTCCTGCCGCTGGTGACGACCGTGCTGTTCTTCGTGCTGATCGTCATGCTGCTGTTCCTGCACCTGACCATCAGGAACGAGCGGCGTTACCAGGCGATCATCCGCCGGCTGCAGCCGCCGGCGCCGGGCGCTAGCGGCTAGGCATGGTCACGGCGAACGGCAAGCACGTGGTGCTGGGGTTGCTGGCAGCGACCGCCCTGCTGGCGGGTCTGCTCGAACCGTTGCTCGGCGCGCGCGGCGGGCCGGCATGGCTCGACATGGTGCTGTCGCTGGGTTGCGCTATCCTGGTATTTACGTGGTATATCTTCGACACCGACGAGCATGCCTACCGGCGCACACCGCTGCTGAACGCGATGGTGGTGGCCGCGGGCGTCGTGGCGATTCCGTATTACCTGCTGCGTTCGCGCGGCGGGCAGCAGGGCCTGCGCGCGTGTGGGCTGTTCCTGCTGGCGCTGGCACTCTGGTTCGCACTGGCGGCGGCCGGCCTCGGTATCGGGGAACTGCTGTTCGGGGCGTGAAGCGGCGGGCCCCGGTAGAGTCACGGATCTGACCGCAGGGGGACAGAGTCTATGAGCCGCATCGCGCATCCTGACGCCGAGCGACAGATCTATCACCTGGCCGGCTGGTGCGGCATCCTGCTGCTGGCCGCATTCGTCGTGCCGCGGTTCGTGCCGCAGGACGAAGGGTTCGCCGCTGGTGCGACAGCGACGCTGGTGTTCCTGGCGCTGCTGCTGTTCACCGCGGTGGCCGCGCTCTACCTGTTGGTGCGGACGTTGCGGGTGTACGCCGAGCTGTCGCTGCCGGCGCGGGTATGCGGCATCGCGCCGGCGCTGATCGTGCTGACCGGGTTGGCCGGTGTGCTGCTGTTTCTGGGTTACTGAGGCCGGCCGCGCGCGGACCGGGTGTTGCTGACGTTACTGCATAAGGAGCCATGCATGCGCAGAATACATATCGCCCTCGGTGTTAACGACATCGCGTCTTCGATCGCGGACTATACGCGGCGGCTCGGGATCGCACCCGTGGTGGTGGTGCCCGGCGAGTACGCGCTGTGGCGAACCGACGGTCTGAACCTGTCGGTGCGTTACAGCGAAACGGGTGCCGCCGGGCAGCTCAGGCACCTCGGCTGGGAAGACGATGCCTGCGAGGTATTCACGGTGGAGGTGGATGTGAACGGGATCGCCTGGGAGCGCTTCACCGCAATGCAGCAGGCCGGGGAGATCCGGGCGATCTGGCCGGATGCCGATTACACCTGGTAGCGCCGCGTGACCGCGGTTGTCCCGCCGCCCACGGTGGCGCCGGGCGGCCGGCGTCCGTACCCGGAGTCGCCGCGCTGATCGCGATCGCCGGAGTGCACGTCGCACCCCGCGCGGGTCATCGAGTTCCCGTCATTGCGGGCGCAGCGATGCAATCTCACGGCATGCCAGCAGTCGGTTGAATATTGCAGCGGGGCGGGTTCCTCGCGCTGACGTCATATACATAGCTTCCCCGGTTTCCCGCGCAGCAGCACCGTACCGCCCGCTGTTTCCCGGCCGCTGCAGGCATGCCCGTGCCGCCGTCGCTGTGCCGATGTACTCCGTCCGGTATCCGGTTTACTATCCGCCTGGCGCTGGGCAGACGAGGTCAGCCGCCATGGAAACACCGATACTCGACCGCTATACCCGTACCGACGACGGCCGGCTGATCATCGATATCGCCGCCAACCGGGTCGAGGAACTCTACAGCGACTACGACAACACCGCGAACTTCCTGAAAAAGGACCTGGAGCCGGACCTGGTCGAGTACCTGGTCGAATCGGTGCGCGAGATCGGCGCCGAGCCGTTCGCGGTCCGTTTCAGCTTCGCGCGGGCGGTGGACAGCGACAGCACGTCGCGCGTGATGCAGAGCATCAACACCTATTTCACCTACCTGGTACATCTCGAGACCCGCGAGCTCAAGCAAATGTTCCGCACCTCGTTTATCATGCTGCTGGCGGGGCTCGCGCTGCTGACGCTGTCGGTGCGCGTGAATCTCTACGTGGAGCACAGCGAGGCGGTCATCGCGCGGGTGTTCGCCGAGGGCCTCACCGTCGCGGCGTGGGTGGCGCTGTGGAACGCGCTGGCCACGTTCCTGCTCAACTGGGCGCCGTACCGGCGCCTGCTCGCGCTCTACCAGCGCATCGCGCAGGCGCCGGTGCTGTTCAGTACCCGCTCCGGCGCGGATGCGGAGTGCGCGCCGCAGCGGCAGATCGTGCAACAGCCATAACGGGAGTCAGTGGATGTTCGAATGGTTTTCCAGCCCGGAGGCCTGGATCGCGCTGGGCACGCTCACGGCCCTGGAGATCGTGCTCGGGATCGACAACATCATCTTCATCTCCATCCTGGTCGGCCGCCTGCCGGCGCAGCAGCGCAACTTCGCGCGCACCACCGGGCTGGCGCTGGCCATGCTCACGCGGCTCGCGCTGCTGTTCTCGATCGCCTGGGTGGTCGGCCTGACGGAACCCTGGTTCACGCTGCTGGGCGAGGCGATCTCGGGGCGCGACATCATCCTGATCGGCGGCGGCCTGTTCCTGCTCGGCAAGGCTACCTTCGAGATCCACGACAGCCTCGAAGGCGCAGCCGAACATACCGCGCCCGGCGCGGTCGCGGGCATGGGTGCGGTGCTGTTCCAGATCGCGGTGCTCGATATCGTGTTCTCGCTGGACTCGGTGATCACCGCCGTCGGCCTGGCCAGCCACGTCTCGATCATGGCGATCGCCATCGTGCTGTCGGTGGCTGTCATGCTGTTCGCCGCGAAGCCGATCGGCGATTTCGTCGACGCCCATCCCACCATCAAGATCCTCGCGCTGTCGTTCCTGATCATGGTCGGTGTGACCCTGATCGTGGAGGGTTTCGACGTGCATGTGCCGAAGGGCTATATCTACTTCGCCATGGCGTTCTCGGTCGCGGTCGAGATGCTGAACATCCGCATGCGCAGGCGCATGGCCGAGCCGGTGCACCTGCACAAGCGGCTGGAGGAGTGAGCGGCGCCGGCGGCATGTGGCGGCAGTCGCGGGCCGGGCCGGGATGCTATGCTGGTAGCGAAGCCTGTCCCATGCCGGCCGCGCTATCGCCTGGCGTCGTGCGACGGGCCCTGCCGTGCTGGCGGGCGCGTGCGCCGGCAGACTGTACGCAGCGGGAATGACGGGAGGCATGACATGAACAAGAAACCGATCGGTGGCCTGTTTGCATTGCTGCTGGCCGGGGCGGTGGGCGCGGCCGAGGCGCCCGCGCCGGCACCCAACGGCATCAGCCTGCCGGAGGGATACCGCGACTGGCGCGTGCTCGGCGTATCGCACCGGACCGACAACAACACGCTGCGCGTGATCCTGGGCAACGATACGGCCGTGGCGGCGGCGCGCGCCGGCCAGACCCGACCCTGGCCGGACGGCGCCATCCTCGGCAAGCTGGTATGGAAGGACGTGACGCACCCGGCCTGGGAAAAGGCCACGGTGCCGGGCGATTTCGTGCACGCCGAGTTCATGGTCAAGGATGCGGCCCGGTATGCGGCCACCGGCGGCTGGGGTTTCGCGCGCTGGACCGGACTGGATCAGGCGCCCTACGGCAAGGATGCCGGCTTCGTGCAGGAGTGTTTCGGCTGCCATACGCCGGTGCAGGAGAACGACTACGTGTTCACGCATCCGGCAGTCCTGCCGTAGCTCCGTACGGAAGATTGCGGACGCGGTCCGCTGCTGCAGGGCAAGCAAATCACCGCAGGTGTAATTCGCGGACACGGTCCGCTGCCACAGGTGCATCGACTGTCGTGGGAGCGGATTGCGCGCGCAGGGCTGGCGTGGCGCAACTTGCGGACGGTCCACTCCAGCGGGTGGATCCGAACGATGCCGCTGTAGACCGGATCAGTGATTGCGGCCAGCATCCCGCCGGGATGCAAACGAGCAGGTGAACGCATGGCAAACGACAAGAACTCCCGCAACGGCCGCCTGGATGCGGTCGTGGCACAGGCGCAGCAGGAGCGGGCCCGGCGCGAGGCCGGCTACCGCGAGCAGGCGCTGAAGCTGTACCCCTGGGTGTGCGGGCGCTGCAGGCGCGAATTCGGCCGCGCCAACCTGCATGAACTGACAGTGCATCACCGCGATCACGATCACGACAACAACCCGGCCGATGGCAGCAACTGGGAGCTGCTGTGCCTGTACTGCCACGACAACGAACATGCGCGCTACCTGGAACAGCAGGAGGCGGCCAGCGCCAGCGGCAGGACCGGCGCCGGCGTCTCGCACAAGGCGCTCGCCGGGCTCGCCGATCTGTTCAGGAAAAAGGACGGATGACGGCTGGTGCTGATGTTGCTACTGAAACCAGGCCTTGCGCAGAGACGCAGCGCAACGAGTCGCTCCTGCGCGCAAAGCGGCCGATACTGCTCGCGCTCGCGTGAACGAACGGGTCCGCAATCGATGTCCTTCCCGGATATCGAGTCACTGCGACGTGTGCTTACGGTACCGGCCAGCAACCGTCATGCCGGCGAAAGCCGGAATCCAGTCATTCATATTTTTAGTAGGGCCTTAACCGGCCAACATCCGTCATGCCGGCGAAAGCCGGAATCCAGTTGGCATTTTGCAGGCGTAGATCCGGGTTCGGCCAGTTCGTGTCATTCCGGGAAATATGGCAAACGGCAGGAATGCCGCAGAATACGCCGTTCCCGTTATGCAATCGGTACTACCTTTTCAACTGTAAATGAGTTGCAGTTCTACGCACTCCGGAAGCCCCGTTCATGCCGTAATACAAATCAGTCACCGGAATGGGATATGATTGGACGTTCATGCAACCAGCACTAGCGGCCGAACCCACAACGAGAGCAAGAACAAGGAGATAGAACCGATGCCGGAACAGGACAACCAGAAACTGGCTGCTGATCTTGTAAAGTCCCTGGGTTTGCAGCACCCCCCCCTTGCTATCCACTTCAGCCAGGAAGCCTTGCCTGGCGTTGAGCCATTTGACGACGAAATGCCGGCAGCCACCGCCGATGGCCGTACAGGTCGTGTACCAGCCGGTTGCGTTTTCTGGATGAAGGCTGAAGGACGAACTTTCAGCACAGTAGCTGAAGATCATGCCAACTGTAGTGTTGGCAGTGTAACTCACGGTTTCAGGTCGCTGGATGAGGTAGGTGACAAGTCAGATGTAAGTGCGTTGGTCGGTGCTGGATGGGTGGCACCGGAAATATTCCCGGAAATACCGGTGATTAAAGGGCGATACAAGTATGTGACCTACGGACCATTGCAGGATGCCGGTCAGACGCCGGATGTAGTGTTCTTGCGAATTAACGCAAAACAGGCAATGACTATCTCGGATGCATTCCCCGACATGCATTTCGAAGGTAAACCGCAATGTCACATCATCGCAATAGCAAAGGAGCAGCATGAGGTGGCAGTCAGCGTGGGCTGTATGTTAAGCCGTGTCCGTACTGGCATGCCTAATACGGAAATGACCTGCGCTATCCCCGGGGTTCGTCTTGCTGAGGTTGTGCAGCAGATCAAAACAACAACTGTCATTGACGGTACAGTGGCCAATTATGCTGGCGAGGACACACGGCGCTTCGAGAAACGCTGACACTGATTCCTTTGCAAACCTACTCACACCGAGAGGGATTCTCTCGGCGTGAGTGGGCATTCCTGAAGGTGATCTGCTGCCAAAACACAAACGGCAACTTTCAGTACCTGCCTGACATGCAAGGCAAAATCCTGAACTTCCGGTTCGGGTCGCCTCCCGACTGTTACACGTCCCTCATTGAAGGAATGGCTTGCAGTCCGGAATGGGGCATCATCTGGCCTTAAGCGATTGCCTGCTTGCCACGACTGCAGGATCGGTATGGCTGCAATTCAAAGCCACAATGCGGCGCTGTAGCCGGGGCGATTACGGATCTTCACAAATCAGACAAGTCCCGACGACGACAGAATCCTTGTCTGTGTCCTCGGTGTCCTCTCTGTTGCGAAGCGGATTTTGGTCTCTTGACGACTTTGCCAAGGAATTAACCGGGCTAGCCGTGAGCGGTCACTAGCCGGTGATCTTCACCAGCGTGCTCTCCACGCCGCGCTGCCTGAGCGTGCTGCGCGTGCGGTTCAGCGCGTCGAGGTCGCGGAACGGGCCGACGCGCACACGGTGCCAGGTGGTCTTGTTGTCGATGCTGATCTTCTGGACGCTGGCCTCCAGGCCGAGCAGGGCCATCTCGGCCTTCAGGTGGTCGGCCTGGGCGCTGTTGCGGAAGGAGCCGACCTGCAGGAAATAGGTGCCGGGTTGCTCGACCTGCGGCACGCCCTGCTTGGGTTTGCCGGTGATTTCCTGATCCGGCACCACGACTTCCATCTCCGGCAGCAGGGTGTAGAAGTCGAAACGCGGCTTCGGCGGCTCGGCCGGGGCGGCGCTGTCCTGCTGCACCTTGCCTGCAGGTCCGGCCGCCGGCGCCGGCAGCGCCTCGGGCGGCAGGGGTTCCTTGATGAACACCTGCGGCTGTACCGGCGCCGCCTGCATCTTGATATAGACCAGGAATGCGACGAACAGGCCGATGAGCAGGCCGGAAAGCACGGCGACCAGCGGCGACAGAGCGGGTTTCCTGCGGCGCGGCTGCGCGCGGTGCTTGTAATCGCGTGCCATGCCGCAGCCTACATGCTGTCAGGCGCACTGACGCCGAGCAGCCGCAACCCGTTTTCGATCGCCTGTCGGGTCGCCTCGATCAGGGCGAGGCGCGCATCGCGCAGCGGGGCGTCGTCGATGATGAACTTGTGTGCGTTGTAGTAGGTATGGAAGTCGTTCGCCAGTTCGCGCAGATAATGCGTCAGCTGGTGCGGTTCGTGGTTGAGCGCCGCGCTCTCGATGACCTCGGGATAGCGCGACAGGTTGACCAGCAGCGCGTCCTCGTGCGGTTCGCTCAGCCGGTCCAGCGCGGCCAGACCCGCGGCCTGGTCCCAGTGCAACCGCTGTTCGGCGAGCTGGCGGAACACGCTGCGCACGCGTGCGTGCGCATACTGGATGTAGTACACCGGGTTGTCGTTCGACTGCGACTTGGCCAGGTCCAGGTCGAAATCCATGTGCTGCTCGCACTTGCGCATGACGTAGAAGAAGCGCGCGGCATCGTTGCCGACCTCGTGGCGCAGCTCACGCAGCGTGACGAATTCGCCGGAGCGGGTCGACATCTGCACCTTCTCGCCGTTGCGGTAGAGAATCGCGAACTGCACCAGCAGCACGTCGAGCCGGGCGGGGTCGTCGCCCAGTGCGCTGAGCGCGGCCTTCACGCGCGGCACGTAGCCGTGGTGATCGGCGCCCCAGATGTCGATGACGCGGTGGTAGCCGCGTTCCAGCTTGTTGGCATGGTAGGCGATGTCTGAGGCGAAGTAGGTGGTCTGCCCGTTGTCGCGCACGATGACGCGGTCCTTCTCGTCACCGTAGTCGGTGGAGCGGAACCAGAGCGCGCCGTCACGCTCGTAGACGTGGCCGCTGGCTTTGAGCCTGTCCATGCAGCGGGCCACCGCGTTGCTCTCGGTCAGCGAGCGTTCCGAGAACCATTCGTCGTAGTGTACGCCGAACTCCTCGAGATCGCGGCGGATGTCGCCGAGGATGGCGGTGAGGCCGGCATCGAACACCTCGCGGTAGTTGGCGCCGCCGAGCAGTGACTTGATGCGTTCGATCAGGCCGTCGATATGCGCTTCCTTGTCGCCGCCGGCTGGGGCGTCGGGCGGTACGCCTTCGAATACAAGCGCGACCGGGTGACGCAAGACATCACCGCCCTCGCGATGCAGCGTGGCCGCGATGTCCCAGATGTAGTCGCCCTGGTAGCCGTTGGCCGGGAACTCCACCGTATCGCCACACAGCTCGAGGTAGCGCAGGTAGACGCTGGCGGCCAGGATGTCCATCTGGCGGCCGGCATCGTTGACGTAGTACTCGCGGTGCACCTCGTAGCCGATGGCCGCGAGCAGGTCGGCCACCGCGGCACCATAGGCCGCGCCGCGGCCGTGACCGACGTGCAGCGGGCCGGTGGGATTGGCGGAGACGAACTCGACCTGCACGCGCTGGCCGCTACCGTGCTTGCTGCGTCCGAAACCGGCGCCATGTTCCAGGGCCGCGCGCACCACGCCGTGCCAGGCGGCGGGGCCCAGGTGGAAGTTGATGAAGCCGGGGCCGGCGATCTCGATGCGTTTGATACCGGTGCCGGGTTCGATGGCCCCGACCAGCAGTTCGGCCAGCTCGCGCGGCTTGCGCTGCAGCGGCCGGGCCAGCAGCATGGCGTAATTGGTCGCGAAATCGCCGTGTGTGCGTTCGCGCGTGCGTTCGACCATGATCCCGGGCAGGCCTTCGGCCGGCAGGCTGCCGGCGAGCTGCAGGCGGTAGACCGCATCGGCGAGTTTGCTGGTGATCAGTTCTTTCACGTGGTTCCGGAGTGCGGCGCTGAAGGGCCGCAGATTGTTCGATTTCGGGCTGGCGCGAGGATCAATGGGGTCAGACTCGATTGATCCACAAAGATTGCGCAGGGTTGTCCAGCTGCGAGATCAATCGAGTCTGACCCATTGATCGGGGCCAGGCGGCTATTATCCGGTCCCCCGGGTTTCTTGCAACCGGCTCAGTAGGTGTCCGCGGGGTCGACGTCGACCGACCAGCGTACCCGGCGCGTGGCGCGGTCCTGCTCCAGCTGGCGCACGAGCGTGGCCAACAGCTGCTGCAGGTTGCCGCGCCGGTCGGACTGCAGCAGCAACTGGGCCCGGTAGCGTCCGGCGCGCCGTTCCATGGTGGCGGGGACCGGTCCCCAGGCCTCGATGCCGGATACGCCGGTGGCGCGGATCAGCGCCTGGACGCCGTCCAGGAAGTGTACCGGCGCGCCGGGATCCGACGCTTCGGCCCGCAGCAGCGCCAGGTGCGTCACCGGCGGCAGCCGTGCCGCGTGGCGCTCGGCGAGTGCGGCACGGGCGAAGGCCGGGTAGCCCTCCCTGACCAGCGTGAGCAGCAGCGGATGATCGGGGTGCGCGGTCTGGATCAGCACCTGACCGGCGCGGTCATGCCGGCCGGCGCGGCCGGCGACCTGCACGATCTGCTGCGCCATGCGTTCGCTGGCGCGGAACTCGGTGCTGAACAGGCCGTGATCGGCATCGAGAATGCCGACCAGGGTCACATTCGGGAAGTGATGCCCCTTGGCCAGCATCTGGGTGCCGAGCAGCAGCTGGCGCCGGCCGCGCCGGGCCCGTTCCAGCAGGGCGTCCAGCGCGCCCTTGCGCCGCGTCGTATCGCGGTCGATGCGCAGCATCTCCACATCCGGAAAGTGTTCCACCAGCGCCAGCTCGACCCGCTCGGTTCCCTGACCCTGGGGATGCAGGTCGCTGCCATGGCAGGCGGGGCAGGTCGTGTCGACCGGGCGCTGGCTGCCGCAGTGGTGACAATGGAGCCGGTTGTCGCTCTGGTGCCAGGTCAGGCGCGCATCGCAGCGCCGGCATTCCGCTACCCAGTCGCAGTCGTAGCACATCAGCGTCGGGGCGAAGCCGCGGCGGTTCAGGAACAGCAGCACCTGGCCCTCGGCTGCGAGGTGCTGGCCGATCCGTGCCAGCAGCGGGGCGGACAGGCCGTGTTCCAGTGGCTGGTGGCGCACGTCGATCAGCTCGAATGCCGGGAGTTGCGCCGTGCCGGTACGTTCCGGCAGTGCCAGCCGCTGATAACGCTGCTGCTCGACGTTATACAGGCTTTCCAGTGAGGGCGTGGCCGAACCCAGTACCACGGGTATGCCGAGATGGCGCGCGCGCCACACGGCCAGGTCGCGCGCGGAGTAGCGGAACCCGTCCTGCTGTTTGAGCGAGGCATCGTGTTCCTCGTCGACGACCACGAGCCCGGGGCGGGCGAGCGGCGTGAAGATGGCTGAACGCGTACCGATGACGATCGCCGCGGCGCCGGTGCGGGCCCGCTCCCAGGCCGCGTGCCGTTCCCGGTCGCCGAGCCCGGAATGCAGGACCGCCAGCGGCACGGGGAAGCGCCGCGTGAACCGGCTGACCAGCTGGGGGGTGAGTCCGATCTCCGGCACCAGCACCAGTGCCTGGCGCCCGCTTGCCAGTACCGTCTCGATCAGGTTGAGGTAGACCTCGGTCTTGCCGCTTCCCGTGACGCCTTCCAGCAGCCACGGTTGAAAGCGGTCGAGCCGGGCGCGTATGGCCTCGACCGCCTGTCGCTGCGCCTGGTTCAGGTCATGGCCGCTGCCGGCCGCCGTCTCCGGGTCCGCGGCAGCCGGCTCGACGCGCACCTGCTCGATCCAGCCCTTGTCGGCCAGGGCGTGCAGTACGGCCGCCGGTGCCGCCAGCGCGGCGCGCTCGATGCCGTCCGGGTGCGCGTGCAGGGCGGCGATCACCTCGGCCTGGCGCGGCGCACGCTGCAGCGTGGCCGGATCGACGTCCCGGCCCGCCGCCGTCAGGCGCCAGCGCCGGGTCGCGCCGGGTGCCGCCGGCTGGCCGTGCCGCAGCAGCGCGGGCAGCGCGGCAGCGAAGGCCTCGCCGACGGGGTACTGGTAGTAGTCGCTGGCCCAGGCCACCATCGCCAGGAGGTCCGCTCCGATGAGCGGCGTTGCATCGAGAATGGCCTGCGCGCGCCGCAACCGGGTCGCCGCGACCGCCGGGTGGGTCACCACCTCGAGCAGGATGCCGATGACGCTGCGGCGGCCGAATGGCACCTGCACCCTTTGCCCCGGCAGCAGTGTCGTTGCGGCCGTCATCCCGCCCGGTGGCAGGTAATCGAAGCTGCGGTGCAGCGGTGTCGGTACGGCGATGCGCAGGATGGGCTGTGTCATCGCGCAGCGGGGAAAAAAGGGTTTTGTGACAAACTCACTTTAGCATCACTGATTGAGAGGATTTCTCACGATTCAGGGCTAAGCCATTCATCCGATTGAGTGGCATTGGTTATCCACAAAATCTGTGGATAACTTTGTGGACTATTTGTGACAGAGGTGCTCAAGTGCCTATATTTCCAGTGCTGGCGTTAGATTGTCTTTTTTTTGCTCAAAAATATATTCATATAAAAAACAGATATTTGTAGTAGTTGATTAGCTTCTAATATTGACCGGGGTCAAGTTTCGGATTTTTTTCCCAACGGCAGGCCCGCTGTGTATAAAACGCGGGCGGGACGGGTGGATGGCGCCTCGCCCGCGTCAATTTGCAGGCTGCGTCACCCCCCGAGTTGCACCGTTTTGAGGCGAGCCGCACGCAGGTCCGGGCTGTTGCGCGTGGGCATGATAGCACCCGTGTCCGGTGCCGGGGATGGCCCGACGGCGGGGCCCGCGAACCCGATGCGGGCCCCGTGGCCGGGGGATGGGACTGGCGCCTGCTAGAGCTGCTTGATGGCCTGGATCAGCTCGCCGACCATGGCCTGGCCATCGCCGTAGAGCATGCGCGTGTTGTCGCCGTAGAACAGGGCGTTCTCGACACCGGAGAAACCCTTGCCCTGTCCGCGCTTGATCACGATGACATTTTTCGCCTGGTCCACGTTGAGGATCGGCATCCCGTAGATCGGGCTTTCCGGGTTGGTCCGCGCCATCGGGTTGACGACGTCGTTGGCGCCGATGACCAGCGCCACGTCGGTCTTCTGGAACGCGGGATTGATCTCGTCGAGGTCGTAGAGCAGGTCGTAGGGGACGTTGGCCTCGGCCAGCAGCACGTTCA